>JAGCAH010000078.1 GCA_017652805.1 Thermoguttaceae bacterium | reverse complement strand
TCAATCGAACCGACATACATGAACGCCTGTTCGGGAAGATGATCCCACTTCCCGGCGGCGATCTCTTCGAACGAGCGGATCGTGTCTTCGAGCGGGGTGATTTCGCCCGGCTTGCCGGTGAAGACTTCGGCGACGAGGAACGGCTGCGAAAGGAAACGTTCCATGCGGCGGGCGCGATGGACCACGCGTTTATCCTCTTCGCCGAGTTCGTCAACGCCGAGAATGGCGATGATATCCTGCAGTTCGCGGTACCGCTGGAGCGTCTGCTGAACCAGGCGGGCGCAGTTGTAATGGCGCTGGCCGACGTATTGCGGGTCGAGAACGCGGCTCGACGAGGCAAGCGGGTCGACCGCGGGATAGATCCCCTTTTCGGAAATCGAACGTTCCAGGTAGACGAACGCGTCGAGCTGGCCGAACGCCGTGGCCGGCGCCGGGTCGGTCGGGTCGTCGGCGGGCACGTAAACGGCCTGCACCGAAGTGATCGCGCCTTTGTTGGTCGAGGCGATCCGCTCTTGAAGCTGGCCCATTTCGGAGGCAAGGGTCGGCTGGTAACCGACCGCCGAAGGCATACGCCCCAGAAGCGCCGAAACTTCGGAACCGGCCTGCGAGAAACGGAAGATGTTGTCGATGAACAAAAGGACGTCGGTACCGAGATTGTCGCGGAAGTACTCGGCCATCGTCAGCGCCGAAAGAGCAACACGCAGACGGGACCCCGGCGGTTCGTTCATCTGGCCGAAGACCATCGTGGTCCGGTCGATAACCGACTGGCCGGTGTTGCCGATCTTCGCCTCTTTCATTTCGCGCCACAGGTCGTTCCCTTCACGGGTCCGTTCGCCGACGCCGGCGAAAACCGAAGCGCCGCCGTGCGCGCTGGCGATACGGGCGATCAGCTCCTGAAGGATGACCGTCTTCCCCAGGCCGGCGCCGCCGAACAGGCCGGCCTTGCCGCCGCGGACGAACGGGGTCAGGAGGTCGATGACCTTGATCCCCGTTTCGAAGATTTCGGTCTTCGTCGAAAGATCGGCCAGTTCCGGCGCAGGCTGGTGGATCGGGCGGTACTCTTCGGCTTTGACCTCGCCGCCCTTGTCGACCGGTTCGCCGAGCAGATTGAAGACGCGCCCGAGGGTCGCGTTGCCGACCGGAACCGTGACCGGCGCGCCGGTATCGACACATTCCATGCCGCGGACCAGGCCGTCGGTGCTCCCCAGCGCCACGCAGCGGACCTTGCCGCCGCCGAGGTGCTGCTGGATTTCCCCGGTCAGGTGGATCGTGACATTCCCCTGCTTGCTGTCGATTTTGACCGCGTTGTAAATTGCCGGAAGAGCGTCTTCCGAAAACTCGGCATCGAACGTGGACCCGATCACGCGTGTGATACGGCCGATATTTTTTTCCGTTGCTGTTGCACTCATCGTCAAAACTTGCCTAGCTAAAATTTAACCTGTGATGGAAATTTGTTTTGTGAAACGGTGTGGAAACCGGCTTTCGCGCCCGCAAAGATTACCCCTGCAATGCGCTGGCGCCGCTGACCACCTCGATGATCTCGTTGGTGATCTGCCCCTGGCGGGCACGGTTGTAGGTCGTGGTCAGAATACTGATCATCGAGTCGGCATTGTCGGTCGCCGCCTTCATGGCCACCCGGCGGGCGATCTGTTCGCCCACGGCGGCGTCGAGGAAACACTTAAAGAGCTTCACCCGGAACGCGGTCGGAACAATCTCTTCGAGAATCGACTCGGGGGAAGGAAGGAACTCGTACTCGGCCCCCTTCTTCGCCGGGCTTTCGCTTTCGGCTTCGCCGCCCAGTTCCGAAAGGGGAAGGAGCGTCTCGACAACCGGCACCTGCTTCGACACGGAGAGGAACTTCATGTAGGCGACATCGAAACGGTCGATCTTCCCTGCCAGGTAATCGGCGAGAACCTGATCGGCGATCGCCACCACTTCGCTGAACTGCGGCTTGTCGTTGAACTGGTCGAACGAGGCGGCCAGTTCAATGCCCCGGTCTTTGGCGTAGGAAATCCCCCGCTTTCCGGAGATCAGAATCTGAAGTTTTTCGTAACCGGCTTTGAGATCGTCGGCGCGCCGATGCCCCAGCCGCAGAATCGACGAGTTGTACCCGCCGCACATTCCGCGGTTCGCTGTGAGAATCAGCAGACCCGCGCCGTTTTTCGTCTTCCGCTCTTCGAGAAGCGGATGGGAGACCGATGTGCCGGCGCGCGCCAAATCGGCGACCATGGCCGCGATCCGCTGGGTGTACGCACCCGCCGAAACCGCGCGTTCCATCGCCTTGCGGAATTGCGCCGTCGCCACCAGCTCCATCGTCCGCGTAATCTTGCGGATGTTCCGGATAGACTTCCGTCGTTTGTCAAGCGCTCTTGCTTTTGCCATCGATTCGCTTTTTCTTTAAACTGTCAGGGACTCCGTGTTTGAGACGTTCCGTTTGGAGCGCCCAACTCAGAGAGACGCTTTGAATTCCTCGTTGAAAGCGCTGATCGCCTCTTCGATTTCGGCGTTCAGCTCGGGATTGAGTTTCCGCGCTTCGTTGACCTTGTTCCAGGTCTCCTGTTTCCGGTCGTGCAGGAAGGCGAGGAAATCGGATTCCCACTGGGCGATCTTCTTAAGCGGAATCGCGTCGATGAACCCGTGGGTGCCGGCATAAAGCACGAAGATTTCGTCGATGACGTCGAGCGGTTTGCAGACACCCTGTTTCAGGAGCTCATTCATCGCGTAGCCGCGGTCGAGGCGCGCCTGTGTGGCGGCGTCGAGGTCGGAACCGAGCTGGGCAAACGCTTCGAGTTCGCGGAACGCCGCCAGGTCGAGGCGAAGGCCGCCGGCAACCTGTTTCATCGCGGGAATCTGCGCCGAACCGCCGACGCGGGAAACCGAGATCCCGACATTCATCGCCGGACGCTGGCCGCGGAAGAAGAGGTCGGGCTGCAGGTAGATCTGCCCGTCGGTAATCGAGATGACGTTCGTCGGAATATAGGCGGAAACTTCGCCCTCCTGGGTTTCGACGATCGGCAGGCTGGTCAGCGAACCGCCCCCCAAGTCGTCGGAAAGTTTTGCCGAACGTTCGAGCAGACGGCTGTGGCAGTAGAAGACGTCGCCCGGATACGCCTCGCGCCCCGGCGGGCGGCGCATCAGCAGCGAGAGTTCACGGTAGGCGGCCGCCTGTTTCGAAAGGTCGTCGTAAACGATCAGGGCATGCTGGCCTTTATACATGAAGTACTCGGCCATCGAAGTGCCCGCGTAAGGCGCGATATACTGAAGCGGCGCGGGGGAACTGGCGCCGGCGACGATCACGGTAGTGTATTCCATCGCGCCGTGCTGCTGGAGTGTGTCGATGATTCCGGCCACGGTCGAGTCTTTCTGGCCGACCGCCACGTAGAAGCACTTGACGTCTTTCCCTTTCTGGTTGATGATCGTATCGACGCCGATTTGGGTTTTCCCCGTTTTCCGGTCGCCGATGATCAGCTCGCGCTGACCGCGCCCGATCGGGGTCATCGAGTCGATCGCCTTGATCCCCGTCTGGAGCGATTCGCGGACCGGCTGGCGGTCGGCAACACCGGGTGCCCTCTCTTCGACGAAGCGGTATTCCGACGCCGCGATGGGGCCTTTGCCGTCGAGGGGGTTGCCGAGCGGGTCGATCACACGGCCGAGAACCGCATCGCCGACCGGCACACGGAGAAGTTCGCCGGTGGTGCGGACTTCGTCCCCTTCCTGAATCTTCAGGTAGTCGCCGAGGATGATGACGCCGACACTGTTCTCTTCGAGGTTAAACGCCAGCCCGCGGACGCCGCCGGGGAACTCGAGCATTTCGCCCGACATCACGCCGGTCAGCCCGTAGACCTGAGCAATACCGTCGCCCACTTCGATCACGCGGCCGACCTGGCGCACGTCGATATGGGTCTCGAACTGTTCAATTTCCTTCTGTATTACTGAAGCTATTTCGTCTGCTTTGAATTTCATGAGCGCTCCTGTCAATCATTTGCTGGCGCACGTTTTTCAGTTGGGTTGCGATGGAAGCGTCGAAGAGGGTGTCTCCGACGCGGACAATGATTCCGCCGATCGTCTCGGGATCGACCACGGCCGTGATATCCGGCTCGCCCTTAACCAGTTTGCGCAACTGGGCAACCAGAGACTCGCGGACCGCCTCGTCGAGCGGCGCGGCGGTGGTGATCTGAACGGCGACATGACCATGGCGCCGCCGCGAAAGGACCGCGCACTGGCGGTACATATCGCGAAGCAGATCGAGCCGCCCCCGGCGGTTGACCGTTTTGAGGAAGTTCCGAAACATTTCACTCGACGAACCGAGAATCTCGTCGAGAATACGGCTCTTCTCGCCGGCCGAAACCATTGCCGAATTGAAAATCTCTTCCAGCTTCGGCCAGGCGGCAAAGACATCGGCGAAGAGAGAGGCGAACTCCTCCAAGACCGAGTCGAAATCGGCCTGCACGGCATCGCAGGCGCCCGCAAGCGCCTCGGCGTAAACCTCGGCAATCTTTTCGCGCGAGACGTCGGCGTTGAACTCGGCCGCGAAAGCGGCGTCTTG
>JAGCAH010000011.1 GCA_017652805.1 Thermoguttaceae bacterium | reverse complement strand
CCGCGGCGGAAGGTAAGACCGTTAATCTGACGTACGTCCTTGGCGGTGCGCAGGCGGGGAACTATGTCCTTTCGGCGAACGAGACGGCGACGGCGAATATCAACAAACTCCAGCTGACGATCAGCGGGACGAGCGTTGCGGATAAGGATTACAACGGCACAACCGCCGCCGCGATCACGCTCGGCGATGTTGCCGGAGTTGTCGGTCAGGATAAGGTTACAGTTTCGGCTTCGGGCGCGTTCCCGTCGGCGGACGTCGGTACTTATGATGTTGCGGTGACGTACTCGATCTCTGGCGACGACGCCGGGAACTATCTTGCTCCGGCGGCTGACACGGTCAGCGCGAAGATTAAGCCGGTCGACTTTACGGTTGAGTTTAAGGACGCGACCGTTGTTTATACCGCTAACGCTCGGTCTATCGAAGTGACCGGCACGCAGTCGGGCGATACGATTCTCTATTCGATTGACGGCGAAAACTACTCCGTTGACGTTCCGGAATACACGAATGTCGGTGAATACAGGGTTTACGCGAAGGTTCAGCGCGTTAACTACAACGACTGGACGGGCAGCGCAGTTTTGAAGATCACGCCCGCGACGATTACGGCGGTTGGGACCGCTCAAAATAAGACCTATGACGGCAATGTCTCGGCGACGACTGGTGTGACGTTCTCGGGCGTCCTGGGTGAAGATGTAATTACCGTTACGGTGAGCGGTGAATTCGTTGATGCGGCGGCAGGAGAAGGGAAGACCGTTAATCTGACGTATGTTCTTGGCGGTGCTCAGTCCGGGAATTATGTCCTTTCGGCGAATGAGACGACAACCGCAAACATTAACAAGATCCAGCTCTCGATCAGTGGGACGAGCGTTGCGGATAAGGATTACGACGGGACGGATACCGCGTCGATCACGGTCGGAACCCTTTCGGGCGTTCTGGAAGGGGAGTCGGTCGGTGTGACCGCCTCGGGCGCGTTCCCGTCGGCGGATGTCGGGACTTATGACGTGACGGTTTCGTATACGCTGACCGGGGACGCCGCGGTGAACTACTTCGCCCCGGCCGCTCAGACGTTCAGCGCCAGTATCGACGAACTTCCGGCTCCGGAATTCTCAATTACGGGGAAGACGGTTGTTTATAACGCTTCGGCGCAGTCGATTACGGTGGGCGGAACGCTTGAAGGTGACGCCGTTCTGTACTCGACGGACGGTACGACTTATGGCGCTTCGGTTCCGGAATTTACGAATGTCGGTCAGTACACGGTCTACGTGAAGGTTCAGCGGACGGGTCACGCCGAATGGTCGGGCAGTGCGGTTCTTTCGATCACGCCCGCGACGATCTCGGTCGATGGGACGTTTGTCTGGGACAAGGAATTCGACGGGACGACGACGGCCCAGATCGAGCTTGGCGAGGTGACGGGGATCGCCGACGGGGACGATGTGACGGTGACCGCCTCGGGCGTCTTGCCGAGCTCTCAGCCGGGTATTTGGGACATTACGGTGACCTACGGTCTTACGGGGGCCGACGCGTCGAACTACACGGTGAGCCCGGCGAGCGAAGACTTCCAGGTCGAGATCAGCGGTCCTGAGATTCCGTCGATGGTCGTAACGACCTCGGGGGACACGGTCGACGCGTACGACGGCCTGATTTCACTGCGCGAAGCGCTGACGGTCTACTATAAGACTGACGGAACGATGTCGTACGACAACGGCACCATTATCTACAATACCGGGACGAATACGACGGTGACGTTTGCCGCCGGTCTTACGGG
>JAGCAH010000077.1 GCA_017652805.1 Thermoguttaceae bacterium | reverse complement strand
TTCTTCCAGCGGGCGACCTTCTGAATCGATATTCTGAGTTTTTCGGCAATGTCCTTGTTTCGCTTTTTCTTATCGGCGAGAAGAACGATCTTCGCCCGGAGAACCTGGCGGGATTCGGAATGGTTGCTGCGCACAATCTTCCTCAGAGAGTCGCGTTCCTGATCGGAAAGAGTGATAGCCATTGTCTGCATAACGGTGTGTTCATCGTGTTTTGTACTCTGTCCCGCCGAACGGTTCCCCCGAAGACTTGAGCCTTCGGAAAAGCGAAAACGGAAGGAGAGAGGGAAAACGCCGTCAAAGAACCGCCGCGCCGGTCTTTCATCAAAAGACGAAACCGCATCGCCGCCCCCCCTGAGGCATTTTCAGTGAGGAAACATTTAAAACTCCTGATGACACAATTGCGATAACCCGATCGCTATACACACGGAGGCGTTCGGAGAACGGCCTCCTTTATTGGGAATGAAAAATTTTTAAGGTTCGGGAACGGGTTATCAAAGGGAATCAACGTATCATACAAGTACTATACATGACGAATCAGACCTCGACAACATAAAAAATCCGACAAAATTATAAAAAATAATTTCAAAATTTCGACAAGACGGGCGAAAGGCGCGATACGGAAAAGCGACGGGGAAGAAAACCGTTACAAACGGAATTTCTTTCGAAAGGAAACAGGGGGATTTTACGTTTCCTCGGAGGAATTGTCCCAGGCGACCGCCCCGGAACTTTTGTTTTCGCGGCGGTACCGCTGCGGGGTCATCCCTTTTTCCTTTTTAAACAGGTAGCAAAAATAACGGTCGTTTGAAAAACCGGAGAGCTCGGCGATCCGATGATTCGGCAGGTTCGACGTGACCAGAAGCCACGACGCGTGACGGAGTTTTGTCATGAGGATTTCCCGCTCGGGGGTGTGACCGAGCGATTCCTTGAAGTAGCGTTCCAGGGTGCGGCTGGTCAGGTTGACCTCATGGAGAACGTCGGTCACGCGGATCCCCGTGGTGGCGAACTCGCGAATAAAGTGGAGCGCGCGGTTGACGTCGGGGTTTTTCATCGCGAAGACGTCGGTCGACTCGCGTGTGACAACCCGAACGGGAAGAAGCCCCTTCTCGTAGCCGGTGCAGTCGATGCCGTTCATTTTCATATCGAGAAGGCGCGCCCCCTCGTAACCGACTTCGCGGGCGTTCTGGTCGATGCTCGAAAGGGTCGGCGAGATAATGTCGCACAACAGGGTATCGTTGTTTATCCCCAGAACGGCGATCTCTTCGGGAATTCGGTATCCCAGGTTATTGCACCCGTTGATCAGGTGGACCGCCTGGTGGTCGTTCGCGGTAAAAATGGCGATCGGCTTGGGGAGCTCTTCGAGCCATGCGCGGAGCGCGGGGTCGTATTTTTCGTTCCAGATGGGGTACCAGGTCGGGTCTTTCCGCGCCGTTTTTTCGATGAAGATGTGGGGGGAGAATCCGCGCGCGATCGCTTCTTCCTTGAAGTGCCGTTCCCGTTCGACGATCCAGCGGGTTTGTCCGATCGAAAAGAAGCCGACGTTTTCGAAGCAGTGTTCTTCGAAATGGTCGAGCGCCATTCGGACGATCGCCCGTTCGTCGCAGTAGATTTCGGTCTTCACCACGCTGTAGAGTTCGACCACGGGGCACTTGATCCGCCGCTTGATGAAATCGTGCGCACGCTTATCCGACGTGCGGGCGATCACGCCGTCGCCGTGCCAGTTAATGACCGTTTCCGGCATTTCAGTGATTCCGCGCGGAACGACGATGAAATCCCACTCGTTCCGCTCGTGCGCGTAGCGTGAGGCGCCGCTGAGAAGATCGCGCCCGTAACTGGTCGAGGTCTCGATCAGAAAGAGAACCCGCTTCTTGCGAAATTTCGATTTGGGGCTTTTCGAACCCGTCGGAAGAGATTTTTCGGACTTTTGCGGCATGACGGACGATATGAGGGGCGGCGCGCCGAGCTTATGAAAAAAGCCCTCGACCGAGGGCTTTTTCGCGGGAAGGCGCGTCAGTTGAGTTTGAAGTTGAAGACGTCCAGAACCAGGCGGATGAATCGCTGGACGAGCGTCTGCGGCGCAACCTTGACTTTCGCCTTTCCGGTCATGCCGACCTTGATCATCTCGTCGTCATTTTCAAGATTGACCCGTACCCGGAACGAAGGAGACTGGGGAACTTCGAGTCCGCCCTGTTCGGAGGTCGTCGGGACGGCGCCCCCCCCTTTGGTCGAGAGCTGGATCGGGACGTTTTCCATCTTGTGATGTTCGATATCGATCGTCTGATCGACTCGGCTGGTGAGCGTCACACCCGGAAGTTCTTCGAGTTTGACCTTCACCGTCTGATCTTTCTGAATGAAGTTGATCTTCGACTGGTCGACGACCAGAACCGCCTCGAGCTGTTTGGGGTCGCCGATCGAGCAGAACTGGACTCCCGGCTCCAAAAAGACGCCCATGTTTTCGGGACGCAGGGGAGTCCCGTGCCAGGTGGGGAGGTTCGCCGAGAACGCGTCCCCTTTTTCGGGCTGCTCAATCCGCCATTCGGGCGAGACGACGATTCCGTCGACCGGAGCGGTCAGCGTCAGCTGAGCCCATTCCTTTTCACGCGCGGCGATCATCATCGAGAGCGCCTTCATCCGTTCGGAGAGCTCCTGCCGCTGGGCGGCCGCCCGCGAGTCTTCGAGCAGGTTGGCGTAGGTTTCGTACTGCATCTGCGTCTCGCGGTATTCCCCGCGCAGGCGGATCAGGTCCTGTTCGAGGAGGGGATTGCGAAGTTCGGCGAGTTTATCCCCTTTCTTGACGAACTGTCCCTCATTGACGTCGACCGAGGCAAGTTCGCCGCCGGTCTTCGGGACGAGCACGTTTCCGGCGAGCGTCGCTTCGCTCCGCAGGTCAATGACGCAAGGGGCGTAGACCGAGTAGGGGAGCGGAACAAAGATCAAAAACGCGACGATCAGCAAAAGGCCGGTCAGGGAAAGGTAGAAGTTCAGTTTTTTCACGCGGTAGATCCTTCCCGGAACCCAGAAAAATTTTCCAATCTTCCAAATCGGCATCCCGACCAGACCGAAGAGGGACATCGCCCCGATCATCTGCCCGACGATTTTTAAGCCGTAGGAATCGAAGAATTTGTAAACGAAGAAAAGGATTGACACCATCACGACCCAGCGGTACATCACCGCGCCGATTGTGTAGAGGGCGAAGAGAATCTGGTTCCGCTGAGGAAGGAACGGGTTTTCCTGTTCTTCCATTCCCAGGAACCAGTGCGACGACTTCGAGGCGAGGATCTGGGTCGCCTTCTGACGCAGGTTCGGGATCTCCAAAATGTCGGAGAGAATGTAATATCCGTCGTAACGCAGAAGCGGATTGATGTTGAAGATGATCGTCGAGACCGACGAAATGAACATGATGTTGAGCGCCAGGTAATGAACCAGTCCCTCGTTGGTGTTCCACCAGACGAAGGTCGCGATCGAGGCGAGGACACACTCGACGTACATTCCCGCCAGACCGATCGCCGCGCGGTGCCACTTGTTCGGGAGCATCCACGAGTCGGAGACGTTGCAGTACAGGCACGGGGTGAGAACGAGGATCATGATCCCGATTTCGTGGCATTCCCCCCCGAAGTATTTACACGAAAGCCCGTGTCCGAATTCGTGTATCACTTTGGTACACCCCAGAGTGATCGTCAGGAGGAAGATGTTTTTCAGTCCGAAGAACTGGTGGAAGTTCGGCAGCTTTGAGCGGAAGGTGTCGAACTCCATGACAACGAGCGACAGCGCCGAAAACATCAAAAGGAGGCAGAAAAAGAGGGTGACCGGATGGAAAAACCAACGGACCCAGGGGAGCATGGCGTCGAGGATCCGGTTCGGGTCGAACCCCTTAAAGCGGATGCAGAGGATGTTCGAACAGGCCTGGAGGATCTCCTGGCGGCGGCGCTTGTTCCGCCGTTTGAGAAGCTCGTGCCCCTGGTTCGGAACCGCCGCGACGATCAGGTTGCTCTGGTGGAGCTGCCCGATAAAGCTCTGAAGTTCGTCGAGGGTGATCTTCTGGGGCGGAAATTCCGCCTCGAAGTTGTCCTTGATGGTGTCGAGACTCCGCGTACCGTCCAACTGGTTCAGGATGTAGTACTCCTCATCCTGAAACCGGAAGTATTTCAGACCGATCGGGTCTTTGACGATCCAGTACGACCGGCCGAGATACTGTTCCCGTTTGGCGGTCAGGTCGGCTCGGGCGTAAAAACCGAGGATCCGTTCGGAACTGGAGACCAGGCTGTCAGCAAGTGTTACCATAAAATATTATTGGAACCTGTTCGGGTTTGACTATTCTTCCGATTCGCCGAAAGTCGCGGGGTCGGCCGCCTTGTCTTTGTGAACGATCAGGTTGACGCGCATCCCGGGGATCAGAACCCAGCTGTCGTCGACTTTGACGTTCTTGACCGCGGCGTAGGCGACGAACCGATTCATCATCAGGATCGGGCGGGCGTAGGTGATCACGCCTTCCATCTTCTGCGGTTCGGCGATCCCCGCCTTGGTGGCGTAGACCGTGACCGCTTTCCCCTGAATCATCGAGGGGGAGACCTGCTCGCTGTCGAAGTTGGCGGTAATGTTGATTTTGTCGAGACGAAGAACGTGGAGGACGTTGTCCCCTTCACGGAGCCATTCCCCTTTGTTCTTGAAAATGTCGTCGACCTGTCCGGTCAGCGGCGCGCGGATCAGACGTTCTTCGAGTTCGGCGTCGGCAATGGCGATCGCCGCGTCTTTGACGTCGACCGCCAGGGCGGCGATTTCAAGGTCGTATTTCGCTTTATCTTCGGATTTCATGCCGCGGTACCATTCGAACCGCTTCTGCCAGACTTCGTCTTCGGAAACGGAATTCGGAACCCGCTTGTTGGCGTTGACGGCGCGTTTGTATTCCATGAGGGCGACGTTTTTACTCGCCTCGGCGACTTCGACCTCGAGCTGTTTGCCCGCCTCTTTTTTGGCGACTTCGAGTTCCCGCTCGGCGGCGGTGCGCCGGGCGTGAGCGGCCTGGTTAAACTGAACGCCCAGGATTTCCCCCTCTTCAACCTGCATTCCGCGATGCATCGGGATCATCTGTGGGTTTCCGTCTTCATCCAGGAGCGGCTCGCCGTTTTCGCCGCGCTTCTGCCGGCCGAGGAGGATCAGTTTCCCCTGGGTGTTGGCGCTGACGGTCGCCTCGTAACCTTCCCCTTTCGGGATCTCGGTCAGCGCGCTCTTGGCCAGGACGTCGTTCTCGCCGAGCGTAACCCCTTCGGGGAGGGGGAGAGCTTCGAGTTCCGGCATCGGCACGCGGTCGCGCGGCACGTTGACCTGAATGTTGAGCCGCTGCTGGGGACGCGCGGCGGGCGGAGGAAGGGGACGATCCGAAAAGGTGATGGATCGGTCGCCGCCGGAAGCGCGCCCCGAACGGTCGAGCCGACCGATATCAAGGTTCATCCCGTCGGTCGTTTCGGTAGGGAGAGACTCGCCGGACGCCTCGGGGGCGGGCTGAGCTTCTTCGGCCGGAGCGGTTTGCGCCTGATCGGGGGTTTCCGGGAAGAGCGACATCTCGGGCAGATCCCCGCGCGCGGGGGTGAAGGAGAATGTCAGCGCGAAAAGGAAGAGCGCGGCGGCGGAAACCAGTGCCGCGGTTCGCTTTGATTTCAATGCAAAACTCATTCTGTTTGACTCCTCAATGAACCGTCGGTTCCGCGGGGAACCGTTTATTTTCTTTTGTGTTGCTTTGCCCCTGTAAAGGTCCGGTTACTTGAACCAGAAGAAGACCGTCCGCTGCAGGTAGGCGATCGCCTCGTTGAAGATGACGTAGCCCAGGGAGCGTTTTCCGCAGTAGATCTTGGCGCGAACCGCTGCGCCGGCGCGTTTCGATTCTGGAAGGGATTCCGGGTTGTTGATCTTCGCTTTCATTTCGACGACGGTTCCCTCGTCTCCCTTGTTTCCCGCGCGGTCGTGGATCTCGTAGACCTTTCCCTTAAACTTTTTCGTCGAGTCGACCGTCATGACAAAAGTGACGTCGAGTTCGGCGTTCGGGTCTTTGGCCTGGAGCTTTTTGAGGTATTCCGAGACGTGCCCCATTTTCTTTTCGGGCATATCGAGTTCGAGGATCAGGTTCCCTTCGGGCTGGGCGACTTCCAGGAGGCATTGCCCCTTCTGAACCGGACGGCTCCGAAGGCGGTCGGTCAGGTCGAATGTCATGACCGTGCCGGAGATCGGCGAACGGACTTCCATATCTTTGTACCGTTCCCAGAGAATCTCCTCCTGAACTTTCAGCGCGTTCTGGCGGACTTCCAGACGGGAGATCTCGCCCTGGATCTGGACGTTGTCCCCTTCGCGGTTTTTTTCGCCGTTTGTTTTATACGCCATTTCGGTGGCCGAGGCGATCTGCTTGGTGACCTCGGCCAGGTCGCCCTCCACCTTTTTGGTTTCGGCTTCCAGCTCGTTGTTTGTCATACGGAGAAGGACTTCCCCCTCTGCGACCTCCTGACCGTGATGGACGAGAACTTCGTCAACCTTGCCGTCTTCCCGGGCGAAGACGTTCCGCCGGACTTCAGGTTCGAGCGTGCCGGCGCAGTGCATGTTGAAGTTCCACGGCACGAAGATGAGCGCCAGGATCAGAGCCAGCAGCGCGATGGCCACCGAGACCGTCTTGGGGAGCATTCGCGCGGTGACCAGGACTTTCGATTTGCCGATCGTCTGCCAGAGAGGCATCAGAAAGACGCTGTTGTGATCCAGGGCATTGCCGACCGCGCTCTGCGCATGTTCGACGACGACGTCCATACGTTTTTTCATCCGGTCGGGGACGCGGTTGTCTTCGATCTGTTCGATGATGATCGCGCCGAACGGAGGTTCCTTCGGGGTTTTGTCCTGCTCGGTTTCTTCGCTGTCCCCCTCGTTGACGTTCTTGCGCCGGAGCGGGAAGACTGCGATCATTTTGGTGTGCGACTCGTCGACGTAGTCCTCAACCGCTTCTTCGACCTGAGGGGCGAGGTCGGTGGTGTCTCCCATGTAGAAGATCGGTTCGTCGGCGGCGACCACGGCGGTGGCGAGTTTTCCCAAAAGGGTGACCGCGTTCGAACGTTTGTCGACCATGTCCTGGCCGCTGACCGCCTCGATCTTGCACTTCTGGCCCCGCTTGATGGCGATGCTGACGCGGTCGCATTCGATCAGACGGCGGCTCTCGTTGGCGACGACGTATTCGGTCTCGCGCATGTCGAGGGTCTTGTGGATGTTCCGCGTGAAGTCTTCCAACTGGGTCCAGAGGGACTGGCGGTCGCCGAAGTTGCGCAGCTGACGGCTCTTGTAATACTCGCCGGCGATGTCGGTGACCTGCGTGACGAAACGGAGATACCCCTTTTGGGTCGCCGGGCTCGCGTCGGGACGCTGGAAGATTTCGACCAGACCGAACGTTTCAAGCTCGGTGCGGATCTTCCCGAACAGAACGAGGAAGTCGGTCGGGTTCCCGGGAGAGTCTTCGGTCTCGCCGCCGGAGTGCGGCAGAACGCTCGACTCGTTCTCTTCGGAACGGAGGAAATTGTACAGAAGACGGCTGTGCTTTTTATTCGCTTCTTCGTCTTCGTGCAAATGGGTCTTCTGAATATTGATCTGGTAGGAGAGAGCCAGCTGCCCGGCGGGATTGACCGTCCAGATGGCGCCGGCTTCGGCGGCCAGAGCGACCACGACGCGCTGGAGAAACTCCTTGTGGAACTCCTCGGGAGGGATTTCGGTTTTCGAGATCTTTGAGATCTCGCCGACCAACGTGCGGATCTGCTGTTTTGTCTGCTCGACAAGACTCGGATCGATTCTTTGGTTTGGTGAACTCATTGACGATTTTGAAAAATTGTGGTGCGTAAATACCTTCCGACCGACCGGAAGGATCATCCGAAAATACGAACCTGCCGCGAAACTTTCCCGAAAGAGTTCAAGCGCAAGCGGCGGTTCCGGAGGGGAAAAACGGGTAGAAAGCTACCGTCTTGCGCGACCGACCGTCGGCCGCGCAAGGGGAAAGGCTCTCGACGGGTTAAAGAAACCCTAATAGTCTATTATAACGACAAGTGCGATACTGACTAGGTTCTAAGCCGATTTTTTCGGAAAAAAGGGGCTATCCTCCCAGCGGAACGCCCCAGCTCCCAAAAAAAGCACATTTTCTTCCTGTCTCGTCCGCGGGGCGGGGGCATTTCTTCCCGCCGCCGTTTCGGCGGGCGCGATCCGGACTATTTGCGGCGGCGGGGCCGGTCGTCGTCTTCGAAGTAATCGTCCATGAACGAACCTTTTTCCGGGCGGCCGACGGGACGGATCGTTTCGTCATCCGCGTGAGCCGCGTCGGGGGTCTCGCGGACGCGCCAGACGCGCTCTCTCCGCCGCGGGGTCGGCTCGGCCGCTTCGGAAAAACCCCGTTCTTTCAGGCGGTCTTTCTTCAGGGTTTCAAGCTGGCCTTCCGAATCTTCGCCGAAATAGAGTTCGCGCGCTTTCGGGTTCGAAAGGATTGAAATCGGGTCGCCGGAACAGAGAACTTCCCCCTTGCAGATGACGTAGCAGTAGTCGGCGATCTTTGTCATCGTCTCGATTTTGTGGTCGACGACCAACACGGCAATCCCCTCCTTCGCCAGTTCGCGAACCACCTTTCTGATTTCGGAGACGGTGATCGGATCGATGTTGGCGAACGGCTCGTCGAGCATCAGAATCTGCGGTTCGGAAAGGAGGGCGCGGGCGATTTCCAGACGACGGCGCTCTCCCCCCGAAAGCCCTCCGGTTCCCCCTTCGCCGACGATCGTCTTGCGGACGTGCCAGAGATTGAACTTTTTCAGGAGCTCTTCGCACTTCTTTTTCCGTTTCGACCGGGGGAATTTCAACAGCTCCATCGCCATGTAGATGTTCTTTTCGGTCGAAAGGGAACCGAAAACCGAACGATCCTGAGGCAGATACCCCATCCGCCCTTCCCGAATCCGTCGGAACATCGGCCAGGACGAAACGTCGTTTTCCCCCAAATAGACCTTTCCGCCGTTTGAGGCGATCAGGCCGCATGTCATTCGGAAACTGGTCGTCTTTCCCGCGCCGTTCGGTCCCAAAAGCCCGACCACCTCACCCTGCCGCACTTCGAAGCTGATCCCGTTGACGACGGTACGCTTTCCGTACATCTTCACCAGCCCCTCGACCGAAAGGATCGTCGGAGCGCTGGTGCGGCCGGGGTCGCTGCGCCGTCCGAACCGAGTGCCGAAAAGTTTTTCTGCCATAAAATCCCTCAAAAATCCGTTTTTCACCGACCCGGTCGGCGGGGGAGGCCAGCGGTCAGAACCAGCTGCAGGTGAACCCGCCGTCGACGTAGAGCGCCGAACCGGTGATGTAGCTCCCCGCCTTGCGCGAGAGGAGCAGAAGCGCCGCGCCGATCAGTTCGGACGGATCGCCGTAACGGCGCATCGGGGTTCCGTTCATGATATTTTCGACCCGTTTGGCGTCCAGAATCTTTCGGTTCTGTTCGGCGGGGAAGAAGCCGGGACAGATCGCGTTGCAGCGGATTCCCTGCGTGGCGAACTCCTGCGCGATATTCTGCGTCAGGTTGACCACCCCCGCCTTGCTGGCGGCGTAGGCGAAGACGCGCGAGAGGGGCTTGTCCGAATTGACGCTTCCGATGTTCAGGATCGAGCCGCCCCCCGTTTTGAGCATTCCCTCGATAAAGACCTGGCACGAGAGCATTGTCCCCTTCAGGTTGACCGCCATGATCGCGTCCCACTTGTCGGCGTCGACTTCGAGGAACGGGGTTCCGACATTGATTCCGGCGCAGTTGACCAGGATGTCGACTTTGCCGCCCCAGGCGGTCGCTTTTTCGCGCAGTTCGGTGAGCGACTCCTTAGATGTTACGTTGACCAGCGTATAAATTGCCTCGATCCCTTCCGATTCGAGTTTTTTTATCGCCTCGACGCACGCTTCTTCCCGGACGTCGGCGATGACGATCTTCGCTCCCGCCTTTCCCAGACCGGTCGAAAGGCAGAGTCCCAGGGCGCCCGCGCCGCCGATCACGACGGCGGTCTGGCCTTTCATCCCGAAAAGATCGTCCAGATATTTTTCACTTGACATTTCAAACCTCTCTTTCGTTAATCCAGTCGGTATGGAAGGGGCCTTCGCCCGGCTTGTCGACCCGGCGGTAGGTGTGAGCGCCGAAATAGTCGCGTTGCGCCTGGAGGAGGTTCGCCGGGAGATTTGCGCTCCGGTATGAGTCGAAATAGGTGAGGGCGGTCGTCATTCCGGGGCAGGGGATCCCGAGTTCGACCGCGGTTTTGATCACTTCGCGCCATCCCTCCTGCGCCGATTCGACCGCATCTTTGAAGTAGGGAGCCAGTAGGAGGTTCTCGAGGTTCGGATTGGCGTCGAACGCCTCTTTGATCCGTTCGAGAAAGACCGCGCGGATAATACAGCCGCCCCGCCAGAGCATGGCGATCGGGCCGTAGTTCAGGTTCCAGCCGTATTCGGCGGCGGCGGCGCGCATCTGAACGAACCCCTGGGCGTAGGAGCAGATCTTCGAGGCGTAGAGGGCACGGCGGACCTGTTCGACGAACTTCGCCTTGTCGCCGGTCCACGCCTTTTTCGGACCGGAAAGGATTTTCGAGGCGGCCAGACGCTGGTCCTTCATCGCCGAAATACACCGCGCGTAGACCGCTTCGGTGACCAGCGTGCTCGGCACTCCCAAATCGAGCGCCAGCTGGCTCATCCATTTCCCCGTCCCCTTGGCGCCGGCGGTATCGAGAATGACGTCGACCAGGTCTTTTCCGGTCTCCTTGTCTTTGACGGTGAAGATGTCGCGGGTGATCTGAATCAGGTAGCTGTCGAGTTCCCCCTTGTTCCACTCGGTGAAGACGGCGCCGATTTCGGCGTTCGAAAGACCGGCGGCGTGTTTCAGGAGCCAGTAGGCCTCGCAGATCAGCTGCATATCGCCGTATTCGATCCCGTTATGGACCATCTTGACGTAGTGGCCCGCGCCGCGGTCACCGACCCAGTCGCAGCAGGGGATATCGCCGTTCGGGCCGACCTTGGCCGAGATCGACTGCATCAGGTCTTTGACCAGCGGCCACGCCTCGGGATCGCCGCCGGGCATCAGGCTCGGGCCCTTCCGCGCGCCCTCTTCGCCTCCCGAGACGCCGGTTCCGATAAAGCGGATTCCCTTCTGGGCCAGGAACTTCGTCCGACGTTCGGTGTCGAGGAACTGTGTGTTTCCCCCGTCGATGATCACGTCGCCGGGCGACAGGAGGGGGAGAAGCTGCGCGATGACCGAGTCGACCGCGGCGTATTCGGGATAGAGCGCCACCTCACAGGCGGGAACCGCGTTTTTCGACTGGATCATGAGCATGACGATCCGGGGGGATTTCAGCTTCGAGACGAGCTCTTCCAGAGAGTGCGCGCCGGTAACTTTCTCCCCCTTCGACTTGACCTCGTCGAGGGCGAGAAAATCGTCGACCTTACTGGTTGTTCGGTTAAAGACCGCCACATTGAAGCCGTGGTCGACCATATTGAGTACCAGGTTCTGACCCATCACGGCCAGCCCCATCAGCCCGATGTCATACTTCTTGTCCATAACGCTCTTTCTATTTAAGAATCTCTTCTTTTTGGAGAATGTTGCTGTTGTTCAGGTTGAAATTGTCGAATGCCCAGTTCCACCGATCGAGTTTTTTCAGGACGGGATCGAAGTTGTTTGTGCCCAGCGAAATCTTCGCGCCCTTTTCGAGCGCCTTTCGGACGAAGCGTTCGTTCGGGAAGGGGGATTCCGCCTGAATTTCGAGAGCGATCCCCTTTTCGACCGCCTTGTCGATGATCCTGTCCATCCGCTCGTCGGTCCAGAGTTCATCATAGTGATCTTCGGCGAATTTGGGAAGATATGTTGGGTTGGCGAAAATTGTGATCGGCTCGTCCAGAATCCGCAGGCAGTGGTTCATGTACTCCTCCATCCAGGTGCCGAGATCGACCTGGGTATCGGCGGGGAGGAGCCAGAGCCGCTGCGGTTTCCCTTCGGCGTCTGTTCCCATGATCATCGAGTCGGCCAGAATGTAGTCGAGCCGGGCGAGGTTTTCGGGGCTGATTTCCGTGTACCAGTCGCGGTCGTTCACCTGAAGACCGACGGCCAGAGTTCGGCGGTTCGCATCGCGCGCCGTGTTGGCGGCCTCGACCTCGTCGATGAACGCGGCGATCTTTTCGTTGTCGGAAAGGGGCCACTCGTGTCCGGCGTTTTCGAGTACTGCCGAACCGATCCCCGTCTGATCCTGTCGGAGAAGCGCCTTTTCGGCGGTCATCCCCCCCCGCAGATGAATGTGGAAATCGGTAATGCTGATTCCCTTTTCTTTCAGGTCATTCATCCGATCCTCAAAGTCGAGGAAGGCGGCGTTTTCAACGTCGAGCGCGGGGGCGTCCGGATCGGACGTGGCCGGCTTTTCGAACCCGGCGGCGGTTTCGGCAAACGCCTCGGCCTCGTCGGGACGGGTCGCGGCAACGGCGGGATTGCGGATGGAGACGTCGGTCGACGGGTCGTGTCCCTGGAACTGGAGTGACCCTTTTTCGAGCCGGAGTCCTTTCCGGGGGTTGTCGTCCGGTTTTCGCTCGTCGGTCCAGAGGAGGGTCGGGATCCCGTTGACCCAGGTGCGGAAGAAACTGCCGTCGGCCATCAGCGAAACCGCGGTCCAGTCGGCGGGATCGGCGACGACGCGCCGCGCCGGGGCGCGGCGGAAGATACTCCCGGTCTCGTTCCCCAGGAACTTCGCGCGGTCTTCTTCGGGAGGCGCGTTGTTCATCTGGCACTCGTATCCGTCCATCGCGCTTCCGGGAACGGTTCGGAAGAAGAAGCCGGAATTACACGGGCTCACATTTTCGCGAAACTCGAACGAGACGACGCCGTCCGAAAAGAGGTTTTCCGATTCGAGGTCGCCCGACCCGCCGGTGATGTTGGCGGCGTCGTCCGAAACGGAGGCGTCGATTTCGCCGGCCGTCTTCCAGCCGGTCAAACTCTCGCCGTCGAAAAGCGGCGTCTTCTTCTGGCAGAATCGGCAGGAGGAAATTTCGATCTTGCCGCTCGTTATCAGGAGGGTCAGCCCCTTTTCGGCAACGATCACTTCGGGAACTTCCTCGGCGTAACCGTCGACCGTCATCGCGTCGAGCGCCGGGGCGCTGAAGATGACCGTCTTCGGCTCGGGAGCCGGTTCAAGCGGAATTTCGACCAGACGGGCGACCGTCTTACCGTCTTCGTAGGAAGGAACGCCGATCAGCAGTTCCGCCTCGACCGCGTCGCTGCTCGTGTAACTGAACTCAAGCGACCAGGGGAAGACCGGCGTAAAGAGGGTGCGAACCCGAATCGGGATTTCGGTTTCGATCGACATCTTGCCGCGGGTGATCGCGATCTTCGGGTCGGGAACTCCAGCGGGACGGCGGTCGATGAGCGGCTCCGCTTCCCAGCCGAAAAAGGTTTTTCCGTCGAAGAGGAGGAGCCACCCCTCGCTTAGCTCCTTGTCGGAGAGGAGCCGAAACCCCCTCATGAGGGGCGGGGTCGTCTCGTCGGCCTTTTTTTCCGGCGCCGCGCCGAAAAGGGACGCGGCGAGAATCGCGATCAATCCGAAGGTAAAAGATGGGAGTTTCATCATTCGATCCGCTCGGTTCAGGGGGTTGTTTGTATCAAAGGGGGGGCATCTTCTGCGGCTCGCCGCGAAGTTCGGCGGCGCGGGTTTCTTTTTCGGCGGTGCCGTAGAACGGCACGTTCGCGTCCATCCAGAGATAGAGCGCGCGGCGGTCGGCGTCGGACAGGCTGATCTTTTCGCCGTGGTTTTCGTCGTCAAGAATCGCGGTCAGGGGAGACTGGTCGGCGCCCGCACCACCCGGGAGAGAGACAACGCGCGCGATCGACTTGTTCCCCCACTCGTACCAGCGGACGTATTCGGAAAGACTGTTATACGCGTTCGAGAACGGCCCGGTTTCGACAATTCCGCGCAGATCGGGCTTAACGGCGTCTTCCTGCCCGTTGTGACAGGAGACGCACGCGCGGTCGAGGACCGGCTGAACGAAGACCGGGAACGAGAACGGCGCGGTCCCTTCCGGACCGGGGGTGATCGCGCTCGGGGCGCGCTGAAACGCCTTTTTCTGGACCGGGAAGTTTTCCGACGCGGTCTGAATCTGCTCGTGGCACCCGACGCAGCCGCGGTTTTCGCCCGGTTGGAGATAGACTTCGCTCAGCATCGTGTGAACGGCTTTCCCGTCGGCGTCGACCGCCTGGAAATAGAGCGGCGTGTTGGCGGGCACCTTGAAGTGCGCCGAGCCGTCCTCTTCAACCGGAACCGTTCCCAAAAGCGCGCGCCCGTTCGCCGCGTAGGGAACGCCGAGCGCGGGGACGCAGCTTGTGTATTCCGGCCAGTGCGAGAATATCTGAAATACGCGCAGCTCCCTGATCGGCCGGTCTTTCGGCAGCGGCACGAGCGAGTCGTAGACATCCGAAAGGACGAACGTTCCCTCGGCGGGCGCCTCGGCCGGAAGCTGCGAGGCGATCACCGGCGGCTTCGGCCGTGCTTTGACCTGGACCGGATTGCGGCAGCTGATCCGCGGATCGGCGTATATCAGCTCGAGGTTGCCGAACCTGTCGCGGTAGTAAATTCCGAGTTTTCCCGCCGAATAGGATTCGCCGCAGGATCCGGGATCCCACCGGTTGTGCGTGAGCTGGCCCCCGTTCGGGTCGTGGCTGTATGCCGTCAGATAGAAGTCTTCGGAAAGCGGGCAGGGGCTGTAATAGTAGTGTTCCGAAACATGGAGCAGGTAGCGGTCGGCGTTTTCGACCCGCGTTTCGGGAAACCCGAGTTCCGGCGTAAGGACTTCGAGGCAGTCGAGTGTGTCTTCGGACGTTTCGGGGTCGTATTTCACCTTCGACGGATCGAGGATCGCCAGCAGGCCGCCGACCGCCAGATGATGTCCCGAACCGAGGAGGAGGATCTTGTTCGAACCGGGAATCTCTTTCGCCTGGAGCGAGGCGATCACCTTTTCGGTGTAGTTGCCGAAAAGCGCCTTGGCGCCGGTCCCGTCCGGATTCGTGACCCAGAGGTTCATGAACCTGGGGGCGGCCCGGTCGACGTAGTCCCAGCGTGTGTAGAGAATCCGTCCGTCGCTCAGAACCGAGGGATTCCATTCGTTCGTCTCGTGCCACGAAAGGGTTTTCACCGAACCGTCTTCGTCCAGCCGGTGAAGCGTGGCCGTTTCGACCGGCTCGAACGGATCGGTGCAGCGGGCGAAACCGCCGCGCCGGGTCGAGATGAAGACCAGGCCGCCGCCGGGGAGTTCGGCGGGATCGAAATCATCGTCCGGCCCGAACGTGATCTGCTCGGCACGGCCTGTCTCCAGGTCCATTTTAAAGAGGTGGTATTTTCCCTCTTCCCGCTGAAGATACGCGTCGATACCGTCGTCGTGCCCGCGCTCGATCATTTCATAGAGGCATTTATACGGGGCCCCCTCGGGAACCGTTTCTGAGAAGTCGGCGAACGCGAAATAGAGCGTTTTGCCGTCATACGAAAGGGACGGGGTTGAAAACGAGCCGCGCGGGAATTTTCCGGCGGTGATCGATTCGGCTTCGAACGAGCGGCCCGGGTCTTTCAGGATCATCAGTTCTCCGCCGTCCATGTTGGTGAAGTTGTAGTAATACGAAAGGTATTCGTGGATGAGCTGCCAGATGTAGCGGTCGGCTTTCAGGAAGACGATCGGAATCTCTTTGACAAGCGGGTTCTCGAAAATCACGTCCCGCGCCTGCCAGCGGAGCGCCAGGTACCGTTCCCTGATCCGGGCGCCGTCGGGTGCGTCCGGCCCGTCCTCCCCCGCGGCGTCGACGGCCTTTTGCAGGGAATCGGCGGCCTCGGGCGCAACCAGCTCTTCTTCCCTCAGCCTGTCGAGGAGCGCTTCGGTCCGCGCGCGGAGCGCGGCAAGCGCCTCGGGCGATTCGAGAGTGCGTCCGGCGGCGATCTCCTGCCGGAGCCAGTCGTACTCGACCGTCCGGCGGAACGGGTCGGCGTGTGTACAGCCGTTTACCGCATCGGTGATCGCGCGGATCTGATCGATGCACACGGGATTGAACTCGCCCGGCCCGAGCGTTCCCTTCCCGGTTATCAGGCCGGTATCGACGGTCAGCGCCAGCCCCGCCCCGACGGCCGGCCCGGCCCAGGCGATCCACTCTTCATCGGAAAAGCGGGGGATCGCGCCGCCCCACGAGCTCCCCTGGTACGTGAGGATGTGCTCTTTCTGCCCGCCGGCGTTTTTCGGGGCAAACTCCTTTTCGGCGAACGGGTCGGTGATCTCTCCGGCGGTGAAGTCGGACGTCTTCCACTCGTCCCTTTTCACGCCGGGATTGAACGCGACGACCGCGTCGGGGTTCCCCGCGCGGAGCGCGGCGCGGTAGATTTCGGCGATTTCGTCGTTGAATTCGCACCACTCATAACACCCGTCGACCCACCAGCCCGAGACCTTCTTTCCGTAACGGAGCGACCACTCGCGGAAGACCTCGGCCCATTTCAGCGCGAACTCGGGGGTGATGATCTGGTCTTTCGGCCCGGTTTCGAGCCCGAACGCCTCCTGGGCGCGCGCGTCCCGGTTCGGCACCTGACCTGTCACGTAGACGAAGAACCGTATTCCGCGCCGCGCCATGGCGTCGGCCATTTCCATGATGATGTCGCGGTTCGAGCAGCGTTCGTTCTCCTTGTAGCCGGTAACTCCGTCGTAGACGGCCGAGGGCGCGTTGAACCAGCCGGAGTTCTGATACATGGTCAGCACGAAGTAATCGGCCCCCGCCTGAACGATCTGGTCGGCGAGGCGTTCGACCTGAAACTCCTTCTGCATCCGGTCGGCGGTTTCGCCCCCGGGCAGAAAATGGAGAAACATCCCGACCCGGCAATCCTCGGGCCACGCGTTTTTTTCCTGAGCCGAAACCGCCGAAAAGAGGAACGCCGCCAGGAGCAGACCGACAGGAAAAACGAAAAAGCGTCTTATGTTCATCCGAAAATACCTTTCCCAGGCCGCCGACAGACAATGGGGCCGCTGTCCTTGATTGTAAGGATCACGGCTCCATTGTCAACTGCGCGAAAGGAACGGGAGACGGGAAACAAGGGATTCCGGCGTAACGCGGCGGATGCCCTTTCCGCTACTGCACCGGAGGCATCGCAGCCGGCCTGCCTTCCAGTTCGGCGGCGTGCCCGGACGCGGCGCCGCTCGTGAAATCGGGCCAGTGCGGGAGGATTTGAAAGACGCAGAGCTCCCGAAGGGCGTCGGCCGATTCCAGTGTCCGCCCGGACGTCAGCTCCTACCGGAGCCGGTCATACTCGACTGTGCGCCGGAACGCGTCTGCGGGAGTATGTCCCTTGACGGCGTCGATGATGGCGCGTACCTGGTCGAGTGATTGTTGCGGGAATCCGCCGGGTCCCTGAACTCCCTCGTCGGGGGTCAGCCCGACGTCAATCGTGAGGGCCAGACCGGCGTCAACGGCGGGTTTGGCCCAGGCGATCCACTTTTCGGTCGGGAAACGGGTTTCCTTTTCTCCCCAAGAGTCTCCCAGGTAGGTGAGAAGATGCTCTTTCTGCCCAAGTCCGTTTTTCGGGGCGAAATCGGTTTCGGCAAACGGATCGTTGATCTCTCCGGCGGTAAAATCCGAGGTTTTCCATTCCGGAGATTTGACTCCGGGATTGAACGCGATCACTGCGTCGGGATTTCCCGCCAAGAGCGCCTTGCGGTAAAGGGCGGCGGCCTCTTCGTTGAATCCGCAGAACGCGTAGCAGCCGTCAACCCACCAGCCGGAGACCTTCGTGCCGTAACGAATCGACCATTCGCGGAAAACCTCGGCCCACCGGCGTGCAAATTCCGGGGTGATCATCTGATCTTGGGGCCTAGCTTTCAATCCGAATGCCTCTTGGGCTTTCTCGTCGAAGCCGGGAACCTGCCCCGTAAGGTAAATGAAAAACCTGATTCCGCGCCGCGCCATCGCGTCGGCCATTTCCATCGGGATATCGCGTGTTGAGCAACGTTCACCGGCTTTGTAACCGGTTACCTCATTGTAAAATTTATTGGGGGCGTTGAACCACCCGGAATCCTGGTACATGGTCAGAACGAAATAGTCGGCGCCGGTCGACGCGATCTGATCGGCGAGGCGTTCGACCTGAAACTCCTTCTGCATCCGGTCGGCGGTTTCGCCCTCGGGCAGAAAATGGAGAAACATCCCGACCCGGCAATCCTCGGGCCACGCGTTTTTTTCCTGAGCCGAAACCGCCGAAAAGAGGAACACCGCCAGGAACAGACCGACAGGAAGAACGAAAAAGCGTCTTATGTTCATCCGAAAATACCTTTCCCGGGCCGCCGACAGACAATGGGGCCGCTGTCCTTGATTGTAAGGACCACGGCCCCGTTGTCAACTGCGCGAAAGGAGCGGGAGACGGGAAACAAGGGATTCCGGCGTAACGCGGCGGATGCCCTTTCCGCTACTGCACCGGCGGCATCGCAACCGGCCTGCCTTCCAGTTCGGCGGCGCGCGTCTCGGACTCGGCGGTTCCGTAGAACGGCACGTTCGCGTCCATCCAGAGATAGAGCGCGCGGCGGTCTTCGTCGGAAAGGCCGATCTTTCCGCCGTGGTCGGCGTCGTCCAGGATTTCGGTCAGGCGCGACATGTCGGCGCCCC
>JAGCAH010000076.1 GCA_017652805.1 Thermoguttaceae bacterium | reverse complement strand
CTCTGGAATATCCATGAGAAGTCGCTCTATGAATTCTACACGAAGAAACGGGAGGCGTCGGAAGAGGTCGAACGGGTCAATATTGAAAAGCTGATTGCCACCGCCGGGGGAACGCCGGCTCCTGACCGGTCGGAGTTTCCCTATTTCACATTCGGCGGGGTCGATTTTAAGGCGAAATACCGCGCGGACTGGGTTAATCGCGAGATTCCCGTCACGACGAAAAAGACCGGAGACGAAAATGTCTATCGGAATCTGGCGCTCAATCCGGGTGATGTCCAGGGGACCGAGCCGGTGACCTATCCGCACGCCCGGACGAACAGCGAGTCGGGATACCTGGCCGCGAACAGCGCCAAGTCGGCGATCGACGGGGCGGCTCCGCAGGGGGAAAGCGCGTGGCGGCCGAACTGCCGACACGACGCGTTCCTTGAAATCGATCTGGGGCATGAGGCGCTGGTCGACCGGATCGACGTGGTCTTCGACCTGAACGAGGAAGGTTCCGATGTCTGGACGAAGGGGAAACTCGAGTTTTCGGACGGGACGTCGGTCGACGTTCAGTTCGATCGGACGACGGAAAAGCAATCGATCCCGTTCGAGAAGCACGAGACGACTTCGGTACGTCTGACCGGTCTTGAATGCGAGAAGCTGGCGTCTCCGAAGGGAATCGCCGAGCTGGAAGTCTGGGGTATTTCGAAGTGATTTCGTTTTCTTCGGTCGAACGGAGAAGGTAGACGATGGATCGGCGTCGGTTTTATGTTTTCGCGGCGCTGATCCTTCTGGTGGCGTTTGCCCTGCGTCTGGGCGGGGCAATCGGCTGGGAGCGTTTTACCGCCTCGCGCGGGGAAGCGCCCTTTTTTTTCGGGGACAGTGATTCCTACTGGCAGCTGGGACGCGCCCTGGCCGCCGGGACGCCGTACGAACATGACCCCGTTCGGCACTGGAAGATGTTCCGCATGCCGGGGTATCCCCTGGTTCTGGCGCCGCTTTTTCTTGCCAGCGATACACCGCCGGTTTTTGCGGCGCGCCTGGAAAACGTCTTTTTGGGATCCCTGACCGTTCTTTTGACCGGCGCGGCCGCTCTGGCGGTGTTTCGCGATCGGCGCGCGGCACTCTGGGCAATGCTCTTTGCCGCGGTTCTGCCGGAACTTGTGTTTCAGTCGGTCTGCGTTCTTTCGGAGGAGCTCTGCTCCGCGCTGACCCTGGCGCTGATTATTTCGGTTGCCGCGCTGGCGCGGAGCCGGTTTTCTCCCGCGCGGGCGGTTTGGATCGGGCTCTTCTGGGCGCTGGGAGTTTATGCGCGGCCCGATGCGCTCTATCTGCTCCCGTTTGCCGCTTGCGTGTATTTTCTTTTTCCGGACGCGCGGCGCTTCACAGCTCGCTATGCACGGCGGGCAGGGATTAGTCTGCTTGTGGCGCTCGCTGTTTTTTCGGCGTTGATGGCGCCGTGGTGGATTCGCAACGCTCGGCTGACCGGGCGGTTTGTGCCGACCACGCTCCAGATCGGCGCGAGTCTCTACGATGGGCTTTCCCCTACGGCCGACGGCGGGAGCGATATGGAGTTTGTCGATCGGTTTCGGGACGAGCTCGATCGGACGGCCGCGGCGGAGGGAGACGGAGAGTTTTATGAGGTACGGCTTGACCGTGAAATGAAGGCTGCCGCGCTCGACTGGGCCCGGTCGAATCCGAAAGAGGTTCTGCGTCTGGCGGGAGTGAAATTCCTGCGGCTCTGGAATGTCTTTCCGAACGAGCCGGCATTTTCGAACGTTCCGGCGAAACTGACGATCTGTATAACGTTCGCCCCTCTGCTCGTTTGCGCGCTGTGGGGGGCATGGAAGTTTCGCGCTCTGCCGCTGACCCGGCTTTTATGGATCCCGGCGGTCTATATCACGCTGCTGCATCTGATCTT
>JAGCAH010000075.1 GCA_017652805.1 Thermoguttaceae bacterium | reverse complement strand
TGGTCCGCGCGTTCACGATTCCGCAGGGACTGACCGTCCTCGAACCGGAAGTTTTCAGTGACTGCGATTCGCTCGGCGCCGCCGTGATCCCCGCCAAAGTGACCCGGATCGAACGGAAAGCGTTCGACGGCTGCAATTCTCTGGCGACCGTCACGATTCCCGCCGGCGTAACGTTCATCGGCGAGAGCGCGTTCGAAGGGTGCAAGTCGCTCCGCGAGGTCGTTATTCCCGACGGCGTCACCGAAATCGGCAAGAGCGCGTTTGAGGAATGCCATGCGCTCCGCACCATCGAGATTCCCGCGTCGGTCGCCAACATCGGGATCGAGGCGTTCGACGAATGCTACAACGTCACCATCGTCGGCCAGCCGGGGTCTTTCGCCGAATCGTATGCCCGTTCGAACGGTCTGAAATTCGCGGCCAAATAAGAGCGGCCCGAAGAGTCTTTCTATACAGAAAAAGGGCGGATTCCGGGAAGGGATCCGCTCTTTCGCCGTAATCCGGCGCCTGTTCGGCGTTTCTTAATCTCTTTTTGAAGGACCGATTCTCTCCCCGTCTTCCTTCCGGTCTTTTTTCATCGAGAGATACAAGACGTAAAGCCCGGCCGCGACCAAAACCGTGAGAGCGAGGATGAGGAGCCGGGCGGGACAGGTGACGGCGCAGAGCCCGATCAGCACCCCGATCAGAAAGATCCAGATCTCTTTCTTCTTCGAAAGATCGGCGAGCGTTTCAAAAAAGTCCTTCATATAACCCGACATGTGATTCACTCCCGGAACGGTTTTCGCGTTAAACGACCGCTTCGATTATATCGAAAATCTCCGCGTGAACCAAGGGGCTTTTCGACGTCGAGACCCGCCCTTTGGAGATACGCGCGGAAACAGTTCTTCAAGAAGATGATTTGTATATCTTTCTTCCGACACCCTGCGCCTCTTTTTTGCTTCTTTGGCGTTCTTCCGAGCGCCGATTCCCTTTTCGCAGCATAAACCCAGCTCGAACGGCGCGTTGGGATCCTTCCCTTCGGCGGCCTTGCGGAACCGCCTGACCGCTTCCTACGGATTCCGCCCGACGCCCCGTTCCTCTTTATAGCATAATCCCAGCCTGAACTGCGCCTCCGGATCGTTCCGCCCGGCCTGCCGGAGCGTCTCTTTAAACTCTCTTCTTTCTCTGCTCTCTTTCATGTTTCACCGTTTCCCTTTTGCAATAGTAATATTTGGGTGGCAGCACAAACATCATTTTTTCGTTCCTTTCGGGCCGTTTTTCTCTGTGGAGAACTGGAGAGCCTGTCAAATTTCGCTTTTCAGCGCCGCCCTGTGAGCTTTTCGGGTCCGTTTTCTTCCTGTCGCGCGCCGAGCGGACGGGAGTGGTTTAACCTTCTTTTTCCCCGCTTTCGGAGACGCGGGAACTGCTTTGCGGGGCAGTAAAACCCGGCAGGTTAATGCGCCGCAACATCGGAGACGGGAGGAGTAAACGAAATAGAATTCAAGAACAGGCGTGCCAAGTGGTTTTGTAAAAATTTAAGAAAACCTTGAATAATTCCGAAAAGAGCCGCGCCGCATCGCGGTCGAGAAGAAAAAAGGGGGCTTTTCAACCCCCGTATTACCCGGCAAGGATTCGAACCTTGACTAAGGGAACCAAAATCCCTGGTGCTACCATTACACCACCGGGTAGCTCACCGATAATATTATCACGCATTTCGGTTCCTTTCAATCCCCCACGGCTTTTTGTTTTCCGAGCGGAACCGCGAAAGGGGGACGGCGCGCCGGTCTGCCGCCGCGGAAACCGATCCGCTCCCCGAAAAGAACCTCGGTTTCGCTTCGTCGCCGTAGACCCTCTGACCGCCGAAGATTTTGCCGCTTCAGACGGATCGGCGGGCACCTCTCCATTTTTCAAATTATTTGGAAAATCGCCGGTTTTCACAAAATCGGCCGCCGGAGCGAACCGCGGAACCCCTTGCCGGACCGCGCTCCTCCACCCCGCCTGACGGCTCCTATTTGTTCCCCGAACCCAACGAACCCCCCTTTCCTGTCGAAAAATGCCGACGTGCGTATGGAGAATAACCGGTCGGCGAAGCGCCGTTTCCTTCCTGCCAACATTTTCTCTTTCTTCGCAAAACTGCCCAAATTTACGATAACGCTTCCATACCGCTCTCCGATTCCTCTGTTTCCCCCGGCCTGTTCCAAACGAAAAACCGAGCCGAAGCGGGACGATTTCGGGTACGGTCGGAGCCGATCGCCGCCGCCCGCCGCCGCGGAAGGCGGATACATGCGATTTTGCGGGGTCGGTGCTTTTCTGTCCCGGCCGGAATCCGCGGCGTCCCGTTTCGTTCTCCTTCCGATCAGTAAAATCCGCCGTTTTTACCAAAATCAGATGGAGAGCGTCCGCTCATTTCGCCGATACTCTGATGACGACTCCGTAGAATCCCTAAAAAGGGTATTCCCGGAGTTGGAAAGATAGCAAAAATAGGTTTCCCCAGCCGAATGCGCGGGACATATATTTTTGTTAAAGTAGAATTTAAATGGCGGAGTCTTGATTTTTTGAACTTAAGACCCCCATTTATGCGAAATAACAATGATTCTCTACGGAGAGAGAGATCACGGAGTTGTTTCCGATCAGCACATTGCAGACAACTATCTGGCATCTGTGATGAAGGAGGAGAAATGAAGAGGATAGTCGGATTGACCTTGATGACGGCGTTTTTTGCGCTGGCATCGGTCTTTAGCGGGAGCCAGGCGCAAGCGGCGTGGTGCGGAGCTGCATCATTCCGTTGGTGCCGCCCAGCGGCTTGCGACTTCGTTCAACAGTGCAGTACCGTAATGAAAACCTGCCGAAAGGTGGTTTATGAACAGGAACAGGTGACCTGCTACAGGACTGTACTGGAGAAGGTCGCCGTGCCGCAGCGGATCCTGTGCACCCGCTATGTGCCGCAGATTTGCCAAAAACAGGTGCCGTACACGGTTTGCCGTCCGGTTTGGCAGGATTGCGTCAGACAGGTTCAGTACACCGTGAACCGTCCGGTTTGGCGAGAATGCAGCAAGCAGGTTCCGTACACGGTCTGCCGTCCGGTCTACGAGACCCGTCAGAAGCAGTTCACCGTCTGCCGTCCTGTTTGGCAGAATTGCCAGAAGCAGGTTCCCTATACGGTCTGCCGTCCGGTCTATGAGACGCGCCAGCGCCAATACACCGTCTGCCGCCCTGTTTGGCAGACTTGCCAGAAGCAGGTTCCCTATACCGTCTGCGAGCCGGTCTACGAGACCCGTCAGCGTCAGGTTACGGTCTGCCGTCCGGTCTGGCAGACTTGCCAGAAGCAGATTCCCTATACGGTCTGCCGTCCGGTCTATGAGACGCGCCAGCGCCAATACACCGTCTGCCGTCCCGTTTGGCAGGATTGCCAGAAGCAGGTTCCCTATACGGTCTGCCGTCCGGTCTACGAGACCCGTCAGAAGACCTACATGGTGAGCCGTCCTGTCTGGCAGACGATGCAGAAGCAGATTCCCTACACGGTCTGCCGTCCGGTCTACGAGACCCGACAGAAGACCTACATGGTCTGCCGCCCGGTGTGGGTGGACATGCAGAAGCAGGTTCCCTATACCGTCTGCCGCACCGTTTATGAACAGCGCCAGAAGCAGTACATGGTCTGCCGTCCTGTCTGGCAGACTTGCCAGAAGCAGGTTCCCTACACCGTCAACCGCCCGGTCTACGAGACCCGTCAGCAGACCTACACGGTTTGCCGTCCGGTGATGACGATGCAGCAGAAGCAGGTTCCGTACACCCAGATGGTTCCGCAGACCTGCACCCAGACGGTTCCCTATCAGTCGGGCCGTTGGGAAACGCAGACCTACACCGTCCCCGGTCAGGTGGTGACCCGCCGCGTCGCGGTCGCCGACCCCTGCGCGAAATCGTGCGATCCGTGCAATCCGTGCCAGGTCGCCTGCAAATATCAGGACGTTCAGGTTCAGCTTCCGCCGCAGCAATGCACGCGCCGCGTCTGGGTCCCGATGACCTGCACTCGCGAAGTCCAGTACGTCCGGATGGTTCCCCAGACGGCTTACCGCACGGTGAACTACGCCGTTTGGACGAGCGTTCCCGAGACGAAGGTCGTGAACTACACCGTCTGCCGCATGGTTGCCGAAACCCGCGTTCGGACGGTCTGCTACAAGGTCTGCCAGATGGTTCAGGAACCCCGCGTGATGACCTATACCGTCGCCCGCGTCGTTCCGGAAACCCGGGTTCGCACCGTGAACTACAAGGTCTGCCAGATGGTTCAGGAACCGCGCACGGTCAACTACACCGTCTGCCGGATGGTTCCTCAGACCTGTGTCCGGACCGTCTGCTATAAAGTCTGCCGAATGGTTCAGGAACCGCGCACGGTCAATTACACCGTCTGCCGGATGGTTCCCGAGACCCGCGTCCGGACCGTCTGCTACAAAGTCTGCCAGATGGTTCCCGAAACGAGAGTTGTCAATTACCAGGTCTGCCGGATGGTTCCTCAGACTTGCGTTCGGACGGTCTGCTACAAGGTCTGCCGGATGGTTCCCGAGACGAGAGTCGTGAACTACACCGTCTGCCGGATGGTTCCCCGCACTTGCGTTCGGACGGTCTGCTACAAGGTCTGCCGGATGGTTCCCGAGACGAAGGTCGTGAACTACACCGTCTGCCGGATGGTTCCTCAGACCTGCGTTCGGACGGTCTGCTACAAGGTCTGCCGGATGGTTCCCGAGACGAGAGTCGTGAACTACACCGTCTGCCGGATGGTTCCCGAAACTTGCGTCCGAACGGTCAACTACCGCGTCTGCGAGATGGTTCCCGAAACCCGTGTCCGCAACATTCCTTATAAGGTCTGCCGGATGGTTCCCGAAACCCGCGTCCGCACCGTGAACTACACCGTGATGCGGAAGGTTCAGTTCGAGAAGGAAGTGATGACCTGCCGCCTGGTTTCGAAACAGGTTCCGGTCACCGTGACCCGCACCGTTCCGAAAGTCGTGACCTATCAGGTTCCGGTTCAGGTTCAGGTCTGCCGTCCCTGCGATCCGTGCAAACCCGCCTGCGACCCGTGCAAACCGGCGTGCGACGCCTGCGCCTCGACCAACTGAGGACCGTGAGAAACTGAATTCCGGAACAGCCGGAATCGGATGAGAAAAACCCGCCGAAAGGCGGGTTTTTTGTTGGCCGTGCGCGACGCGTCGAAGCGCGCGGCGCCCTTGAACGGCTGACCCCTGTGTGATAGAATAACAGGCGCGTCGGGGCCGCTGCGCGAAAGGCAAGGCGGCAAAGCCGGCGACGGACGAAACGGGGCCGACGCCCACTTCAAATTATGAAAATCGACATCTATAACACAGCGAAGAAATATTCGATCATTTACGCCGACCCCCCCTGGGCGTATCTCTGGGGAACCGGCAAAGACCCCGGGCATTTTTCTCCCGAGCGGCATTATCAGACGATGTCGCTTGAGGAGATCTGCGCGCTCGGCCCGGCGGTCAGGCGGATCAGAGAAAAGAACTGCGCCCTTTTCGTCTGGGCGACGATGCCGTGTCTGCCCGACGTTTTCGACGTTATCGAGTCGTGGGGATTTAAGTATAAAACCTGCGCGTTTACCTGGATCAAGACCAGGAAGGACGGCGAGCCGCTGTCGGGGATGGGGAGTTACACAAAATCGAACGCGGAACTCTGTCTGCTGGCGATGCGCGGTCATATCAAGAGCGTCGACAAGTCGGTTCCGCAGGTGCTGATGCATCCGCGGATCGGCCACTCGGTCAAACCGGACGAGATCATGCGGAGAATCGAACGCCTGTTCGGTCCCGACACGACGAAGATCGAACTCTTCGCGCGGCGTCAGGTCGAGGGGTGGGACTCCTGGGGAAACGAACTCTGAGACGAGGG
>JAGCAH010000074.1 GCA_017652805.1 Thermoguttaceae bacterium | reverse complement strand
CTACCTGATCGGCATCGTCCTGGCGGTTGTCCTGGCTAAGATCCTGAGTATCGCGTTTACGAAGAAGGGGGAAGAGAATCCGTTCATCATCGAACTTCCTCCATACCACCTTCCGACGCTGCGTACGGTCGGTATGAAGACCTGGGAACGTTCGCTCGGCTATCTGAAGAAAGCCGGAACCGTGATCCTCGGCGCCTCGATCCTCATTTGGTTCCTGACCACGTATCCGAAAGCGGTTCCGAGTATTCACGACGAGATCAACGGCCGCCGCGACATGGTTGCCGCCGCGATGGAAGAATTTCCCGAAGGAAACGCCGCCGAGGTGGTCGACGCGCTGAAGACGAAGTTCGACGCTCTTGAGATCACCGATGCCGAAAAAGAGGAACTGAACGAGGCTCTCGACGCGGCCGCCGAAAAGGTCGTTGACGTTGATGAACTGAAAGAAAAAATCGCGGCTCTTGAATTGGCCGAGGCGGATCATGCTGCGGCCACGGCCGCGCTTGACGGCGCTCTCGAGGAAGCGGAGGCCGAAGAGCCTGAACTGGCTGCCGGAGAGACGGCGGATCTCCTTGCCGAACTCGAGGTCACGGATGAAAGTATTAAAGAAAAATTGGGGGCGTTGGTTGACGAAACCGCCGCCGAACCGACCCTTGCGGCGGATGTGCTGGGAGAACAGCTTGGGGTGGTGTTTGATCGCGAGGAAAGTCAAGCCGACCTTGAAGCAAGTTTCGCCGGTCACATTGGCCGGGGGCTGGAACCGGTCCTCAAACCGATGGGGTTTGATTGGAAAATCGGGACATCCCTGGTCGGTGCGGTGGCGGCCAAAGAAGTCTTCGTCGCGGCGATGGGTATCGTTTACTCGGTCGGCGGCGAGGAGGGCGACGAAGAGAGACTTGGCGAAGTTCTCCAGAGTCAGTATAATTGGCTTAACGCTTTCTGCATCATGATCTTCGCGCTGATCGCGACCCCGTGCGCGGCGTCGCTGGCGGTCATGGCCAAGGAGTCCGGATCCTGGAAATGGGCGTGGACTCAGTGGATCGGCCTGACGGTTATCGCGTGGATCATTACGACCCTGGTTTACCAGATTGGGAAATTTTACCTCTGAGTGCGAGGTTTTCCTTCGGCTCGCGAAACCGTCGTTTCGCCGTCCGAAACGTGACCGGCGTTGTTGGCGCTCCCCTTTCCGATCGGAAAGGGGAGCGCCAACAACCTTTTTGCGGGAAGCGGGACATCTTGATTTCGGAGGGGTTACAGATGAAACGTTTTCTTTGCACCTGTTTGGTCTTGCTGCCTTTTGCCGTTTCGGCGGTTTCCGATGCCGAAGAACTGAAAGTTCTGATGATCGGCAACAGCTTTACCCAGTCGCTCATCGGAATGTTGGAGCCGGTCGTCGAGTCGGTTCCGGACTGTAAGATCGTTCTCGAAAATATGTATATCGGCGGCTGTTCGATGGAACGGCACTGGAAGAATATCGCTGCCGAAGAGGCGAATCGGGAAGACCGCTACTTTCCCGAATTCACCTACCGGGAAAAGCTGGAAAGCCGCGACTGGGATTTCGTTTCGATTCATCAGAAGAGCGGTCTGAGCTGGCGGCCCGAAACCTATTTGCCCTGGGCCGAAAATCTGACCGATTACATTCACCGCTACGCTCCGGGCGCCGAGGTGGTCATGCAGCAGACCTGGTCGTACCGCCCGGACGACGAGCGTCTGGCCGAATGGAATCTGACCCAGGACGAAATGAGCGAGAAGATCATCGACGCGAATCGTCAGGTTTCCGAAAAACTGGGGCTGCGCGTGATTCCGGTCGGTCTGGCGATTAAAACAGCCCGTGCCGAACAGCCCGGCGGCTACCAGCCCTTTAACCCCGCCGACTATACCTATCCCGATCTTCCTTCCCTCAAGAATTTCTTTGTCGGCAGCGTCTCCTGGTCGGACGACCATACTAAAATTGAAGGGGATTCGTATCACCTGAACCAGCGCGGACGCTACCTTCAGGCGTGCGTTTGGTTCGCGTTCCTTTACGGACGAAGTGCCGAAGAGGTCTCTTACGTTCCCGCCGGAATGAGCGAAGATGACGCGGTTTTTCTGCGGAAAATTGCCGATAAGGCGCTTCGCGAGTACCGTTAGCCCCCTTGCCGGAACCTGGAAAGGGGGTATAATAGACGAAATCTTTGTTTTATAAGAGATTAACCCCAGACAGTACCCAGATATTTTCGGAGAGTTTAACCATGTCGAAACCCGGACGCACGGTCAAAAAAGCGAATCACGGTAAACGGCCCGCTAATGCCAAAGCCCGCAAAGGGAAGCGGCACGCCATCAAGACCTGAGATTCACTCCTTCCTTTTTCACGGAAGGTGAGCCTGTCATAAAAAGGAGTGATCGTTTTCTTTCCTTTGAGGGAGTGAACGGTGACTCCTTTTTTATTGTCCTTCACGACAGCCTGAGTTTTTCTCTTTTACCCCACGCGAAGGCGGAACAACCATGGTTAAAAAAGAACTTCTCGTCTCTCCGGATCTGTATGACCTGGAAAAGCCGATTGCCCGGATCGAAGATATTGAGAAATATAATCCTCAGCGCTACGAAATGGAGCAGCTGACCGCGATTGTTTACGAAAACGCGGAGGATGTCACTTGCGTCGGTTACAAAGATATGACCGACGGGGAGTTCTGGATCCGCGGGCACGTTCCGGGAAACCCGATTCTTCCCGGTGTGATCATCTGCGAGGCGGCCGCGCAGCTGGCCAGTTATCTCTCGGGGAAAATGGCGATTACCGAAGGGGCAATGCTGGGGTTCGCCGGACTCGACGAGGTGAAGTTCCGCGGCCTGATCCGACCGGGCGACCGACTGGTGATCCAGGCGAAAATGCTCAAGATGCGCAAGTTTCTGATCACGGCTCAGTTTATGGCGCTCGTCGGCGATGATATTGTGGCCGAGGGGATTATTAAAGGGTTTCCCCTCTCGAAGGAACTCCTTGAAGGCCAACCGCAAAGCAGAGAGTGACCGGTCATGGGACGGCGCAGTTTTGCCAAGATTATTGGAAATCTTGACCTTTCGGATCGGATTAAGAAAGGGGAGGAAATTCCCCGACCGTGGGATCCCGCGCTCCTTTTCGGCCGGGAAGCGCCGATCGAGTTTGAAATCGGGTCGGGGAAGGGAATGTTTCTGGCCAACGCCGCCGCCGCCGATCCGAGCCACGATTTTCTCGGCGTCGAAGTCGCGTACCGCTACGCGCTGATGGCCGCCGCCGGGCTGGTCAAGGCGAACCTCTCCAACGCGGTGATCCTCTGCGCCGACGCCGCGGCTCTTCTGGCCGACTGGGTTCCTTCGTCGTCGCTGACCGCCGTTCATATCTATTTTCCCGATCCCTGGTGGAAGAAGTCTCACCGGAAACGGCGGATCGTTCGTGCCGACGTCGTGAAGATGATTGAAGACCGGCTGGTTCCGGGGGGAAAACTCTGGCTGCGAACCGACGTCGAAGAGTATTTTCACCAGTCGCTTGACGTGATCGCCGCCGAGACGGCGCTCCTGGGACCGGAGGCCGATCCGCGCCTTCCCGCCGAGCCGAAAGCGGTCGCCGAGGGGGATCTTTTCCGTTCGGGGGAAAAGGAGAACCTTCCCTATTACGGCGAGAACGGGAATCAGAATCCGCCGGTTCCCCGCGCGGGGCGGGGTGATTTTCTTTCGCACTTCGAGCGGCGGACCCGGCTCAACGGTTTGCCGGTGTGGGGCGCCGTTTTCGAAAAGCCTCTTCGGTAAATTTCACGGCTTTGTGTATCACGGAACAAAAAAGGGGGTGCGAGCGCTCGCACCCCTTTTGAACATTAGCGGAAGCAGTTTTGACTATTCGCTCTTTTTGGTGGTCATCGGAACGTCGGGAGCGTTTCCCAGCTGTGCTAAAACCTGAAGAAGCGAGTTCAGATGAATGACGCGCGGACCGAACTTATCGACGAATTCCCCCAGGGCGAAATCGCCGTCTTGCAGAACGTCGTAGTTGACGTCGATTTCGTCGGAAAGGGAATCGATGAAATCGGTCTGAATCTGAGCGAGTTTTTCGGCAGCGTCCTTACAGGCGCGAGCCAGACGCGGATTCGACTGTTTCCACTGCGCCAGTTCCATCGCCTTTTGCCGACCGGCGGCGGTGAACTGATTGATCAGTTCGGCTAAAAGTTCGTTCTGGCGGTTCTGCGCCGCCAGTGTACGATCCTGAAGCTGAACCGACCGCCGCGTGAGAGCGATCAGTTCGGTCAGATCGTTTGTTTGGGGGACGGAAGAAGAGGAACCATCAACCTGAGCATTAACCGGACGCGCCGGAGTGCTGTCGTTGAGAATGTATCTTGTCATTGTTTTTCCCGCGCGTTAGGGCGCTTTTTCAGGAGAGCCGTTTTCCGTAACCTCTCCGACTTATGTTCGATGCACGATTTCAAAAGGAAGGGAATGGGACTGAACAGCTCAGCCCGTTCCCGGAACACCCCTCCATTATAACCGAAACGGAAGTTTTTGCCCCCCCTTTTTCGGTGAAATTAGATAATTTTCATAGAATTTTTGCGGGAAATCGTGTTTTTCGGCGGCAGAACCCCTGAGTCTCCGCCGAATTTCCCGTCGGAGCATTCAGTTAGAGAAGATGACGTTTCTCCTGTCATGATGAGGGGATAAGAATGAAAAAACAGCGTTCAGCGGGCTTTTTCCTGCGCCATGCGAGGACATGGATACGTTTACGGCTATGTGTATAAAAACGCGGGGCTTTCGTTTTTGAAAGCCCCGCGGGAGAATTGCTTTCTTGTGAAAAAGATTACCTGTTGTTGCCGACGATATTGACCTTGAATCCCAGGGCATGGGCCATCGAGGCTTTGACGGCCAGCGCGCGATCGGCCTGGGCGGCGGTGCCGGGATAGGAGACCTGGATATGATTGGCTCGATGGTGCCCCATGAACTGATTCCGATTGACGCCGTAGAGAATAGCGTTGACGATCGGCCAGGTTGGGGTACATTCGCTCAGACGGCGTTCGACTTCGGCCTGCGGAAGATCGAGCGCGCGGCCGCGGCCGATATCGATTCCGAGTTTCCCCTTTTCGACGTAGGTGCGGGACCAGAGAATTTCACCCTCTTTGCAGACGCCGCCGAGCGTTCCCCCGCCGGAGGGGAAGTACATCGGCGCCTGACGCCAGCTTTGCGCGCCTTTCCAGCCCCCTTTGAAGTGAGCCGGCGGAGCGGCGCCGCTGATCTGGAAGATCCAGACGAACTCGTCGGTCGAGCCGCTCTTGTCGACGTCGCCCCAGCGGACGTCGTGAAGGGTTGTTTCACACGGATAGCCCAGCCGCGAAAGAACGCGGTTGTCGAGGAGGGCGTCCAGGGCGGCGCACTCGTCGACCTCGTTGAAGTGGAGGTAAGGTTTTCCCTCTTTGATGATATGACCGTCGGCGGCTTTCACCGGGGGACGGTCCGTATTGTTCAGAATCCCCTCGACAAGGTCGCTCGCCGGAAGGATGTCTTTCAGTCCCTGCTGGTACTGAATACCGAAAAGGTCGGCGCCGAAACGATCGGCGATCCGCGCCGCGGCGATGTACATCTTGCACTGAAGAAGAACCTGATTTTTGGTCAGATCGTTCTTTTCGTCTTTCCCGAAGTGGAATTTCAATCCCTTGGCGACGAGCCACTTGTAGACCTTTTCGGCCTCGGCGTCGGGCGTGATCATTGTCTCGTAATAGAGAGCCGACTGATTGAGGCGTTCCTTGTAGATCCCAAGCGGGAAGAGGAGTTCGTCCGGGACGATGGCGTTATACATACCCATACATCCTTCGTCGAAGATCCCCATGATGACCTTCTGCTTGACAAGGTCGGAGGCGAGTTTTTCGCCAATCGTCCGTTCGGTACTTTTTACCGACGCCGGGTCGAACGGGTGCAGATGCGAGGTGTCGTGCTTGATTTCTTTTCCGGTTTCGAGCCACTTCTTTAAACGGGTCAGGAACCAGTCATCGGTGAAATCGACGCTCCAGAGGGTCGAGAATTTGCGTCCCGCTTTCGTCAGACAGGCGTTGATATTGAGCATTCCGACGAGCCCCGACCAGGTTCCCGACCAGTTGGCGATGTTCAGAATCGGACCGCGGTGAGTCATAAGGCCGGGATAGATGTGATGCGAGTATTCCCAAACCGCTTCGGCGACGATGATCGGCGCGTCAGGATCGAGCTTGGAGAAGATTTCGATTCCCTCTTTTTGTGAACTGATAAAACCGTGTTTCTCATCGGGTTTGTAGGGATGGGCGCGGACGATCTGATACCCCATCTTGCCGACCGCCTTTTTAAGAGCCTCTTCCATTTTGGCCTGTTCGGCCCAACAGGTTTGGTTTGCCGGCAGACGGAGGTCGCCGCTTGCCGCCAGATAGACTTTTTTCGCACCGAGTTTCGCCATCTTTGAGAATCTCCTTCTTCGCAACTTGTGCTACAAAATGATGTAAACGAATCCGTTCGGCTCGGAGCGCGGGGAAGAGAGAAACGAAATGCCCCCCGCATTCCCTGCCGGACGATTGGAATCAAAAGTTGAAAACGAAATCACCACCCCTTTCATTATCGAAATCGCGCGGGGAAAAACAAGAGGAAACGCCGGAAATTTTGAAAAAAGAAGGATGGAAACGCGGCGCGTTGTGTTACAAAACTCACCGCCCGCCGCGCAGCCATCCCTGCTGGATCCCGGTCGGAGTCGACGACGGCCGTTCGGTCTCGGTCGG
>JAGCAH010000073.1 GCA_017652805.1 Thermoguttaceae bacterium | reverse complement strand
CGAATGAACCTTACCGCGCCGCGCGAAAGCGCGCCCGTTCAGTCGTTTGCGCCGAAGAATGAGATCGTTCATATCCGCGCGGGAGACGGCGATGACGGACGCGTGACATGGAATATCGGCGAGGTCGTCTGCGCCGACGAGTCGGAAGCCGCCGCAGCGCTGGCTCCTCTCGCTTCTCGCGGGGTGACGGCGGTGATTCATCCGACCGACGCCTCTTCGGTGGAAGAGGTCCTCGATATCTACGGGCTCTGTCGGCAGGCGGGGCTGAAACAGGTTCAGTTTGCCGCGAAAAAGGGGCGCGGCCCGGCACGGAATCAGGATTTACCGAAATCCGAATAGAAACTTTTCCCTGTGAGGGTTCTGATGGTCAGTTACATTTATCAGCAGGTCGGACTCAGTTCTGAAAAAATCCGCGATCCGAAGAATCTGCGCGTGTCGATCACGTCCGAAACTCCGGTCTTGATCCTCCTGGCCGCCGGGAAGGGGACGCGGTTCGGCACCAATCCGAAATGTATCGCTCCGGTACTCGGCAAACCGCTGGCGCGCCATTCGATCGACGCCTTCCTCCGTACGATCCCCGGGGCGAAAGTTCTGGGGGTGGTCGGCTATAAGCACGACGAAGTTTCCGCCGCGCTGGGGGGCGACGCGGTCTACGTGATTTCGGAGAATCCGGTCGGGGGAACCGCGTGGGCGGTCTACGAGGCGTTTTCGGTCTCGGAACTGATCGAAAAGAACCCGCCGGTCGTGATCTCGATGGGGGATCGCGTGGTGCCGGGCGAGCTGTTCAGCCGGATTATGGCGGTTCATTTCGGCGACGAGGCAGGGAACGAGCCGGCTCCCGACGCGGCAGAAGCGCGGCAGGCCGACCTGACGATGCTGACCGCCGTCTACGACGAGGCGCGGATCAAGGGGAAAGGTCGCGTCGTCCGCGATAAACGGAAGCGGATCGTTCGGATTATGGAAGAACGGGATATCCTGGCGCTTTCCGACGCGGATCCCGCCGAAGGCGGGAGCGAAAAGAAACTTCTTCAGAACGCGTTTCTGAGTCTGAACGAGGGGAACTGCCCCCTCTACGTGATCCGGGCCAAGAAGCTGATGGAGCTGCTGATGCTCCTGTCGAACGACAACGCGCAGAATCAGTATTACCTGACCGACATCATCGAGAAGATCGCCCAGGAGGGCGGGGTGATCCGTTCCGTGACCATCCGTCCTTCCGATCCGGAATACAGGATCGTCTGCGCCGATGTCACACGTCCCGACGACATTTCCCGCCTCGAATCGATTTTGGTCGAGGCGGGCCGGCAGCAGGACGAAATCGTCCGCGCCGCCGAACTGATCCGCCGCGATCGGCCGGCGGGGCAGGTGGTGTCGATCCGGCGCCAGTTGGAAGAGCTCCGGCAGGCGATCGGCCGTCAGAAACTTGGGTTCGACCCGAACGCCCCCTTTTCGATCGGCGTGGCGGGGGGGCGGTTCCGAATCGCATTTATGCATCCCGATATGGGGCGGTTCTTCGGGCCGGCGTGGCAGGTGCCGATCGGCGCGTGCCGCGAGTCGGGGTGCGAACAGATCGTCGTTTTTCTCCAGCGCGCCGACGACCGGCGGCTCCATCTTTATCCCCTGGCCGAGCAGTTCCGCGAGACGGTCGACTCGATCGACTCGGATCGGGAGGAAATGTATCCGGACGGCACGATTTCGGACTGGTACGCCTACGAGGAGTTCGGAACGCACATGAGCGAACGGCTCCTCCTTTCGCTCGGTTATTTCAGCGACGAGGAGATCGACCGCCGCCGCGCCGATAATGTTCCGCTCCCCCCCGAATCGCTCTGGGTGAGCAACAGTATGCGCCGCCCCTTTTCGCTGGTCGGAAACGCCCTGGCGTCGCTCCGCACCTATCGCGCCGGCGAGAAGGGGAAACGGATTGCCGAACAGCTGGGACGGGGCGGGTTTACCGGGCTTCGGATGGTCAGCACGGGACTGATCCCGCAGGGGGGATTCTCCTGTTCGAGCGCGCTGACGATCGCCGTGAAGAACGCTCTTTCGGCCCTCTATCACTTCGACCTGACCGCCGACGAGATGATCGAACTGGCGGCGCAGGCCGAGTACGGCACCGGGGTTCGCGCCGGTTCGCTCGACCAGGCGACCGTGCAGAAAGGCCGGCCGGGGGTCGGCACGCTGATATCGTCGAATCCGCGGGACCATTACGCGATTCTGGGGGAATTCCCGTTCCCCTCGGACCGGATCAGCGTGATCTTCCCCTATACCACGCCGCGCGACAGCGGCGCGTGGAAATGGTCGGGCGGGTTCTACGCGTCGGATACCCGAACCCGGGGGGGGGAATCGGGACGGCTGACGACCTCGGAAATGCGTAAGCTGACCGGAAAGGCGGCGGAGATCGCCGCGCTTCTGGTCCGGCAGCCGCTGGACGTCGATTTCTTCGACGAGATTCAGAACGACCTGATGCGGGACGGACTCCTTTCGGAGGAGAACCGCCGTCATGCGGCCGATATCCTTTTGCGGCTTCCCCTCTGGATCGAAAAGAAGGATCTGGGCGTTCGGATCGCCGAGTCGACGTCGTTCTACGAAGACGAGCTGGCCCGATGCCGAAAGATGCCGCGCGCCGCCGCGGCCGAGCAGGCGAAAAAGACGCTCGACCTTCTCCTGACCGGATGGCGGGAACCGGTTTTTCGCCTCCCCGACGGGTCGGAAAAGAAAGGCGTGCCTCTGCGCGCGATGATCGCCTATCTCTACGGCGAGATGGCCAAGAATTTTTACATGATTCATCATCCGGACCGATGGATCGAGTTTGTGACCGCGTCGCAGCGGGGGGACCGCTGTTTCGACTTCGAGACCGACGCGCTTCCGGAACGCGCCGAACTGGAAACCGAGCTCGATTGGGAGAGAGACGCGCACGGTCCGGCCCGCCTCGAAAAGTGGCTTGAACGTCTCGGCGCGCGGCCGTTCGACTTTAACGCGGGACTGGACGACGACTCGCTCCGGAAGGGGCCTCCCCGGTTCTATGATCTGCGCGGGGGGAACTTCTTCCGCGGTCTGGCGCTGGTCGATCTGGCCGAGCTCTT
>JAGCAH010000072.1 GCA_017652805.1 Thermoguttaceae bacterium | reverse complement strand
CATCGTTTCGATCGGGTAGTAGAGGAGGACGGGACGGACCGGCTTCGCCGGGAGGAGAATCGCGTTGATCCGTCCGACGAAATCGCAGTAGGCGTGGTGCGACTTTTCGTTTCGGTAGGGGGCATTTTCGCCGTATTTGATTCCGTAGTAGAGATTGAAGTCGGTCACCCCCCACGCCATCTGCCACGCCGCCGAGGCCTGCATCCAGTCGAGGGGAGCCGGAAGGCGGTCGCCGCCGTTGACCTGGCCGTGATCGCTCATTTCGTTCATCACGCGGCGCGAGTCGATGATCTGAGCCGCCGAACAGGCAAACGCCGGAGCCAGCCAGGCGCCGTAGGCCGAGGACGCCGGATCGGAGTTCAGATTGTCGAGTCCCGGCAGATCGAGTGATTTGAGTGTCCGCATCTTGTTGCCGTCCAACGGCACGTGGCCGTTGAGCGTTTCTTCGTGGAGAGTGTGGCCCGACGAGAGCGGTTTCCCCGCGGCATGGCACCATGAGCGGATTGCCCCGAAATAACGCTCGGCATAGAGGTCTTCGATCAGACGCCAGTAACGGGCACGAATCTCTTTGTCGGCGTCGGAGTCGCCGGTGAAGAGGGAAATGAAATGGGGACGGAGTTCTTCGCCGTAACGCTGTTTGTATTGGTCTTCCAGGTCGGAACACCAGGGGAGCATCGGCAGGTTCTTTTTGTCCGGGTCGATCGGATCGATCGTCACGACGTTTTTCCGCGAGTGTTCCGGGATCTGACCCAGGTTGGCCGCCATCATCGACGGCTCGTCGGTAAAGAACGCCTCGACCTTGTTGTAGAGGTCGTCCCCCATCTCCTTTTTGTAGCGGGCGTGGGTGACTTCGAGAAACTTCTGCGTCGCTTCCGGCTCGAGGGGATTCGGGTACCGGCGGCAGGCGGCGTAGTTGTTGCACGAGTGAGTGAACTCGTAACAGTCGCGGACGACGAACGGCTCGTCCGGGTTATCCTTGTCCCAGACCAGCTCTTTCGAGACGAGTTCGGGCGCCTCTTCCAGCACCACTCCGCCCGCTTCGAGGGAGGGATACCCCTCTTCGTCGTAGATCCAGAGGCGGAGACCCGCGTCGGAAGCGGCGCGCGCCCCTTGGACGAACCGCTTCCAGTTTTCGTCGTTTCGGATATATCCGGGCCCCCCGACGTTGATCACCACGCCGCCGAGCCCGCACTCGTCGCGAAAGTAGCATGCGGTCGCCGGATCGGTCAGATCCCGTCCGTGAACCATCTGCAGAGGGCGGTCGGCCGCCGGCGGATCGGACCAGTCGGCGAGCCAGTTCGAGGGAACCGGATCATCGGCGAATACGGCGGCGAGGGAAACTGAGAGAATGCCGAAAAAAAGGAGAATGGTACGCATACGGATTCCGATCGTTCTTTACGGAGTGGAAGTAACAAACACTTAACAAGTCTAATCGAAAAAATGACCGATGTCCAGCTTTCGGTTCAGCCGAGCGGCGCCGCCCGGCCGACGAGGGTCTCTCCGTCGGCGGCGGTGACTTCGACCTTCAGAAGACGGCCGAGCGGAACGTCCGCCTCGAACCGGGTCGGGAGGAAATACTCGCAGGTTCCCCGAACCGAATCCCCGCGCCGCTCTTCGGTCAGAACGGTCACGACGTTTCCGATCAGCGATCGGGCGTATTCGGCGCGGAGCTCGGCGGCGATTCCCGCCAGTTCGGCGGCGCGCTTCTTTTTGACCGGTTCGGGGATCTGGCCTTTCATTTCGGCCGCTTCGGTTCCGGGCCGGGGGCTGAATCGGAAGATGTGGATCTTGGAGAAACGCACCTGCCGGGCGACCTCACAGGTCCGCTGAAACTCGGCGTCGGTCTCTCCCGGGAACCCGACGATGATATCGGTCGTCAGGGCGACACGGGGGATCATCCGACGGAGCGAGAGGGCGCGGTCGATGTAGGGGCCGCTCGGCCAGCGGCGTTTCATCCGACGGAGGACATCGTCATCGCCGCTCTGCATCGAAAGGTGGAAGTGGGGGCAGACGCGGTCGGGAAACTCGACCGCCAGACGGGCCAGCTCGTCGGGAACCTCGACCGCCTCGAGACTCCCGAGCCGGAACCGCGGCGCGCTCGTGCGTTCGATGAGCCCGCGCAGAAGGGAAGCGAGCGTGTGACGGCTTTGCGCCGGAGCCGAAGCTCTGCGGCCGAGGAGTTCGGCGAGCCCCTCCGGCGAGGCTTTTCGGTCGGCGGCGATCAGGTCGAGTCCGTAATGCCCCAGGTGGATTCCCGAAAGGACGATCTCGCGGTACCCGCGCCGTTCCAGTTCGACGACCTCGCCGATCACGTCCTCTTCGGGTCGGCTCGAGAGGTAGGGACGGACTTTCGGAATGATGCAGTAAGAGCAGCCGACCCGGCAGCCGTCCTGAATTTTGATATAGGCGCGATGCCGCTCGCCGAACGAGCCGACCCCCCGCGGCGCCGTCCACCCGCGGCGGCGGATAAAGTCGGCCAGGTTCCGTTTATCGGTCAGGACTTCCGAGACGTGCGGATACCGCGCGAGCCGCTCAGGATCGGCGGCGGCGTAACAGCCCATCACCACGATTTCGGCGTTCGGCGAAAGTTCGGAAGCCGTCGAGATCGCCTTGCGGCATTTCGCGTCGCTTTCGGCGGTGACGCTGCATGTGTTGATCAGGACAAGATCGGCCCGGGCGTGGTCGCCGGGGAGCGTCTCTTCCCATCCGCTGACCAGGAGCGCTTCCCGAACATAGGCGGTTTCGTACTGATTGACCCGGCAGCCGAGTGTGATCGTTCTGAACTTTTTCACGCGCTTGTTTTCACCTTTCCCCACGGGGGAGCCGGGGGGGCGGTTTTCCCTCAAAACCGCGGAAAAAAAGGGTTCCGCGCGAGCCGTCACGGTGCGGCTCCCCCCTATTCTAAAAGAAAAAATCGGGGATAATAGGGGGGACGGGGGATCCCCGTTTCAAGGCTTACAGACCGCCGCGCCCGCACAGTCCGCCGCAACGACGCCGTTGACCGACAGGGCGGCTTTTCGGCGCGCGGCTTCCGATCACGAAAGGATAAATCAGCGATGAACGACGTTTTGAAAGTGGCGGTAATCGGCGGCGACGGTACCGGGCCCGAAGTGGTGGCCGAAGGGGTGAAAGTCCTGAAAAAGGTTGCGGAACTCGAAAATTTCAAAGTGGAACTGACCCCGTTCGACTTGAGCGGCGACCGCTACCTCAAAACGGGCGTCATCATTACCGACGAAGAACTCGCCGAACTGGGCAAATTCAGCTCGATTCTTCTCGGCGCGGTCGGCCATCCCGATGTTAAGCCGGGGATTCTCGAACAGGGGCTTCTCCTCCGTCTTCGTTTCGCGTTCGATCAGTATATCAACCTTCGTCCGGTCAAACTCTTCCCCGGCGTCGAGACCCCGCTGGCCAATAAGAAGCCGGAAGACCTCGATTTTGTCGTCGTGCGCGAAAACACCGAAGACATGTACGTCGGAACCGGCGGCTGGATGAAAAAAGGAACCCCCGACGAGGTCGCGACCCAGGTCGCGGTCTATACCCGTAAGGGAACCGAACGGTGCATCCGCTGGGCGTTCGAATACTGCCGCAAACGGAACAACCCGAAGGGGAAGATGGTGACGATGGTCGCCAAGACGAACGTCCTTTCGTACGGACACGACCTCTGGATGCGTACGTTCCAGGAAGTCGGCGAAGAGTATCCCGATATTAAAAAAGACTACAACCACGTCGACGCCTGCTGCATGTGGATGGTCAAGAACCCCGAACATTACGACGTCATCGTGACGACGAACATGTTCGGCGACATCATCACCGACCTGGCCGGCATTCTCCAGGGGGGAATGGGCGTCGCCGCCGGCGGGAACATCAATCCCGAACCGGGCGGGACGAGCATGTACGAACCGATGGGGGGGAGCGCGCCGAAATATACCGGCATGAACGTCATCAATCCGATCGCCACGATCAACGCCGTTTCGATGCTCCTCAGCCAGGAAGGGTACACCAAGGCGGCCGACCGCGTCATGAAAGCGATCCAGACCGTGACCGGCACCAAAATGAAGAGCATGGCCGCCGGCAAGATGGGGTACTCGACCACCGAAGTCGGCGACCTGGTCTGCGAATACCTCTAATAGGCGTTTTTTTCGTCAGCTCCGGTTCGGGGAAGTTCTTCCTGAACCGGAGTTTTGTGTACGGAACGATCCGCGGCGCGCGGCATTTCCGCAAACCATTTCCGAACCGCGCGCCGAACACTCTCGTAAGATTTGACCTATGCCGTTTCACGTTGCCATTCTCGGCGCCGGGCCGGGCGGATACATCTGCGCGATCCGATGCGCTCAGTTCGGACTGAAAACTCTCCTGATCGAAGAGCGCGAGCTCGGCGGCGTCTGCCTGAACCGCGGGTGTATTCCGACCAAGACGATTCTTCAGTCGGCGCACCTGTTTCACGACGTCTGCCGTTCCGCCAAGTTCGGCGTCAACGTCGAGAACCCCTCGTACGACTACGGCGTGGTCGCCGCCCGGCGCGATAAAATCGTCGGGCAGCTGCGCGGCGGGGTCGCCGCCGTTCTGAAATCGTACGGCGTTACGGTCGTCGAAGGGCGGGGGAGGCTGATCTCCGCGCATAAGATCGCAGCCGGCGGCGAAGAGTACGAGGCGCGGAACATTGTGATCGCGACCGGAACCCGCGCGACGACGCCGAAGATCGAGGGCGTCGACGGCGCGAATATCCTGAGCACCGACGATTTTCTGGCGCTCAGGGAGCTTCCCGAAAGCGCGGTCATTATCGGCGGCGGGGTGACCGGAATTGAGTTCGCCTCCATTCTGGCGTCGTTCGGTAAAAAAGTGACCGTTCTCAAACGGAGTCCCGAGGTTCTTCCCGGCGCCGACGAAGACGTTACGCGTCTTCTCCTTCGCAAGCTCAAACAGCTCCGGGTGACGTTTAAATCGGGAGTCACGTTCAAACGGATTTCGGGCGAGGCCGAAAAGACGGTCGAGTATGTCGAAAACGCGACCGGAAAAGAGGCCCGGGCGGCCGGCGAGGCGGTGATCCTCTGCAGCGGCCGCACGCCGAACACCGATTCGCTCGGTCTGGAAAACGCGGGGATCGAGACGGTCCGCGGCTACATTCCGGTCGACGACCGTCTGCGCACGAACATCGTCAGTATCTACGCGATCGGCGACGTGAACGGCCGCCACGCTCTGGCCCACGCCGCAACGGCGCAGGGGAAAGCGGTTGCCGCCGAAAT
>JAGCAH010000071.1 GCA_017652805.1 Thermoguttaceae bacterium | reverse complement strand
GACGCCAGCAACGTCCAGCTTCAGCGTCTCTACGGAACCGCCTTCTTCGATAAGAAAGAACTGGAATCGTACCTGGTTCAGCTCGAAGAAGCGAAGAAACGCGACCACCGCGTTCTGGGGAAGCGCCACGAGCTGTTCATGGTCGACCCGAAAATCGGCGGCGGCCTGGTCGTCTGGCTCCCGAAAGGGGCGGTCATCCGACGTGAACTCGAGAATTTCATTTACAAAGAGCTGATCCGCCACGGCTATCAGCCGATGTACTCGCCGGTGATCTGCCGCGTCGAACTCTTCGAGACGAGCGGCCATTATCCCTACTACGCCGACAGCCAGTTTCCGCCGATGGTGCTGAAAGACGGCGACCGCTACCTCCTCCGCCCGATGAACTGCCCGCTCCACGTGATGACGTATAACATGAAGCCGCGCAGTTACCGCGACCTGCCGCTGCGTCTGGCCGAGTTCGGGAACGTCCATCGGTTCGAGCAGTCGGGGGAACTGAACGGAATGACGCGCGTGCGCGGGTTCACCCAGGACGACGCGCACATCTTCTGCACCGAAGATCAGGTCGAAGACGAGTTCCGCGGTTGCATCGAAATGACCCAGCTCGTCTTAAAGACGATGGGCTTTAACGACTACGAGGTTCGGCTCAGTTTCCGCGACTGGGTCAGCAATAAATATGTCGGCGACCCCGAAAACTGGAAGAAGGCGCAAAACGCCCTCGAAAAGGTCTGCCGCGACATGAACCTGCCGAAACTCGACATCGTCGAAGGGGAAGCCGCCTTCTACGGGCCGAAAGCCGACTTCATCGTCCGCGACTGCCTCGGCCGGAAATGGCAGCTCGGCACGGTCCAGCTCGACTACAACCTTCCGTCCCCATCGCGGTTCGACCTGAAATACATCGGCGCCGACAATCAGCCGCACCAGCCGGTGATGATCCACCGCGCGCCGTTCGGCTCGTTCGAACGGTTCACCGGGATTCTGATCGAGCATTTCGCCGCGGCGTTCCCGCTCTGGCTCTCGCCGGAACAGGTCCGCGTGATGACGGTCAGCGAAAAGTTCAACGAATACGCCAAGCAGGTCGAAAAGGCGCTTTTCGACGCCGAACTCCGCGTGACGACCGATCTGCGTCCCGAAAAGATCGGCGCGAAGATTTTCGCCAGCCGCAGCGACCTGGTTCCCTACGTCTGCGTTGTGGGCGGGAAAGAGGCCGAAAGCGGAACCGTTTCAGTTCGGAGCCGGAAAGACGGCGAGCTGGGCGCGATGCCGGTGGCGGAGTTTATTCAGAAGCTGAAGGACGAGATCGCCGCCAAGACGCTCCCCTTCTGACCGTCGGATCGGAGAGACCGGTATGTTTACGGCCGAAATTATTTCGATCGGAGACGAACTGACCTCGGGGGCGCTGGTCGATACGAACAGCGCCTACCTGAGCCGCGAGCTCTCGCTCCTGGGCGTGCCGGTTCTCTATCACACCACCGTCGGCGACAGTCAAGAGGCGATGACCGCCGTCTTCCGCGCCGCGCTGGAGCGGAGCGACCTGGTTCTGATTACCGGGGGACTCGGCCCGACCGAAGACGACCTGACCCGTCAGGCGGCTTCCGAAGCCGCCGGGGTCGGCCTGGTGCAGGATCTTTCGGCGATGAAACGGATCCGCTGTCTCTTCGAAATCCGCGGGCGCGTGATGCCCGCCTCGAACGAAATCCAGTCTTATTTTCCGCGCGGCGCGCGCGTGATCGAGAACCCCCACGGAACCGCTCCCGGCTTTGAACTTGAGGTTGCCCGCGGCGAGGCAGGCCGATCGAAAATGCTCGTCTTTCCCGGCGTTCCCGCCGAACTGCGCGAAATGTGGGAGGGGTCTGGCCGGCGTCTGGCGCTCGACTGGCAGGGGGAACGGACCGGAAAACGGTACGCGACCGTAACGCGCGTGCTGCGCACGTTCGGCGCGGGGGAGAGCGACGTCGAGTCGCGCCTTCCCCACCTGATCGCCCGCGGCCGCCAGCCGCGGGTCGGGATCACCGCCTCGCAGGGGGTGATCACGCTGCGGATCGTCTCGCAGGGGGAAGACGCCGCGCGGTGCCGCCGCCTGGTCGACGAGACGGCCGGTGTGATATACGAAAAACTGGGCGATTTGGTCTTCGGCGAAGGGGACGCGACGCTCGCCTCGGTTGTCTCGGAAAAGCTCGCCGCCTCAGGGAAACGTCTGGCCGTCCTCGAGTGGGGAACGCGCGGTTTTATCGCCGGGCAGATTTCCCCCGCGGTTTTCGCCGGCGGCCTGGTCGATTCGGGCAGCGGCCTGATTCCGAAGACGCTCGGCCTGGCGGCCGACGCGCCGTTGGAGGAGACGCTCCGCGCCTGGCAGAAAATGACCGGCGCCGAGGCGGTCGCTGCGGTCGGTCCGTTCCCTGCGGGGGAGGAAGAAACCCTCCGCGAGAAGTTTCCCGTTCCGGTCGCCGCGCTTCTTGATGACGAGTATCGCGAGACGTCGTTCCCCTACGGGTTCCATCCGGCGATCGTCAAACCGGTCTTCGCCGCCCGCGCGTTTGACCTTCTCCGCCGACTCCTTTTCTAATATCCCCTTTCGTTTTCCTTATATCGCCCCTTTTTGCGGAAAGACGCTCCTTTCCGATTTTTCGGCGGATATTATAATTCATAGAATCAGGGGAAGCGCCGGGGCGTTTTGGGGTCCGGCATCGTCTACAACAGTCTTAAAAACCAAAGGAAAGAAAGTACAATGGCTCTGATCGTTCAAAAGTTCGGCGGAACGAGTGTCGCGGACACGCAGAAGATTCTGGCGGCGGCGCGCAAGGCTATCCGCGAAGTCAAGGCGGGGAACAAGGTCGTGATGGTCGTCAGCGCGATGGGGAAGAACACCGACCACCTGATCGCCCTGGCCAAAGAGATCAGCGAAAACCCGAACTCCCGGGAACTCGACATGCTCATGTCGACCGGCGAACAGGTCACCGTCGCGCTCATGGCGATGGCGCTCCAGTCGCTCGGTCATCAGGCGGTCAGCTATACCGCCGCGCAGATCGGGATCCGGACCGACAACGCCTTCAATAAGGCGCGGATCAAGAGTATTTCGACCGAACGGATGCGCAAGAGCCTCGACGAGGGGAAGATCGTGATCGCCGCCGGGTTCCAGGGGATCGACGACGACCTGAACATCACCACGCTCGGCCGCGGCGGCAGCGACACCACCGCCGTCGCCCTGGCCGCCGCGCTGGGAGCCGACTCGTGCGACATCTACACCGACGTCGACGGCGTCTACTCGGCCGACCCGCGCATCGTGCCCGAGGCGCGGAAGATGGATCGGATCAGCTACGACGAGATGCTCGAAATGGCGAGCCTCGGCGCCGGGGTCATGCACAGCCGTTCGATCGAGTTCGCCAAGAAGTTCGCCACCCAGGTTCACGTGCGGAGCAGTTTCAGCGACACGCCCGGCACGATCATCGGCCCGGAACCCGAATCGGACAAGATTCCCGTCTGCGGAATGGCGCTCGAAAAGAATGAGGCGCGGATTACCGTCGCCGGCGTTCCCGACGTTCCGGGCGTTGTCATGAAGCTCTTCTCGAAAATCGCCGCGGCGCGGATTCCGGTCGACATGATCGTTCAGAGCGCCGGAAGCCAGGGAAAGACCGATATCTCCTTCACGGTCAGCGGCGGGGAACTGCACGACGCGTTGGAACTGGTCGGAAAGGTCGCCGAAGAGATCGGCGCCAAAGAGGTGACCGGCGACGACAACCTCTCGAAGGTTTCGATCATCGGGCTCGGAATGGAAACGCGGCACGGCGTGGCTCAGACGATGTTCCGCGTCCTGGCCGAACATGAAATCAACGTCGAAATGATCACGACCAGCGAGATCAAAGTCTCGGTTCTGGTCAACCGCGCCCAGGGGGTCGAGGCGCTCCGCGCCATTCACGAGGCGTTCCAGCTCGACCGCGCCCCGGTCGACCGCGACGAGGTCAAGATCGACGTCGATCTTTCGACCGCTCAGACTTATCTGGCCGATGCCGGCTATTCGTCGGCGGTCCTTTCGGACGTCCTCGTCTCGCGGCTGAGCGGGATGGAAGATATCGTCATCGAGCAGATCGCGCTCGACCGCTCGCAGATGCGCGTCACCCTTTCCGGCCTTCCCGACAGTCCCGGCCTGGCCGCCGAGGTCTTCGGGAAAATCGCCGAAAAGTCGGTCGTGGTCGATATGATCGTCCAGTCGAGCGGCGACAAGGCCAAGGGAGTGGCGGAGATCAGCTTCACCGTTCCGCGCGAGAACCTCGCCCAGATCGAGTCGCTCGCCGATGAGTTCAAGGCGAAGCACAACTGCGCCGTCTCGTGGAATCCGACCGTGGCGAAACTCTCGGTTCGCGGCACCGGACTTCGGAGCCATACCGACCTGGCGCTTCGGATGTTCGAGACGTTCTACCGCGCCAAGATCAACGTCAGTATCATCGGCACGAGCGAACGGAGCGTCAACGTCGTCATCGACGACGCCGACGGGGACGATGGGTTCAAACTTCTGAAACGGGAATTCGGCAGAGAACTCGCCTGAGCCCCTCTTTGAAGTGATTTTTTCTCTGCCGGCAGGCCGCGCGGGCGCGGTCTGCCGGCAGTCTGTTTGTCCCCGCGCCCGCGGGCGAGCCGCCCAGCGAAACGCGCCTTTTTTCGGCGGCGGGAGGGGGGCGCGAACCCCTTTTTTCACGGTCCCTTTCCTCCTCCGGCGGGGGACAACCCCCTTTTCATTCGGGGGTCATCTGACTATAATAGACAGAACGGAGGATTATTTATATGAGAAGAGAAGTCGATTTATCCCCCTACGGAATTTTTGTCAGCCGCGTTCACCGGAATCCCTCTCCGGCCCAGCTCTACGAGGACGCCATTCTTCGGGAGAACGCTGCCGTCACTTCGTCCGGGGCTCTGATGAACAGTTCGGGCGCGAAAACAGGCCGCAGCCCTAAGGATAAACGGATTGTCGATAACCCCGAAAGCACCGGCGACATCTGGTGGGGGCCGGTCAACCAGAAGATTTCCGATGATTCGTTCCTCTACAACCGCCGCCGCGCGATCGACTACCTCAATACGCGCGACCTGATCTACGTGATCGACGCGTACGCCGGGTGGGACAAGGAAAACCGGATCAAGGTGCGGGTCATCTGCGCGCGCGCCTACCACGCCCTGTTCATGTCGAATATGCTCGTTCGGCCGACCCCCGAAGAGCTTCTCCATTTCGGCAAGCCGGACTACGTCATTTTCAACGCCGGACAGTTCCCCGCCGATCCCTCGGTTGAGTCGGTCTCGTCGACCACGAGCGTCGCGCTCAACTTCGAACGGGGCGAATTCGTCATCCTCGGAACGGAATACGCCGGCGAGATGAAAAAAGGCGTCTTCACGATCATGAACTACCTGATGCCGAAAAAAGGGATCCTCTCGATGCACTGTTCGGCGAACGAAGGGGCCGCCGGCGATGTCTCCCTCTTCTTCGGTCTTTCCGGCACGGGGAAAACCACCCTTTCGACCGAGCCGAACCGCAAACTGATCGGCGACGACGAGCACTACTGGACCGACCACGGGATCGTGAACATCGAAGGGGGCTGTTACGCCAAGTGCATCAACCTCTCGAAAGAGAGCGAGCCCGAGATCTTCAACGCGATCCGCTTCGGGACGGTTCTCGAAAATACCGTTTTCGACGATAAAACCCGCCTGGTCGATTTCTACGACTCCTCGTTGACCGAGAACACCCGCGCCTCGTACCCGATCGAGTTTATCGAGAATATCAAAAAGCCGAGTGTGGGGAACCATCCGAGCAATATCATTCTTCTGACATGCGACGCGTTCGGCGTCCTCCCGCCGGTCAGCCTCCTCTCTCCCGAGCAGGCGATGTACCATTACATCAGCGGCTATACAGCCAAGGTCGCCGGGACGGAAGTCGGGATCGTCGAGCCGCAGGCGACCTTTTCGGCCTGCTTCGGCGCGGCGTTCCTTGTCTGGCACCCGACGAAATACGCCGAGCTCCTCGCCGAAAAGATTAAGAAATACGGTTCGCACGCCTGGCTGGTCAATACCGGCTGGTGCGGCGGCAAATACGGGGTCGGCAAACGCCTTTCGATCCGCCATACGCGCGCCATCATCGACGCGATCCACAGCGGCGAACTGGCCAAGGCGCCGACGGTCGTCGACCCGATTTTCGGTCTGCGCGTTCCGACCGTCTGTCTGAACGTGCCCCCCGCGGTTCTGATCCCCGAAAACGCCTGGGACGACAAAGAAGAATATGAAAAGACCGCGCGCAAACTCGCGGGCCTCTTTCACGAAAACTTCGCGAAATACGCCGACCAGGCGAGCGACGCGATCAAGAACGCCGGTCCGCCCCGCGCCGCCGAGTGACCGAGACGCCATCCATGGAAGAACCGACCACCGTTCAGGAAATCGAAATCGTAAAGTCCGAACCTCTCTGGCGCGCCGTCTTTCTTTCGCCGGTGCGCGGGATGCGTTGGCTTTACGATTGGGTTCTTTCGTGGGCGCACTCGCCGTTTGGAACGGCGATGCTCGCCCTGATCTCGTTTGCCGAAAGCTCCTTCTTTCCGATCCCTCCCGATCCGCTTCAGATCGCCCTTTCGATGGAACGGCCCCGCCGTTCGTTCCGCTACGCGCTGGTCAGCGCGGTCGCCTCGGTTCTGGGCGCGGTTCTCGGCTGGGTGATCGGTCACGCCCTCTGGGGATGGTTCGAGCCCGTTTTTGTGCCGAACATCATCTCCGCCGAAAATATGCTGAAGGTACACACTTTCTTCGAGACGTGGGGATTCTGGGCGCTCTTTGCCGCCGCGTTTACGCCGCTCCCTTTTAAGGCGTTCACGATCACCGGCGGGATGATGGCGATGCCGATACCGATCTTTCTGGTCGCCTGCTTCGTCGGCCGATCCCTCCGTTTCTTTGCGGTGGCGACCCTTCTCTTCTTCTTCGGCCCGTCGGTGAAAGGGTTCATTGACAAATACTTCGGAATCCTTTCGCTGATCTTCCTGGTCATGCTGGTCGGCGGTTTTTATTTGATCAAATTCCTCCTTTGATCGGGGCGGGACGACACCGATGCGAACAGACTCGACTGAAACGAACTTTCCTTCCGAATCGTCCGAAGCGGCTCGGCCCCTCGGATGGGGACGTTTTTTCCTCTTTCTTCTGATCGCCGCGCTGGTGACCGGCGTCGATTTGGGGACGAAACGCTTCTTCTTCGACCGGCTCGGGTTTCCTTCCGGCAACACGGAGTGGGTGATCCGGGACGTCCTCGGGTTCCAGACGAGTCTCAATCCGGGCGCGCTCTGGGGAGTCGGCGCCCGTCAGACGACGCTCCTTTCGGTCATTTCGTTCGCCGCCCTGGCCGGTGTCCTCTTCTGGCTTCGGGCCGAGGGGGGAAAGTCCCTTTTGGTTCTCGTCTCGCTGGCACTGGTGACCGGCGGCATTCTGGGGAACCTCTGGGATCGTCTGGCTCTGCACGGAATCTTCTGGCCCCCCGGGTATGTCGATCATATCGCCGGAACTCCGATCTACGCGGTGCGCGATTGGATTCTGGTGATGATCGGTTCATATCACTGGCCGAATTTCAATATTGCCGACGCCGCCCTGGTCTGCGGCGTGGCGCTGATGATCCTCCGCGTTTTTCTGATGCCGACTCCGAAACACGGCGCCGACAGCGGTAAGAAAGAGGTGACGGAGCAGCTGTGATGGCACGAAAGAAACGCGACGACCTCTTTGAAAACTCGCAGATGACCTTTCTGGAGCATCTCGACGAGCTCCGCTATCGGCTGATTCAGGCGATCTACTGGCTCGCGGCCGGTTTCGTGTTGGCCCTCATCCCGCTGGGAAGCCACGGCTCGCTGACCAGCCGCGCGGTTTCGTGTATCCAGCGCCCGCTGACCCAGGCGCTCGAGAGGTACTACACCGAGCACTCGACCCAAAAGCTCTCCGACGAAATGGACCAGCTCCGGCAGCTCGGCTACTCCGAAAATGTCACTCAGATCCCCCAGCGGCTCGGAATGGCCGAACGGGAGGTCTGGCTCTTTCCGGAAGATATTGCCCGGCTCCGCCGGATTTTAGACGGCAAAGACGCCGCGGTCTCCGCCGGAGGGCCGGTTCCGCTGACGAACCGCCAGGCGCTCGAACTGGTCGACAACTTCGACCGCCGCCCGTCCGCCTCGGCCGGCGGCGTGCCGGGGCTCTCCGCCGAGCCGATTCCCTTCTTCTTCTGGGAAAAACTCGAGAACGACCCGCGGATCCGCGCCAAGTCGCTCAGTATGCCCGAGACCTTTGTGATCTTTCTGAAAGCCGCGCTCGTTCTCGGCGCCTTCATCGGAAGTCCCGGGCTTTTTTACCATTTCTGGGCGTTCGTGGGGGCGGGCCTCTATCCGAAAGAGCGGAGACTGGTCTACCGCTTCTTCCCGTTCAGCCTCGGCCTCTTTTTCGGGGGGGCGGCGCTGGCCTTCTTCGTGGTCTTTCAGTTCGTTCTCCACTATCTTTTGACCTTCAACTCGGGTCTGAACATCGACCCCGATCCCCGGATCAGCGAATGGCTGAAACTGGCGATCGGTCTTCCGATCGGGTTCGGGATCGGATTCCAGCTGCCTCTGGTGATGTTCGCCCTCTACCGTCTGCGCATTTTCACCACGAAAGACTATATGAGCCAGTGGCGGATCTCCGTCCTGGTGATCGCGTTCGGGGCGATGATGCTCACCCCCCCCGACCCGGGGAGTATGTTCTGTATGATGGTTCCGCTCGTCTCGCTCTACTTCCTCGGAATCGGCCTGTGTAAAATGTGGCCACTTCCAAAGAGCGAGTTCGACGAAGCCGACGAAGAAGATTAACACAAAGGAGAAGCTCCGATGAGCGAGGAATTTACCCCGAAATCCGATTTTTTCATTGGCGTCGATTCCGACGGGTGCGCGTTCGACACGATGGAACTGAAACAGAAAGAGTGTTTCATTCCGACGATCATCAAGCACTGGGGATGGCAGAGCGTCAGTAAATACGCGCGCGAGGTGATCGAGTTCGTGAACCTCTATTCGAAGACGCGCGGAATCAATCGGTTCCCCGCGCTGATCGACGACTTCAAGTGGCTCGCCAAGCGTCCCGAGGTGATCGCCCGCGGCCTGAAGATCGAGCCGCCGCAGGAGATCATCGAATGGATGAACCGCGAGACGAAACTCGGCAACGCCGCCCTGGCGGCCGAGGTCGAGCGGACGGGCGACCCGGTTCTGAAAAAGACCCTCGCCTGGTCTCTCGAGGTGAACGAGGTGATCGATGCGATCGTCGGGGAAGGGGTCGCCCCGTTCCCCCTGGTCCGCGAAAGTCTCGAAAAGGCGGGAAAGAAGGCCGACATCATGGTCGTCTCGGCCACGCCGCAGGCCGCGCTGGTCAAGGAATGGGAAAACCAGGGGCTCCTCCCCTACGTCTCGACGATCGCCGGGCAGGAGATCGGCACCAAAAAGGAGTCGCTCCGGTGGGCCTCCCGTTACCCGAAAGACCACGCGCTGATGATCGGCGACGCGCCGGGGGACTATAAGGCGAGCGT
>JAGCAH010000070.1 GCA_017652805.1 Thermoguttaceae bacterium | reverse complement strand
TCGACACCTTTGGATCTTTCGGATCAATCAGCAAGCGTCTTTCCCTAGTCGAACTGGGCAACTTTTTTTTTCAACCACTCATTCTCGATTTCGAGATGACCGATCAACGATACGAGTTCCTCATTCGACATCTCCGGACCGGAACCTGATTTCTTCTTGGTTGTCCGTCCGTCTTGAAAAAGTTCTTCTATCCGGTCAAGAAGGCGAGATTTCATCTTGATGACCATTTGCGGCGATACGCCATAACGCTGAGCAACCTCGTGGATAGTCTTATCTCCGCGAACGGCTGCAAGTGCCACCTGACTGCGTAATTTGGGCGAATAAACCTTTCGTTTCCGACTCATAGAATTGTCTCCGGGTAGAATTCTTCTTAACATCTCAGATGTCAAAAATCAACCCTCAATCTTCTACGATTCAGCTGTCCAATTTTTCCAGTCCAGTACAGTAAAATCTCATTTTCGACATTGAACTGTGTCCTATAGTTATGAGCAAGTTAAGTTGCTCAAATGGTCACCTGAATGGCCAAATTCTGCTATTTAAACGGTTTCACCCCCTGCTTTTCTGCTCAGAACACGTCCAGATCCACGCCGAGATCCGCTGTGGCAAACTCGTTGAAAACGACATCGGCGGCCAGAGGACGCGGGTAGATCATGTCATCAACACCTACTTCGTTGAGCCAGTTGTATGCCAGGTATGCACGGTCAACCCCGCCGATATCGCCGTCGCCGTTGATATCGCAGCAGTGCCGGTATTCCTCTTCCCCCCCTTCCGAAAGCCAGGAGTTCGCCAAAAGGGTACGGTCGCCGCCGGAGATATCCCCGTCCCCGTTAATATCCATCGGACAGACTTTAAACGTCTTAACGGCACTCCAGTCCGAATCGGTATAGGAACCGGTTCCGAGCGCACGGACACGATACTTGACATCCTGACCATAGGCGAGGCCGGTGATGACCACGCTGGCTTCAGAAGCAGAAACGGCCGTCCAGGGGCTACTGCCGGCGGAATATTCCAGTTCATAGCCGGAAGCGTTATCGACCGCTGTCCAAACAAGCTGATGGCAGTTCGCGCCGTGCGAGACGTAAACGTCCTTCGCTCCCGTCGTAATTGTCGGCGAGGCGAGCTGTTCGCCGCCGCCGGCGGTGGCGGTGACGGTGAACACAGCCGAATCGAAGACGATTTCACTGTCGGCAAAGTTTCCTTCCCCGGCACGCGAGAGGTTTAGACCTCTGATATGGAAGCCGTTCAGGGTCGGAAGCGCGGCGGCGATTTCGGCTTCCCCTACGACCGACGCGGTAAAGGTGAACGTGCCCAGAAGTGCCCACTGGCTGACCGCCAGATCGTTGACGCCGGTCTGCGAGCAGCCGCCGAACGAGGCGACAACGCCGTCGACCGAAGCATCAACAAAGGTCGCCATGTTAGCGTAGATCGGGCTGACGGTAAAGGTGTCGGCAGTCAGCGCGTCGGCGGTGTAGTCAAGGTCAACATAACCGCCGGTGCAGCCGAGATCGCTGCCGTCGATGTTCACGATCCAGACTTGAGCATAGAGGGTGTCACCGACCGCCGCCGCGGTGATCGAGTCGGGAAGAACATCGACTTCGGTTGCCGAAGACTCGCTGGCGCTCACCACAACCGCGACCTGCAGCTTTTCGGTTACCGCGTTGATCGTGACGGTCCCCGAACCTTTGAAATCCTGATATCCCTCCCGCTCGACTTTCACGTAAACGGTATAGGTTCCCGGATCGGTATAGGCATAATTGGAAGAGGACCAGTCGGTGCCGTTTTTACTGTAGGCGACAACATCGCCGTCTTGCAGGCCGCTGACGGTGATCGAGTGCGCCTGGCCGTCGTAATCGCCGGTGTAGTCTTTGATGGTGATATCAAGGCTCGAGGTGACCTGGTATTCATACGCGCCGATATCGACCGTACCGCTCACAATCCGCGGGTTCCCCGCCAAGTCGGCTGAGTAACCGGAAATATAACTGTTGTCCCCCTTATCGATCGCTTGGGAGTTTACGGCAAGGGTATAGTCCCAGTTCGCCGCGTCGGCGAAGAGGGGAAGCGAGGGATCGTAGGCCGGACAATCCGAGGATTCTGTCCAGCCGGCAAACGACGAAAGGGTGTTGTAGGCGTAGAGGGATCCGGTAGAACAGCACACGTCGTTTCCGGAATTGCTCGCCTTATTCTGGACGATGATGGTGTTGTAAAGGTAGGCGGCGGCCGATGAGAAGGCAACCACGTATATATCATCATTGGCAGATATGTAAATCCCGCCGCCGGCACCATTTGTGGTGTTCCCCGCCACGGTGCAGTTCCTCAGCGTCAGCGTGCCATCATCGTTGAAAATCCCGCCACCGCTACAGTAGATTGCGGAATTCCCCGTCACGGTGCAGTTCGTCAGCGTCAGCGTGCCACGGTTGAAAATCCCGCCACCGCCGTCGATGGAACCGATCACATGTCCTCCGGTAACCGTCAGCCCGATCAGCTCAACCGGCGCGTCCGCCGTTCCGCCGCTCACATAAAACACGCGGCTCTTGCCGTCCGCGTTAATCGTGATCCCGCCGATCGAAGAGGCGTCGATGGTGATTCCCTTGTCAATCTCAAGCTGTGTTCCGCTAAGCGTGATCGTCTGACCCGACAGAGAAGAATCGAACGTTACCGTGTCGCCCTCCTCGGCATAGTAAATCGCTTCGCGCAGGGAAATCAGGTTGTCGAGCAGATTGATAATATCAAGATTCGTGGTGACAACTGTCGATGGCGTTTCAAGATCGGAAATATCCCGTTGATATTCATACGCGCCGATATCAACGATGTTGTTGACAACACGGCAGTACCCCTCGCCGCGGATGTCATATTCGAAACCGAAATCGGTCCACTCGCTCATATTCACAGCATCGATACCGACCGAATCGAAAGCGAGTGTGTAATCACCGGCGGCATAGTCATTGAAATAGGCCTCGTAGTCGGTTACCTGAATACAACTGTCCGAGAAACACCAGGCTTGTTCTTCCGTATACTCCGCGTCTTTACCGATCGCTTCGGGATTGTAGACGGAGGAGTAGAAATATGCAGGGGGTTTCTCTTCGTAACAGGCGTGTGAGAAAATGTCGTTATCGATCCGTGTGTTGTTGACGGTATCAATGTAGTAGTTCCCCAGAATCGCACTGCTCTTAATGGTTATCTTGTCGAAGATGACGAGCGCGGAGTTGTCGTCGTTGTGACCGCTACCGCGGGTCTCGTTGACAACCCGGTTCCCGGCGATAGTCGTATCGCAGATCTTACTATCACCCACGCCCGCACACACCATGATGGCCGAACTGCTGGTGTAGCTGTAAACCCGTGTGGCATTGATGGTGTTATTGGTCACGGTGCAGTTGACCATCTCAAACCTCCCCCCGGCATAAAGCGCGCCCCCGTAGGCCACGCCTCCTCCCACCCCTTCAATCATGCCACCACCAATATAGTTATCGGAAATATCGGTCATGAAGAAGAAGAGCGTGGTATCGGAAGAAACATATCCCCAGCTTCCGATCATGTAGATGGCGCCCCCGCCGACTTTCCTCGCGTTGATTGCGCCGTTGCCGGTGATCGAGCAGTTGTAGAAACGCGCACCGGCATTCGCGGCGTAGATGGCCCCCCCTCTGGTCGTGTCGCAACAAGTCTGACCATCGGCGCACGTCGCAGTATTATCGATGATCTTGGTATCAGTGAAGATCAGGTCGGTGCTCTGGTCTTTATCGTGGTTGTCGGACAGGTAAATTGCGCCCCCCTTTGCCGCTCCTCCACCCGACAACCACGACGACGGTGCTTCGACCTTCACCGCATTGTTCGAAAAGACGCAGTTGTCAATCGTACTGCCGTAATACACTCCCAGATCAAGAGCACCGCCTTGGGCCGAACTATTTCCCGTACCGATTGCGGTATTCTCAGTGAAGGTGCAGTCGGTGAAATGGACATCACCCCCCACGAGACGAATCGCGCCCCCTTCATTTGCGCTGTTACCGGAAAAAACACAGTTGTCGGCGGTAATCGTATAACCGTAACCGCTGATCGCGCCTCCTCGCGTCGCTGCGGTATTGTTGGTGAAGGTGCAATCGTTCAAGATGAAGTTAACGGTATTCATCGTGTCTGGATCGAAGTTAGGGTTCCAGGCAAAGATGGCGCCGCCGTCATTGTAGTAGTTACTGTCGTTCGTGACCGAACAGCCGGTAATCGTCAGGTCGTTGAGCGTTACGTCGTAACCGGTGTCTGTATCGCCGCAGAAGAAGATACGGTTCGCGCCGCCCGTGCCGGAGTTGGTCAGGGTGATGCGGTTATCGCCTTCGACGGTGAACCCTTTCGCGGCCGAGGAAATGGAGATCTGACCGTAGGTTGCCAGGTCGACCGTGCCGGAAAGGCCGTCGGCAAACGTGACGGTGTCGCCCGTCAGCGAAGCGAAATAAACCGCCTGGCGGAACGAAATGTCACCAGTAGGATCGGCGGTCGCCTTGATATCGCTGAGGGTCGTGACCTGAGTTGTATAGGAGGGAGGCAGCGCGTAAACCGTTTCCGACTCTTCGGAATCGGTGTAAGTCGTGCCGTCGCCGTTCGCAACCACTTTGACACTGTAGAGAAGGTTCGGGCTCAGGCCAGCGGCATTAAAGCTGTTCGTCGTTGTTGTTCGGGCTGTCCAGCTTGTCGCGGAACTGCTCTTATAGTAGACAGTGTACCCGGAAGCGTTGTCGACAGCGTCCCAGGCGCAAGAAAACCGGTATTTGGCGGGGCAGGTTGCCGTCAAATTCGTCGGCGTGGCGAGCTGTTTGATCTGGCCGTCACCCGGTTGGTATTCGTAAGCACCGAGATCGACGATGTCGTTCACAATACGGGAATTCCCCGCCAAGTCGGTTTCGGTCTCAACATAGGAGTTGTCCCCCATATCGATCGCCTGGGAGTTTACGGCAAGGGTATAGTCCCCGTTCGCCGCGTCGGCAAAGAGGGGAAGCGAGGAATCGTAGGCCGGACAATCTGAGGATTCTGTCCAGTAGGCAAAGGACGAAAGGGTGTTGTAAGCGTAGAAGGATCCGGAAGAACAGTACACATCGTTTCCGGAACTGCTCGCCGTATTCTGAACGATGATGGTGTTGTAAAGGTAGGTTTTGCCAGAGTAGTTGTAAATCCCGCCGCCGAAGCTGTTTACGGTGTTCCCGGAAACGGTGCAGTTCGTCAGCGTCAGCGTGCCAAGGTTGCAAATCCCGCCGCCGCCGTAGGCTGCGGTGTTCCCCGCCACGGTGCAGTTCGTCAGCGTCAGCACGCCGGAGTTGTAAATCCCGCCGCCGTTGTTGGAACCGCTTACATAACCCCCGCTAACCGTCAGGCCGATCAGCACGACCGGGTTTGTTTCATTCCCGCCGCCGATATAAAAGACCCGGCTCTTGCCGTCCGCGTTAATCGTGATCTCGCCGATCGAAGAGGCGTCGATGGTGATTCCCTTGTCAATCTCAAGCTGAGTGCCGCAGAGGATGATCTTTTTCCCCGTCAGACCGGCATCGAAGGTAACTGTCTCACCCTCGGCAGCATAGAAAACCGCCTCGCGGAGCGAGATCAACCCATCGGCCTCATCGATAATATCCAAGTTGGTGGTCACAACTGTGGATGGTATTTCACGTTCTGCTACGTGCTGTTGGTACTCGTAGGCACCGATATCGACCGTAGGAGTTTTAAGCCATGCGTCGAAAATACGGGGATTCCCCGCAAGGTCGGTGTCGTAACCGGCGATATATTCGTTGTCCCCCATATCGATTGCCTGGGAGTTTACGGCGAGGGTATAGTCCCCGTTCGCCGCGTCGGCAAAGAGGGGCTTCGAGGGATCGTAGACCGGACAGGCATCCGATACCTTCCAATCGGCATAGGGCGAAAGGGTGTTGTAGGCGTAGAGGGATCCGGAATAACGGTACACGTCGTTTCCGGAACTGCTCGCCGTATTCTGGACGATGATGGTGTTGTAAAGGTAGGCGGCGCCATCGTAGTTGTAAATCCCGCCGCCGCTATCGTTTGCGGAATTCCCCGTCACCGTGCAGTTCGTCAGCGTCAGCGTGCCAGAGTTGGAAATCCCGCCGCCACAGGAGGTTGCGGAGTTCCCAGTTACGGTACTGTTCGTCAGCGTCAGCGTGCCATCGTCGTTGGAAATCCCGCCGCCGTAGGTTGCGGAATTCCCCGTCACGGTGCAGTTCGTCAGCGTCAGCGTACCGCCGTTGTAAATCCCGCCGCTGTATACGTATACAGTATTCCCCGATACGGTCGAGTCCGTGAGTGTCAGCGTGCCATCGTCGTTGTAAATCCCGCCGCCGTCGATTTCTGCGGTATTCCCCGATACGGTCGAATCCGTCAGCGTCAGCACGCCAGAGGAGTTGTAAATCCCGCCGCCGTCGTATTCTGCTGTATTCCCCGATACGGTCGAGTTTATGAGCTCCACCATGCCGTCGTTGTAAATCCCGCCGCCGTAGTCGCTCACATGTCCTCCGGTCACCGTCAGCCCGATCAGCTCAACCGGCGCGTCCGCCGTTCCGCCGCTCACATAAAACACGCGGCTCTTGCCGTCAGCGTCGATAGTCATCCCGCCGATTGACGTGGCGTCGATCGTAACAGACTTGCCGATCTCAATCTGTGTTCCGCTAAGCGTGATCGTCAGACCCGACAGAGAAGAATCAAAGGTGATCACATCCCCCGCCCCAGCGCGGCCGATCGCTTCGCGGAGGGAGAGGACGTTGTCGGCGGTGTCCCAGTTCGTCGCATCGTCCAGGGTGTTGACGATCCAGATGGCTGGAGGTGTAATCGTCAGAGTCGCATTATACGACTTTGTTTCTCCCGACCTTGACACGGTCGCCTTAACGGTATAAGTCCCGGGTTTTTGGAACGTGGGACTGGAAATAGTGGAACCGTTATAGGTATACGTTACCGTATCCGTCGATTTTATCCCCGAGAGGACCAACGATTGATTCGCTCCGTTGTAGGTGACCGTCTTATCCGCGAAGGTACAGTCAATATGTTCGAACTCATAGCACCCCATATCAATCGTGCCGCCGTTCACTCGGGCAGACCCCGCGAGATCGTTGTTACGTCCGTTGTAACTGTTAGCCCCCGTATCGATGGTAAGGCTATTGAAGTAGGGTGTATACGCACGACTGGAAGTACTATCAAAAACCTTTCCGCTTTTGTATACTTTATTATTGCCGCCGTCGCTCCATGAGTCATAAGTGGAGAGTGTGTAATACCCCCTAATTGTTGAGCCATACTTAGCGATATCCGAGCTGGCTCCGGTACTGGTGGTATTATCTACGACGATGCAATTACGGAAAACGACCGTTCCGTTATGACTATAAACACCTGCCCCTTCACCGTTCGCCGACTCGTTT
>JAGCAH010000069.1 GCA_017652805.1 Thermoguttaceae bacterium | reverse complement strand
GCGGCGGCGGGTCTTTCGGAGGGGTTCGCTTTGATAGCGAGCAGTCCGGCGCGCTCCGCGGCGCTTTTTCCCTTCGGGAAAGAGAGCCGCGTTTCGGAAATCGCCGAGCTGTAAACCATCTTTCGCTGTGCGGCCTCTTTTCAAAGGGGCGTTTCCACAGCGCCCTTTTATGGAAAATTTCGAAGAAGTCAAGGTTCCGATCCCGAGCCGTCAGGAACTCCAAAATATCTTTGGGGTGAGTGACGAATATCTCCGAGTGATCCGCAAAGCGCTTGGAATACGCGTCGTGCAGGACGACGGCGGCCTGTCGATTCGTTCCGCCGAACCGGGCGCCGCCTCAAGAGGGGGGCGTCTGATCGAAGGTCTTTTGAAAGCCGCGTTGTTCCGCGGCGAGATGCTGTCGATGGACGATGTTCTGCGCGCCCTCTCCGAAGTCGAACGGGACCGCCCCGTTTCGCAGATCCCCCCGATCGAGGTCTACGGCGGAAAACGGATCTTCCCTCGTACCGCCGGACAGGCCGACTACGTCAATCTGCTGCGCCGAAAAGAGATCGTCTTCTGCTGCGGTCCGGCGGGTACCGGCAAGACCTACCTGGCGGTCGCCCGTGCTGTGGAGGCTTTTCGCACCGAGGGGATCAAAAAACTCGTTTTGGTTCGACCGGCGGTAGAGGCGGGCGAAAGTCTCGGGTTCCTTCCGGGCGATCTCCACGAGAAGGTCAATCCGTATCTCCGCCCTCTTTTCGACGCGCTGGCCGACATGATCCAGCCCGAAATGCTCGCCCGTTACCGCGGCGACGACCGAATCGAGGTGATTCCGCTCGCCTATATGCGCGGCCGAACCCTCAACAACGCCTATATTATCCTCGATGAGGCTCAAAATACCACGGTTTCCCAGATGAAGATGTTCCTGACCCGCATGGGGGAAGGTTCCCGGATCGCCGTATGCGGAGACGCCACCCAGGTCGATCTCCCTTCGCACAAAAAGAGCGGCCTGGCCGATGCCCTCGTCCGGCTCCGTTCGATCGGCGAGATCGGGCAGATCGCGCTGACCGGCGATGACATCGTCCGGCACGACCTTGTTCAGAAGGTCGTCAACGCCTACGAGGAGCCGGAAGAAGGCTCACAGAGAGCGAGGTAATCAGTTCCATGCATTTCGGACAGTTCCGCACTAAACGCGACAATTACGTCGCCAACCGCATTCCGAAACAGTCGATATTCGAACGTTTGCTCAGCCGCATGAAAAATTTCCAGCTGGGCAAACGGGTCTTCCTCTGTGCTTTGACGACGCTCCTCCTCTGCCTGACGATTAAGGCATGGGATCCCCCTTTCATCTTTACCGGCGGCTCGCGGCCGAACCGGGACGTGGTCTGTATGACCCCCTTCACGGTCGAAAACACGTCGATGACCCTGGAAGACCGGCGTTCGGCCCGATTTGACACTCCCCACGTCTATGAGAACGAGCCTCACAAGCTTGTTCAGTTCAAAGAGGTTTTGATCAATCGGATCAAGTCAATCCTGACCTCGACCAACTACGAGGCGATGCCCGATGACGAGAAGGCCGCCTGGCGTCTTTTTCTTCCCGATGACGCCGACGATCAGCAGGCCGAAGAACTCCTCCGCAAGTTCAAAGAGACACTCGCCGAGGATCAGGAGCTCAAGGCGTTCAAAGAAGCGATAGACAAGGCGTTCCAGCCGTATGCTGCCAACGGAATTCTCTTGAAGCTCCATCCGGCGAAGGAGGGAAACCAGGAAACAATCCGTGTCTACACCGCCGGCACCTCCCCCGACGAGGCGCGGGACATTCCCGCCCGCGACGTCCTGGTCGGGAACATGTATCAGATCAAAGACAGTCTGAACTGGGACTACTCCAAAGAGATCTCGGAACTCATTTTTAACTGGATCAAGAAGTGCGCCGAGGGAGACGTCACCGACGCGACCCTCCCCCCCCTTTCGACCCTGACCGAAGACCGCGACGCGACGCGCAAGGCGCAGGACGCCGCCGAGAGCCAGGTTCTGCCTCACGAAGTCCAGTACGAACCGGGGAAGATGATCGTCCGCGGCGGGGAGCTGATCAGTAACGACATCCTCCTTCTTTTGGCCGAGGAATACAAATCATCGATCCGCCAGATGCCTCTGCGCTGGCAGCTGCGTCGGGCAGTCGGGTTCTTTCTGGTCGTCTTCGCGGCGACGTTTTTGATCAACGTCGTTCTCTACGACTTTGAAACGACGAAATACAAAGACCAGCAGAAGGGAGCCTTCAAGACTTCGCTGATCATTTATATCCTGATCATTGCCGTTCTTCTGTCTGGGAAATATATCCAATACCTGACGCTCGGCCGCTACGGCGTGATGGAGATGATTCCTCTTCTCGTTTTTACGCAGATCATTACGATCGCGTTTTTTTGGGAGATCGGGTTTATCGTCAGCCTCCTTTTGGTTTTGATCCTTTCGATTTCCAGCACCAACGACATTGCGCCGTTTCTGGTGATGACATCGGCGATGGGTCTTTCGTCGTTCCTGGCGCGGAACATTGAAGAGCGGACCGACGTTTTATGTCGATCCATTCTGGTGATGTCAATCATCTTCATCGTCACGATCGGCGTATCGTTCCTCGAATCCCGCGCCCATCCCAATGAAGTTTTAAAACAGGCCGCGTTCAACGCCGCCTGGGTTTTCGCCGCGGGTCTGATTACCGAAGCGCTTCTTCCGTTCCTGGAACGGTATTGCGGGATCTTAACTCCGATGCGCCTGGTCGAAATGGGGAACACGAACCACCCGGTTCTTCGGACGCTCTACAACCGCGCGCCGGCGACATACAACCATTCGATTGCCACCGCCGTGATCGCCGAAAACGCCGCCAAAGAGATCGGCGCTCAGACCGGGCTGATTCGGGTTGGCGCGTATTTCCACGACATTGGCAAAGCGCTCCGGCCGGAGTATTTCACCGAGAATCAGATTCCCGGTGAAGATCCGCACAAAGGGCTCAAGCCGAAGAAAAGCGCCGAGATTATCATTTCGCACATCAAAGACGGCGTGAGTATGGCCGAGAACAACTATAAGCTTCCGCGCCAGGTCGTCGATCTGATCCGTCAGCATCACGGAACTTTTCCGGTCACCTATTTCTACGAAAAAGCGAAAGCAGAGTCGGAGCGCACCGGCGAGCCGGAAATTCCGATCGACGAATTCCGCTATCCCGGCCCGATCCCCCAGACGAAAGAGGCCGCGATTTTAATGATCGCCGACGCCATCGAAAGCGCCAGCCGGAGCATCAAAGATGCCGACAAGGGAAAACTGCGCAACATGCTTCACAACATCGTTCAGCGGCGGATAGACGACGGACAGTTCAACGACTGCGGTCTGACCCTGAGCGAAATTCAGAAGATCGAGGCGAGCATGCTGACCACCGCCCTTTCGATGAACCATCAGCGGATCAAGTATCCGGGACAGGACGAGATCGGCAGGGATTCCGACGACGCGAAACCGCAAGCATCCGAGGCCAAAAAAGAAGAGACTCCGGCGAAAGAGGGATAACCGCTTACCAAAACGCCCGGTTGGGGAGAAAAACATGGACGAACCGCGTGTGGAAATCGGGAACGAGTCGGAACGCGTCCCCTTCGACGCCGAGCGGGCCGCCGATCTGATCCGGCGCATCCTTGCCGACGAGGGGATTCGGCGCGGAGTCGTCGAGGTGACGGTGGTCGGCGACCCGGCTATCCACCGCCTGAACGCGCAGTTCCTGGGGCATGACCGACCGACCGACGTTCTGGCGTTCGAAATGGAATCGAACCCCAAAGAGGCTCTCCTCGAGGGGAGCGTCGTCGTCAGCGACGAGACCGCGCTCGACCGCGCCCGCGACTACGCCTGGTCCGCCGAGAACGAACTTCTCCTCTATGTGGTTCACGGGGTGCTCCACCTGGTCGGCTACGACGATCACGCGCCGGATGACGAAAGGCTTATGCGCGCCAAAGAGCGGGAGTATCTGGCGCTGGCGGGAATCGACGCGATCGCCGGGCCGGACGACTTGGGAAAAAAAGAAGACTGAGCCGCGTTCCGGACTCAGTCTTCGTAAAAGGCCGCACCGAAATCTTTTCGACGGGCGCTATTCGATCGAGTACTCTTCGGCCAGATGGGTCAAATTCTCGACCTGGTTGTCGGTTAGCGTTCCCCGCCGCTCAATATTGATCTTCGCTTCGCGCCCGCTCGCTTTTTCGCGTGCCGAGACCGAGATCCGTCCCGACTTATCGAACGAGTAGGTTACCTCGACCAGCGTCCCCTTCGGCAGGTTGGGGGGAAGGTCGGTGATCTGGCATTTCCCCAAAATGGAACACGCTTTCGGATCAGGGGCGTCCCCTTCGAGAACCTGAATCGAGATCCGTTCCTGATTTTCTTTGTTCGTCTTAAAGGTTCGCGTCAGTGAGAAGGGGAGGGACGTGTTTTTCGGGATCATGATATTGTTGACCACGACCCCCTTTGCCGGATCGGTGGCAACGATCCCCAGCGCGTGAGAGTTGACGTCTTCCTGATTGATGTTTTTGAGGAGCTTCTCAACGCGGTCGGTCAGTTTTCCGTTCGGATTGTATTTCGCCTCGAGGATGGCGGCGTGGATTGCCGCGCCTTTGGCAACCGCCGTGTGCGGGTCGAGGTCGGGGCTGATATACGGTTTGACCCCGGTTAGCTTTTCGAGCATGGCGGGAACCTGAGGCATCAGGGTCGAGCCGCCGACCAGCACGATGGCGTCCAACTGGGCGAAATCCATGTCGGCCTGTTCCAGGACAAACTCGGTGGTGTCGCACGTCCGCTGGAGGAGGTCTTTTGTCAGGTCTTCGAATAGTTCGCGCGTGACAGGAACCGAAAGCCGGTTCCCTTCGTAACGGCATGTAATAGAGGTCTGCTGTTTGGTTGTCAGGGCGATCTTGGCGGTATCGCAGTCGTTGCGGAGGATCTGGAGCGCCTGAGCCGACTCGGACGGATCGAGTCCGGTCTTTTCTTTAAACTGGTCGCAGACGTATCGCGCAAGGCGGTCGTTCCAGTCGACCCCGCCGAGTTTGACGTCCCCGTCGGTCGAAATGACGCGGAAATGGTTCCCGTTATACTCCACCAGGGTCGAGTCGAACGTTCCTCCCCCCAGGTCGTAGATCAAAACGCGGCGCGATTTTTTATCGGGCATTTCGTGGCCGAGCTCGCCGCGGTGCCACGCGTAGGTGAGCGCGGCGGCGGTCGGTTCGTTGATGATATCGATCACGTTCAGCCCGGCGATCTTCCCGGCGTCCTGCGTCGCTTTTCGGCGCGAGTCGTTAAAGTAGTACGGAACGGTGATCACGGCGTTGGAGATCGGGCCTAAGATCTTCTCGCCGTCTTGCTTGAGTTTGCGCAGAATCAGCGACGAGATGAATTCCGGCGTGATTTCATGACCGTCGAACGTCCGCTTATAGCCGACATCCCCCATCTTCCGTTTGATCCGTTCGACGACGTTTTCGGGATCTTCCATCGCCGCGCGGCTCCGGTTCGGTCCGATCACCACATGTCTGTTTTCGGTGAGGAGAATCAGACTGGCGGTTTCGATGTCGCCGTCTTCGTTCTGAATCGGAACCGGCTCCCCTTCGTCATTGATTTGCGCCAGGGCCGAAAAGGTGGTTCCCAAGTCGATTCCGACGGTATTTCCGGGTAAAAATTCCATAGGTTCTCCGTGGGTTGTCGGGAATGTCCGTAAGCGGACCGGGGGGAAAGAGAGACTCGGGCGGGAAGAATCCGCACCCTCCCCTCCATATATTTTTAACAAAACGGAAACGGAAATCAAGCGGGAAAAGCGGTTTTACCCCTCTTTTTCCGCCTCGCGGCTGTTGCGCCGGAACCGCTCGTAGCCGAGCCGCTGGGCGGGAGTTCCTTTGAAAAGCGTATTAAATTCCTCTTCGGTCAGATCGAGAGGGACTTCCGGTCTCGGCGGGAGTTCCGGGTTTCGGGGGCAGACGCGTCGGCAGAGGTCGCAGCCGAACGGAAACCGCCGGAGGAGGGGAACGATCTTCTCGGGGATTTCGTCGCCGCGGTATTCGATCCCCCAGTAGTTGATACACTGCGTGGCGTTCAGCGTCCGATCGGGGTTCAGCGCGCCGGTCGGACACGCCTTGCGGCACCGTTCACACTCGGCGCAGGGATCGGCTCCGGCGAAACAGGGACGGGAAGAATCGTCCGCAGCGGCCGGCGGATCGGTGAACGCCTCGTATGGAACGGTCGTCAGGAGGAACCCGAGAAAAAAATCGGTTCCCAGACGCGGATGGAGGAGAAGGGAATTTTTGGCGATCGTTCCGAGTCCGCAGCGCGCGCCCCACTCCTTCTCGAGGAGCGGGGCGGTATCGACCGCGACGCGGAACTTCTCGTCGGGGAACGATCGGGCGATCATCTGCGCCACGCCGCGGAGCCGATCGCGCAGAATGGTGTGGTAGTCGGTACAGACGGCGTACGAATTGACGCCGGTATGCGGCCGCGACTCATCGGTGGGAAGGGGGCGCTCTTCGGTCTTTTGGATCCGCCGGAGTGAAAGGGCCGCAGCGAAGAGCGTTTTGACGCCGGGGAGAACCGAGTCGGGATGCCGGCGCGCATCACGGAGTTTCGAAAGCCACTCCATCTCGCCCGCCTGCCCCGAATCGATCCAGTTCGAGAAAATCTTCCACGTGATCGACTCCGATGCCGGAACGATTCCCAGGTCGTCGAGCCCGAGCCGGAGCGCCTCATCGCGGACGGAGGAAAAGCTGATCGTGGTCATCATGCCGTTACGGATAATCCGTTCCTCCGTGGCTGAACGGATTACACCGGAGGATCCGCCAGACCCCCTTGAGCGAACCTCGGATCGGTCCGTATTTTCGAACCGCCAGAACGAAATACTCGCTGCAGGTCGGCGTATAACGGCATTTCGGGCCGAGCATCGGACTGATCGCCGCCTGGTAGAATCGAACCGGCCAGATCAGAATTTCGGCCAGGGTATCGGAAAGAAGACGGAGGAGACGGGACATTTCAAGAGGGATTCTTTCCGGCAGAGGGAGCTTTTCGGTCGGCGGAACCGTTCTTGAACCGCCGGGCGGCGATTTCCGCCAAACGGAGAAGCGAAGAGAGAATCGCCGGGTAGGGGGGAACCTCCCCAAGCCGATTCGGCAACACAACCAGGTCGACCGACGCCGGGAGGGCGGGGCGGTTTCGCCGAAACGCTTCGCGGACGCGCCGCTTCCAGAGATTCCGTATGTGCGCCTTACCGACTTTGCGCGAGACCGAGAGCCCCAATCGGGGGAACCCCAGACTGTTGGCGCGGCAACAGAGGGTCATCACACCGTCCCGGGCGCGGCACCGAGCGGCATAGACCGCGCGAAACTCGCGCCCGCGGCGGATATGGTACTTCTTCCCGAACTTTTCATGAATCGGTCGGTCCACGTTCTAAAAACTATTTTTCGGTTTGGATGACAGTTTCGATTTTGTTCATCACTTCGAGCGGGTTGTTTCCGACCACTTTATCGACCTGGTTGCCGTCGAGATAAATCCGCACATCGGGAATGCTCGGAATATCAAGTTCTTCGGCAAGTTTCCGATGCTGATCGACATCGACCGAGAAGAACGAGACGCCGTCCGAATTATACGATTCGGCCATCCGTTCCAGGTAGGGGCCGAGGCTTCGGCACGGACCGCACCAAGTCGCGTTAAAATCGACGACGACAACTTTCGCCGACGAGGTTACCTTATCGAACGGTGTTCCCGGTTCGACGACTTTCACTTTACCGTCCGCCCCCGGAAGCTCAACGTCGGCGTTGGCGCCTTCGGCGGGAAGCGTGTTCTCGTCAACGTTCACCTCAGCGTTTCCCGTCTCTTCTATGTCCGCCTCGATCACTGACGGCGTGTCGTTCGTTTCGGGCGCGGCGGTATTTTCCGGTTCCGCGGGTTTGTTATCGCTCTTTGAGCAGCCGATCCAGAGAGGGAGCGCGGCCGCCAGAATGAAACAGAGAATTCCGGTTAAAAAGCAAATGTTATCTTTTCTGATCATTTTTTTCTCCCTTTTGAAGGTTGCTGAAATGGATGCGGGGGGAATCCGTGACCGGCCCGCGCACCCTGCCGCCGCACAAACCGCCCGATGCGGTCCGCGGATCAAGCGCCGTATTTTTCGAGCCGACCGGCATGTGCCATCGCCAGCGACATCAGGTAGATCGCCTGGAAATGCCCCAATCCGCCGCGGTTCGCTTCGGTTTCGTTGTAGGCGGTACACGCGTCGGTTCGAGCCAGATCCGAAACGATCATCGTCGGAACCGGATGGAACGAATGGGACGCCATTTTTGCCGGGGTACTGTGGTCGCCGGTCACGACAAGCGCCGCCGGTTTGAGCGCGGCGATTTCGGGGACGACCTGATCGAGCTCTTCGATCATCTTAACCTTCGCGTCGAAGTCACCGTCTTCACCCCGGCTGTCGGTATACTTGAAATGGACGAAGAAGAAGTCGTATTTCTCCCAATTCTCTTTGAGGACTTCGATCTCTTCTTTGAGCGACTGAGGTTTGCCGACCAGTTCCATTCCGACCAAGCTCGCCAGGCCTTTATACATCGGATAGACGGCGATCGCCGCGGCGTTCAGACCGTAGAGCTCTTTATAGGAGGGGAGGTTCGGTTTGGTCGCGAACCCGCGCATCGTCAGACAGTTCGCTTTCGGCTGTCCGGCGAGGATCCGTTTCGCCTGGTTAAAGAATTCCTTGGCAACTTCGGCGGTTTTTTTGCTCGCCTCGTCTTTGGCGACTGGATCGAGCGGAGCGAGACCGGTCTTCTGCGGATCGGTATCCGCGACGTTTCCGCCGAGCCCTTTGCCGCGGAAGACAACCACGAAACGGTGTTCTTTAACCGGTTCGACGAAGACTTCGACTCCCGGAATACTGACGGCGCGGAGAAGTTTCACGACCTCGGCGCTCTCTTCGGTCGGAATACGGCCGGCGCGGCGGTCGGTAATCAGACCCGCCTCGTCAATCGTGCAGAAGTTGCACCGGATACAGACGTCGTCCGACCCGACCGGAAACGCGATTCCGGAAGCTTCGAGAACGCCGCGGCCGATCGGATATTCAAGCGGGTCATACCCGAACAGTCCCAGGTGTCCCGGACCGCTTCCGGGCGTGATTCCCGGAAGGATCGGGGTCGACATCCCCAAAACGCCGCGTGTGGCGAGCGCGTCAAGATTCGGAGTGTTTGCCGCCTCGAGCTCCGTCTTCCCTCCGGGAGACATGGGGAGTCCGCCGATTCCGTCCGAAACGAGCATAACGATCTTACCGCCGTCGGTCTTGAGATTCTGAATCAGTTCGTGGTACGTCATGAAATTCGCCTTTCTGTCATTCTATCGTTGCCAAAGGGTTTAAATCTTTTTTGCCCGGTCTCGCCCGGCAGGGGGCCGACCGAGGTTGTTTCCCGAGAAAACTACCGGCCGTCATTGCCGACAGCCTATCTTTTAACCGTCTTAACCATCGCGTAAATCATCCAGTAGATCAGGGCGGCCCCGAAGAGGAAGACCAGCAGAAAGACCAACAGCGGGCTTAACTGCATCTGAACCGGTATGGCGCGAATGTCGAGATAGTTTTTGATCTGTTCGTTCTGTATGATCTGACGGGTGATCGCGAAGAAGGTGAGGGTCACCGCTTCACAGAGCCCGACCAGGACGACGAGGAATTTTCCCTGAATCTTTCCGAAGTTTCCCAGGATCACCGTGAGGGCGAAGAGGGCGCCCCCGGCGAAGGTGATCGGCGGAATCCAGACCGGCACAATCCGTTCCGGTTCCCCCGTTGTCGGGTCAATCGGCGCAGCGGGCGCGGTCGTCATGGAAGCTTCGTGGACGCCGGTCACTGACTCCGGCCCGTCGAGAACCTTGTAGTAATAGAACCAGAGGGACCCGAGTGAAATACAGACCCCGAACCAGACCAGCACCGAGGCGAATCGGAGCGCCCAGTGCTGATACGCGTCTCCCTCTTCCGTCTCTTCGTCGTATCCGTATTCGAGCGCTTCCAGCTCTTCTTCCTCGGAAAGTTTCCCGGCGTCGCGAAGCCGCCGGAGCTCTTTCTTTCGGGATTTCGGAAGGCGGGGATTTTCCATAAAGTCGGAGAAATCCGGCCGGGCCTTCCCCGCGCCCCCTCTCTTTTCAACGAAGAGGAAATGCGAATCGAACAGGAGCCAGAAGGTCACGGTCAGAAGCGCCAGACCGCAGATTGAGACGAACCGGAGATAGACGACCGGATCGGCCCAGTTCGATCCGAGCCCGGTGGCGGCACCGGCGATTGACTTGGCACGCCACAGTTCGGTCCACGATTCGGGACTCGCCATCAGTGTCCAGGCACTGGCGAAGATAAGTCCCGCCGCGACCAGCAGAAGCGAAGCGCCGCACCCCGAAAGGGCGGGGAGCCATTTTCTTCCGGCATCCACCAGGGCGCTGGTCAGATAGAGGAGGTAGTACGCCGGAAGAACCAATGCCAGAATCCCGAGCCAGTGCCACGCCATCAAAATGGTGGAGGGATAGAAAACCTTGTAGTAGGCGGTCTGAACAAAGAGGAGGGGGACAATCCCCAGGTTGATCCCCAGCGCCATAATAACCGGCATCTGTTTTAAGAGGCGGCGGGCGAACATCTGCCCGTTCACCCCTCCGATCAGGAGAAGGATGATCGCGATCGGAAGCCCGGCCAGCCAGAGGTGCATCGGTATCGAGTGGAGGATGAATCCGAGTACCTTAAACAGCTGGATAAACCAGTACGGGGCGGGGAGACCGTTTAAGCTGTAAATATCGACCGAGGGCATTTTCTTTTATCCTTTACCTGAGTGGGTTCTGTTTAGGGAAGATCCGCCTCGTCAATCTTTCCGGTAATGTTCGAGGGCATTTCAGGGCGGATCGACATCAGGTAACGCGCCAGGAGAACCGCTTCGGTATCGTTGCCGCACCAGGGGGGCATAAAGTAACCGGGTCGGTTCAGGTGTTTCAGGAACGAGACGATTTCTTCCTCGGTCTTTCCGGTCAGTTGCGGCGCCGCCGCCGAGTAACCGTGCTCGGCGGCATGACAGTCATTACAGTGATGCAGGAAAATAACCCGCCCGAGCGCCAGTTGGTCTTCGGCGTTGATTCGAAGCCAGTCTTCATTCCCGGGACGCTGCGAGCCCTCTTCGGGGAGATCAAGCAGGGCGACCGACGGCATCGCGTGAGCCGAGGGGTCGGCGACGCTGACGGCGTTCATCCGATTCCCGCCGGCCGGTCCGAGCGGAGCGGGGGTCGACGAGGCCGAGCGGCTCCCGGCGAGAATGTTCGCGGGGGTATAGATTCGAAGCCGGGGGTATTTGTCTTGCAAGTCTTTTAGATACTGCCCCGTCCAGACCCCGCTGTTCAGGAACCCGGACCGGGAAATCGACCCCGACTGGGCCACCATGACCTGATTTCCGTAGACGATCTGGTCGATCACGTACGGCTTACGGATTCCCTCGCGGATAAACTCACTCGAGCCGATCGCGGCGATCGCCAGGAAGAAGAGCGCCAGGGCCGAAGTAAAACTGACCTTCTGCGGCGCGCGCATCGGGCCGAGGAAAATCAGCAGAAGAATGGCGGCCGACGAGGCGGCGAAAATCCCGAGAAAGACATTGATAACCGCGGCGCGCTCTAACATCATCAGAGCCGATTTCGGCAGGAAAACGAGCCAGCCGACCACCCCGACGACCATCAGGACAACTCCGGCAATCGAGGGGGCGAGCATCCGGCGGATCGTTTTTTCGCGAAGGGTGTCGCGCGCGCTCCCCCAGGTGATATGCATGTAGACGTAGATCGTCGCCAGAAGGAGCGAGATCCCGGTTCGGAGGAGGGTCTGCGGGATGAACTGCCGGTTAAAGAAAGCGTACCAGAACCCCCCGGTCGCCTCCCAGTCGCCGAAGAGACCGCGGCTGTTGAGCATGAACGAGGTGATTCCGGTAATCAGAACCAGCGAAATCCAGGCGGCAGCGGCGTAAATCCACCCCATGGCGGCGTGGGTATTCTTCGGAAGCCGATCCCAGAAATAGTAGAAACCGAACGCCGCCACCAGTTCGAGGATGAAGAAGACCCATTCGATTGCCCAGCCGAAGACGAAAATGCGGATCAGTTCTTCGGTCGCGAGGGGAGAAGCGAGGCCGATCGTCCACCAGATCCCCACGCCGGTGATCGCGCCGAAGACGACGGTCAGAAGGATGAAGAACTTGGCGTGGGACTTCCAGTATTTCCGGTATTCCGAATCACCCGTTTTGAGCGCGAACCGGTTCTCCCGAGCCAGCAGGAATCCCCCGCCAACTGCGTATTGAGAGACCAGTACATGCACGATCGCGACGATGGCGATGACCATCGGGGACGTCAGCGAAGGGACATACCACCAAGGATAGGACATTGTTCAGATTCCTCAATCATAACGGCGCGGTTGATCTTTCCTGCGTTTTCCCGACAGAGGAGGGGTGCAGAAGACGACCGGACGCCATCGGCGCCGACGCCAAAAATCCCTCCGATTCGGACCGGAGAGACCCACCGCCATTATATAAGAGGAAGTGAAACCCTGTCAATCCAAGGCGCGCAAAAAACGGGGAGACTACCCGATTTGCGCGGCGCGGAAGGCGTTCGGCTCGAGGTCGATCTGCTGGTAGCGGTTACCCGTCGGCCCGTAAAAGAGAATACGGTTGTTCTCCTTCTCCCAGATCGCCGAAAACTTGACCTTCCGCGGACCGTGCAGACAGAACATCATTCCGCAGGAGGAGCCGCTGGCGTTCCGCAGGACGTTTTCCGTGGTCGGGAAAGCGTCGGGGAGAAGCTCGTGGTCTCGGCAGATCGTTCTGTAAACAAAGTTCTGAAGGTCGTCAAAAGTCCTTATCGAGGAATAATTGGAGCTGACCATAAAAAATCGAAAACCTTGTAAAGGTGCTTTATGTGCTTTATGTCGTTAAACGATATCTGGTTAGCTGAATCTAACGATTCGGTAATCTAGGTATCGGGCAAAAAAAGGATAAACTTGGAAAGAAATACAGATTTACGATTTTGACGGTTGTTCCCTTTTGCGCGCCGACGGTGCGATAAGTGTGTTGCACCCTGCCGAGGGCGATTGTGTATCAATATGCCGCCGACCCCTGTAACAGAGGACCGGGCGCGGCCGGCCTTCCGTGTCCGAAAAGAAATGATTCAGATCCCCGGCCAGAGCGGACGGGGGAGAAATTGTTCGTTCCAAGAGAGTGTCAAAATGGCAGTCTCCCCTTCCGGGAGGGAATTCCGGTACGTTTGTTGACCGCCTTAACGGGGCGATTTTTGCGAAAATCTCCTTCAAAAGTGCCAATCGGAGGCGGAAAGGGGGGCGAAAAAAGGGGTTTTTATGGCAAAAACAGAAAAACTTCTCTCCGAAACGGAAATTTTAAGCATTTGGCACGCCGATTGCGTAAGCCTTCCTCTGCCTGTCCGTCAGCAGCAAAAGACGGTGTCCAAAACAAAGAAAACAACCGAATGTCGGTCGTTGAATCGGCGAGGTTAATTGAGTATAGAGAGGAATCAGAACTATGGCAAACGGTGAAAAAATCATTGGTATCGATCTTGGAACGACCAACTCTGTGGTAGCGGTGATGGAAGGGAAAGACGCGAAGGTCATCCCGAATCCCGAAGGGAACCGGCTGACCCCGAGCGTTGTCGCTTTCACCGACAACGGCGAAACCCTCGTCGGCGAACCGGCGAAACGCCAGGCGGTTACCAACCCGGCGCGCACGATTTCCTCCATCAAACGTTTTATGGGGCGGAAACGAGCCGAAGTCGGCTCTGAAGAAGTGACGGTTCCGTACAAGCTTGTCGGAAGCCCTCAGGACTACGTGAAGGTCGAGGTGAACGACAAGGACTACACCCCGCCCGAGATCTCGGCTTTGACCCTTCGCAAACTGAAGGAATCGGCCGAAGCGTACCTCGGTCACAAGGTCAACAAGGCGGTAATTACCGTCCCCGCGTACTTTAACGACGCTCAGCGTCAGGCGACGAAAGACGCCGGTCAGATCGCCGGACTCGAAGTGATGCGAATCATCAACGAGCCGACGGCGGCGGCGCTCTCTTACGGACTTGATAAAAACGTCAAGCAAAAGATCGTGGTCTTCGACCTGGGGGGCGGAACGTTCGACGTTTCGGTCCTGGATGTGGCCGACGGCGTCTTTGAGGTCGTTTCGACCAACGGCGACACCCACCTGGGGGGCGACGACTTCGACAAGGTCTTGATTGACTACATCGCCGACGACTTCCAGCAGAAGCAGGGGATCGACCTTCGGAAAGACCCGATGGCGCTTCAGCGTCTGCAGGAGGGGGCCGAAAAGGCGAAGCGGGAACTGAGTTCGCTCCAGTCGACCGACATCAATCTGCCGTTCATCACGGCCGATGCCTCCGGTCCGAAACACCTGATGATGAAACTGACCCGTGCCGAATTCGAACGGATGGTCGATCATCTGATCGAACGGACGAAGGGACCGGTTCAGCAAGCGCTGGCCGACGCCAAACTGACCCCGAGCGATATCGATGAGGTCGTTCTGGTTGGCGGTTCGACCCGTATTCCGAAAGTCCAGGAGACGGTTCAGAAGTTCTTCGGCAAAGAGCCTCACAAGGGGGTCAACCCCGACGAGGTCGTGGCGGTCGGCGCGGCGATCCAGGGAGGTGTTCTGGCCGGCGAGGTCAAAGACGTCCTTCTGCTCGATGTGACGCCGCTGTCGCTCGGCATCGAAACCCTTGGCGGCGTGATGACGAGACTGGTTGAGAAGAACTCCACCATTCCGCTTGACCGGAAACAGGTCTTCTCGACTGCCGACGACAACCAGACCGCGGTCACGATCAAGGTCTATCAGGGTGAACGGGAGATGGCGGCCGACAACCGTCTGCTCGGTCAGTTCAACCTGGAAAATATTCCGCCGGCACCGCGCGGCGTCCCGCAGATTGAGGTTTCGTTCGACATCGACGCCAACGGGATCCTGAACGTCAAGGCGAAAGATCTCGGCACACAGAAGGAGCAGAAAATCCGAATTGAGCAGTCGGGCGGCCTTTCCAAGGACGAGATCGAAAAGATGCAGCGCGACGCCGAACTTCACGCCAGCGAAGATAAGGCGCGGCGCGAAAAGGTCGAAACGAAGAACCAGGCCGAGTCGATGTGCTTCGGACTGGAGAAGCAGCTCAAAGAGTATGCCGACAAGCTCCGGCCCGAAGACAAAGAGGCCGTTGAAACCCAGATCAAAGCGGTTCGTGAAGCGATCAACTCCGACGATACCGCCAAGATCAAGTCGGCGCTCTCCGATCTGGAACGGGTGACTCACGCGATGAGTTCCGCCCTTTACCAGAACGCACAGCAGTCCGCCGCCGGCGCGGCGGGCGCGGCGCCGGGCGCCGACAACAGCGGCAAAGACGATGACGCCGTCGACGCCGAGTTTGAAGTCAAAGAGTAATCCGGCGTTTTCTCCTGACGGGCGGTTTACTCTCCCGGAACGTGAGTCTGCGGGTTTTCGGGGTTAAGGGGCCCCGGCGCTTCATAGTTGCGTTCTCCTTTACCGTGGGCCCGTTCCGGGATTTTACAATGAGTTGGTTGTTGGCGGAAAGAGAACTGCATCCGGTTTTCTTTCCGCCGCATGTTTGGAACCGGCAGAGATGTCGGTCGTGTTTTCCTCCCCCCGCGCCCGCGCTCTTTTGACCGCGGGCGCGTTCTTTTTGTATGGGACGAAAAAGCCTCCCGATCCGGAGGGAAGGGGAGGCTTGTTGTTGATTGAAGCGTCTCTTTTCGTTACACGCGCTTTGCCCGGCAGAGGGAAAAGCCGATCGTCTGGCGGAACGATTTCATCGCGGCTTTTAAGAGCTTCCATTTCTTGATCGAGACTTCTCCCGTCTGGCGGTCCCGCTGGGGGACCGCCATTTCGAAACAGCGGAGGCGGCGGCGCGCCGCCATTCCGGTGATGATCACGTTCGGCGCGAAAGTGTCGAGCGGAATCGCGCGGTAAATCGGCGCGAAGACCGTCGCGCGCATCAGTCGGTACGGCGTATTGACGTCCCAGACGCTTCGGCCGTAGAAAAGACGGACGGTCAGGCGCGAGACCGCGCTCATCACCTTGCGGGGAAGGGGTTGCTTTCTCCCTTCCCGCCGTCCGACCAGAAAATCGTAGTCGGCGCGATTTTCCCAGAGGGCGCCGAACGATTCCGGTCCCATCTCGTCGTCCGAGTCGATCTGAAAGATCCATTCGGCGGCGTCGCAGTCGGCCAGGTAGCCGGTCAGGATGGTGTTTCCGTGTCCGCCGTTCGGCTTGTCGTGAACCGCCACCCGCCCGCCGAAGTTCGGTTCGGCGGCGCGCATGACGGCGAGAGAATTGTCACGCGAGCCGTCGTTATAGACGTCGATCCGATAGTCGATCCCGAGCCGGTCGAGCTCGGCGACCCATTTTTCGAGAACCGAAACGATACATTCCTCTTCGTTGTAGACGGGAATGACGACGGCCAAGTCGAGCATAGGAATCCTCCTTTGTAGGGGTTGACTTAGCTTCTCTTTCGGGCAAAGGTGAATGTTTTGTTCAGCGTAAACTGAAGCGCGGTGACGATGAAAATGATCGCCAGTTTCGAAGTGAGCGGCTGAAATTCCCACTTCTCGATGAAGAGCCAGAGGAGCAGCGCGCTGACCCCCCAGCCGAGCATTCCGATCGCGTAAAAACTGCAGAACCGGCGCAGGAGCCGGTTTTTCGTCTTGAAGTTGAAAAACGCGTTGAGAAAGAAGTTGTTGACGATCCCGCAGGTGACGCTGATAAAATTTGCGATCTGGTAGTAGACGCCCGCGCGGGTCATCAGCCAAAAGAGAACGGCGTCAAGCGAAGCGCCCGTTACACCGATCAGGCAGTAGCGGATCAGCTCCCCCATCGGGGAGGAGGCTTTTGCGTCGGGCTCGGCGGAGGCCTGTTCGGTGATACGGTCTTCTGTCATCTTCGCTTACGGGCGAAACGCGCTTTCGTATAACTCAAGCGCTTTTTCGATTGCCTTGTCCATGTCCCAGTATTGATACGCGCCGAGCCGTCCCCCGAGATGCCACCCGGGGCGGCGGGCGATCTCGTCGGCGTATTTTTCATAGAGTTTGCGGTTGCGGCCGTTGTTGATTGGGTAATACGCCTCGTCTCCCGGCTTCCACGCCGCCGGGAACTCTTTGCAGAGGACGGTTTTACCGGAGGTGAAAGCGGGGCGTTCGGGATGATAATGCTTGAACTCGTGGATCCGGGTCCACGGAACGTCTTCGTCGGCGTAGTTCATCACCGCCGTTCCCTGTCGGTCTTCGACGTCAAACCTTTCCCACTCGAATCGGAGCGACCGCCATTCGAGATGCCCGTATTTATAGTCCAAAAGCCGGTCGGCCATTCCCGTCCAGACAATTTCGGCGGAATCCGGAATCACGTCCCGAACGTCGAAATAGTCGGTGTTCAGGAATGTGTGTATCTTTGGGTGGTCGAGAAGCTTTTCGAAGAGCTTCCCATATCCTTCGAGAGGGATTCCCTGATACGGGTCGTTGAAATAATCCGTATTGTAGTTGTGCCGCACCGGCAGACGGGTGATGATCTCGGCGGGGAGCTCTTTCGGATCTCGCCCCCACTGCTTTGCTGTATAGCCGCGGATAAACGCGCGGTATAAATCTTCTCCGATCAGCGAGACGGCCTTCTCTTCGAGGTTGGCCGGCTCGGCGGCGCGGTACTTTTCGGTCGAGTCGGCCAGGAAAGCGTCGACCTCGCTCGGGCGGAGATTCTTTCCGAAAAAGGCGTTGATCGTCATGAGCGAAATCGGCATCGCGTAAACGCGACCGCTGCTGGTCGTCAGAACCTTGTGCCGATATGCGTTCAGCCGGGCGAACCGCGAAATGTAAGCGAAAACCTTTTCGGACTTTGTGTGAAAGATGTGCGAGCCGTAACGGTGGACCTCGATTCCGGTTTCCGGATCGGTTTCGGAGTAGGAATTCCCCCCGACGTGCGAGCGCTTTTCCAGAACAATGACGTCCCGTCCCGCGTCGGCGGCCAGCCGTTCGGCAACAACGCTTCCGAAAATGCCGCTGCCGACCACGATGACCGGACGGCGGCACACTTCCAGTAAGGGTGCCAGGAGTGAAGAATCGGAAAGCGGCGTACCCATAAAACCCTCTTTCGCGCTAAAGTGTGCGGAAATCCGGGGCTGATGCCGAAGGCTTCCTTCCGCTCATCATATATCGAAGATATCCCGCGCCTTCCCCGATTCCTTTCCGTTAAACCGACATAACCGTCATAAATCCGAATCTTTATTTCATCTTTCGTTAAATATTGCGGGATTTCTCCACTTTAACTTGTATTGCCCATTTTAACCATATATAATAGTAAACTGGAGGGGTACTCTCTTCAGTTTTGAAGATTTACCCTAAAAAACCCGAAATGAAAAGTAGAAAATCGATGACGTTTCCGCGTCGCCCACTTCGGTGCGCGGCTGGGGGTGTCGCGTTCAGTCCAGGAAGATTCGTAGAGGCAGGTTTATGAGAACGAAGACGTTGTTTGGTCGGTTTGCCGTAGGTATCGCGCTTCTGTCGATGATCGCGCTTTCGGCTGCGTCGCTCAACGCTCAGTACGGCGGTGGTTATGGCGGCGGCAGTTACGGCGGCAGCCGCGGCGGCGGATATGGCGGCAGCCGCGGCGGTTACGGCGGCGGCGGTGGATACGGCGGCCGCAGCGGCGGTTACGGCGGCGGATACGGTGGGGGATACGGCGGTTCGACCTATTCCTCCCTTTCCGGCGTGGCGTTGGCCGACGGCGTTCTTTTCAAGGCCTCCGAGGACGAAAACATCGTCGACCGAGCGCGTCAGGAAGCCGCCTATCAGGGGATTCCGAGCGAAATGAAAAAGCCGAGCGCTTACCGAAAGGTCTCGCTCAACCGTCTCGAAAAGGCGATCAAGGAGAACGGCGGGACGGTGACTCCCGAGATGGAAAACCTGGCCGGCCTTGAAAAGATCGAGTATGTTTTCTTCTATCCCGAAACGAAAGATGTCGTGATCGCCGGACCCGCCGAAGGGTGGGAACCGGGGATTGAGCAGTCGCAGCTCGGGATCGAGAGCGGCCGGCCGACCCTGAAGCTCTCGGATCTGGTCGTCGCGCTTCGCGCCTATCCGGCGAACTGCAAACCGACACGGCTGATTGGCTGTTCGATCGACCCGACCAAAGAGGGGCTTGCCGAGATGCAGAAATTTCTCCGCACCGCCGCGCAGCCGAATGTTGAAGACGCCGCCCAGGTCGAGGATTACGCCGAAGGGATCCGCGAGTCGCTCGGTCTGCAAGACGTAAAGGTCTGGGGGATCGCGCCGAACACCCATTTCGCGCTGACTCTGGTTGCCGCCGACTACCGGATGAAACTGATCGGAATCGGTTTGGAAGAGAAACCGGTCGCGATGACCAACTACGTCGAAAAATCAAACCCGCAGGCGATGGCCAAGAACGCGTTGGTCCGCTGGTACTTCCAGCCCGATTACGACTGCGTCATCGAGGCGAAAGACGGACTTGGAATCGCCATCCAGGGGGACGGCGTGAAACTGGTCGGTGAAGACGAACTTGTCGCTTCACAGGGGAAACGGGTTGCCACCGGCAAGGCGAACAAGGCGAGCCGAAGCTACACAAAAAGCTTCACCGAACATTTCTCGAAGATCGCCTCGGTCGTTCCGGTCTACGCCGATCTGCGGAACCTGATCGACATGTCGGTCGTCGCCGCGTGGCTCCAGAAAGAAGATATTTACACCAAAGCCGACTGGTCGATGGATTTCTTCGGCAATGAAGAATCATTCTCGGTCGAGACGGCGCAGGCGGTCAAACAGGCCGAGACCGCGGTCAACATCATCTCGCACGGCAAAAGTACCGTTTCGTTCCCCGTCGGGGGGGGCGTGATGATCGAGCCGGTCAACGCGCTGGCCGCCGAACATCTCCGCGCCGATGAAGACGGCCAGGTCGCCCGGAAGAAGGCCGAGACGACGCAGGTCGCCGATGCCTGGTGGTGGGACTGAGCTTAAACACGCCGCGCAATAAGGCGTCATTCACGAAAACGCGCCGGAGAGCTTTTTTGACATAGCTTTCCGGCGCGTCTTTTTTTCTCGACGTCGATGAAGCCCGTTTTTTAACCGAAACAATCTGTCAAAACAAAAAGAAAGGGCGGGGCTGTTATCCCCGCCCGAACATAACGACTGAAGCGGCCTCCCGAACTACTCGAGGGCGTTGAATACGAACCCGGTCACCAGTTTCGGATAGAAGTAGGTGCTCTTGGGAGGCATCCGCTCGTTGAGGAAACTCAGTTCCTTGATATCCTTGACCGTTGCCGGCATGACCAGCGCGGCCAGCGGAAACTGATTCGAGAGCTGTTTGCCGTCGTCGTCGGAATGACCTTCCCCTTTGATTGAGTCGACCACCTCGCGTACCGCGTGGACGTATTTCGGCTTCTCGTGTTTCTTGAGACCCAGGAGATTGTCGATTACCAGACGGTGGAGAATCGCCACTCCCAGATGCTGCCATTCCGGATGATGTTCCGGCGCGGCTTCGGCCATCTTGGCGCGGCCCGCCTCGGTGATCTGAATCAGCGACCAGCGGCCGTCTTTCCCGGTATAGATCGCCATCGTCCCCTGGTCGTCCATCTGCTCGATCAGCGTCCACGCCTTTTCGGCGGCCGCGGCGCCGTCGCCGACGGTCGTCACGCGGAACGCGTCGCCGAGCTTTTCGATCAGGTCGGTCTGCGAGAAGTACGGGACGTCGCGGAAAAGGCGGTGCGTCGGCAGAACCAAGAGGCCCGGGTCTTCCATCGCCACACAGACCATCAGAACGTAGTTCGCCGGGTGGTCCGGTGTGAGCGCGCCGGTCTCGCCGATCTGCTTGCGGTAGTTGCAGGCGGTCTCGTAGCGGTGATGCCCGTCGGCGACGAAGATCGGTTTCGGCCCCATCGCCGAGACGACCCTGCCGACGATTTCCGGGTCGGTGACCACCCACATCCGGTTGATCACCCCCAGATGGTCCACAGCTTCAATCGGGGTCAGCTTGGCGGCGGCTTCGTCGAGCGTTTTCTGGATTTCATCGCCCCCGTCGGGGTAGAGACCGAAGATCTGGCTGAAGTTCGTTTTGCAGGCGGTGGTCAGCATCAGGCGGTCCATCTTCGGGCCGCTCATCGTTTCTTCGTGCGGGAAGACCATCCCCTGCCCGAACGGAACCGCCTCACAGCGGCACATGAACCCTTTCCGGGTATAGGTCTTTCCGCCGACTTCGTAGATCTGGTGATAGACGTAGATCGCCGGTGCGGTTTCCCGGAAGAGGATCCCTTCGCTTTTCCACTCTTTCAGGATCCGCGCGCTGCGCGTGTAGCGGTTGTCCTGTTCGGTGTCGTGCTCGGGATCCTTCTTGTTGAGGATCAGACGGACGACGTTGTTCGGATGCTTCGCGTAGAGTTCGTCTTGAAGCTGGTCGTCGATCACGTCGTAAGGGGGTGCGATCACGTCGGTCAGCTGACCGACCCGCGCGGGGTTGTAGCGCCAAGCGGCGAGCGGCTGAATGTTCGGCATCGTTATCACCTTTCATCAAAACGATTCGAAATCCCCCGGACCGTGTCGTGCGGTATTTCCTTTCCGCCGCAGTCGGGGGTGCGGTTATCAGTATCGGTAAAAATCGGGTTTAAAGGGACCGTCGACCGGGACGCCGAGATACTCGGCCTGTTTCGGGGTCAGGCGGGTCAGTTTCGCGCCGACCGCGTCGAGGTGCAGACGCGCGACCTCTTCGTCGAGTTCTTTCGGCAGGACCCGGACCTGACCGACCGGATATTCGTCGTTTCGGGTCCAGAGCGCGATCTGCGCCAAGACCTGGTTCGAGAAGGAGTTCGACATCACAAAGGAAGGGTGTCCCGTGGCGCATCCCAGGTTGACCAACCGCCCTTCGGCCAACAGGATGATCGAATGGCCGTCGGGAAAAGTGTAGCGGTCGACCAGCGGCTTGACCTGTTCTTTCCTGATTCCGGGATACGATTCCAGGTCGGCGACGTTGATCTCGCAGTCGAAATGCCCGATGTTGCAGACGATCGCGTCGTTTTTCATCTTCAGCATATGCTCGATTGTGACGATGTCGCAGCAGCCGGTCGTCGTAACGAAGATCCCTCCCCGCGAGGCCGCCTCGTCCATCGTCACCACCTCAAATCCTTCCATCGCCGCCTGAAGGGCGCAGATCGGGTCGATCTCGGTGATCAGAACCCGCGCGCCGTAAGAGCGCAACGAATGGGCGCACCCTTTTCCGACGTCGCCGTAACCGGCGACGACCACGACTTTTCCCGCGACCATGATATCAGTGGCGCGTTTGATTCCGTCGGCCAGCGATTCGCGGCATCCGTAGAGGTTGTCGAATTT
>JAGCAH010000068.1 GCA_017652805.1 Thermoguttaceae bacterium | reverse complement strand
TCCTTGGGAAACCGTATTGGCGGCGACGATTGTGTTGCAAAGGGTAATGACATACGTCTGCGAGTCGTCTTCGGACGCCGTTCCGTTGGCGAAGATCCCGCCGCCGAAATTCGAGTCGTTGGCGGTGAGGGTGCAGTTGACCGCGGTCAACACCGCCCCGTCGTTGCAGATCGCGCCGCCGTAGCCCCCCGTATTCGAGTAGAAGAGGGTGTTGGTGGCGTTTAATGTGCTCCGGTAGTTGTAGATTCCGCCGCCGTTGTAGTAGGCGTTGTTTCCGCTGATGATCGAATCGGTGAGGGTGAGAATGCCGTAATTGCAGACCGCGCCCCCGTAATAGGAACCGCTCCCCGAGATGGTCGAGCCGGAGATCGAAAGCGTGGCGGTGTTGTTGTAGATCGCTCCGCCGTAGTTCCCCATATTTTCCGTGAAAGTCGTGTCGGTGATGTCGGCGGTTCCCCCCGAAAGGAAGATCGCGCCGCCGCGCTGGCCGCTGTTTTCGGTGAACGCGCTTCCGCTGACCGTCAGCGTGCCGCCGTAAGAATAGACCGCCCCGGCTATGGTATTCTTCGAAAAGGTTGTATTGCTGACCGAGACGTTGCCGCGGAAATTAAAGAGCGCCGAACCGAACGGGCCGCTTCCGGGACCCGACAGACCGCTGTTGGCGGTCAGAACCGAGTCGACGACCCGCAAATATCCGGTCGAAAGAATCCCTCCGCCGTCGTACGATTTTCCGCCGGTAACCGTGATCCCTTTCAGAACGGTCGGCGCGGCTTCGGTTCCGCCCCCGATCACCATCACCGTGGTTTTGGAGTTCCCGTCGAGGGTGATCCCCTCCGAAAGAGCCGAGGCATCGACGGTGAGCGGCTTGTCAAGGATCAGTGCCGAGCTGGAAAGGGAAATCGTTTCTCCCGAAAGGCTCGATGCGAAATCGACCGTTCCCCCTTCGTCGGCGTAAAGAGTCGCCTCACGCAGGGAGATCAGCCCGTCGGTATCGTCGACCAGGTCGAGGGAGGTGGTGACCGTCGTTCCCGCGGTTTCGATCTCGCGGGTAAAGGTCGACTGGTATTCGTACGCTCCGATATCGACCGTTGCCGTTCCGGCCCAGCTTTGCGCAAGACGAGCGCTTCCGGCAAGGTCGGTCGTTTCGGTGACCGCGCTGTTGAGTCCCCGGTCGATTCCCCAACTCGAGGAAGAGAGGGAGAGGTCGAGATCGTCGATGTTGGTGATGTTCGCCTCGTCGTCGAACTGCGCGGCGGTGACGAATTTCGCGTCAAAGGCGATGATATTGTTCCGGGAGTTTTCGGGCGCCAGACCGAACCAGTCGCCGTTGCTTACGTAGCCGAAGTTGTTCGAGACGATCGTGTTGGTGAGCGAGACGGTCCCCCAGTTGGCGACCCCCCCGCCGTAGTTGGTCGCTGCGTTGGCGGCGATGGTGCAGTTGACAGCGGTAAAAGTGCCGCCGGCGGCATAGACGCCCGCGCCGATCGCGGCGGTGTTCGCCGAGAACTCGCTGTCGCGCGCGGTCAGAGACCCGGTGGAGATATAGACGCCGCCGCCCGATCCGGTGTCGGCAATGTTGCGCGTGACCTTTGTATGACTGATTGAAAGGCTCCCCGAGACGAGGTAGATTCCCGCGCCGGGACTGTTGCTGATCGAACCGCCGGTGATGTTCAGATTCAGAAGGGAAACCGCGGATTCGCCTTCCCCCTCAACTTTCAGAACGCGGCTCTTTCCGTCCGCGTCGATGGTGACGTTTTCGCTGAGAGGCGCCGCGTCGATCGTCATCGACTTTTTGACGGTCAGTTCACCCAGGGCGAGGGTAATTCTGTTGGCGTCGCCGCCGGTAAAGACGCTC
>JAGCAH010000067.1 GCA_017652805.1 Thermoguttaceae bacterium | reverse complement strand
CCGAGGCGGGGATCAGCGATCTTTCGTTTTCCGTTCTGCCGAAATGACTTTTCAAGAAATTCCGATTCGCTTTTGACCTTCTCTTAGTGTGATACGGAGTGTGTTCTTTCTTTGTTTTCCGACGGAAAACAAAACTGAAATCAAGGAAATTGTTGGCAGTCAGGAGGATTTAGGCGGAAGGCTAAGCGTTTTTCTTCTTTTTCTCTGCGATCACCTCTTTCAGAAGGTTTTCCCACTGATCCCAGACTTTTTCCGGCTCGAATTGCGAGGCGAACCTGCGGGCGTTTTCCCCCAGCCGCCTTCGAAGGGGCGCGTCGCTCATCAGACGGCGGAGCGCGGCGGCCAGGCTTTTCGCGCCCGGCTCGGCAAGCAGGCCGTTTTCTCCGTCGCGGATCAGCTCGTTTACTGATGGTGCCGCACGAAATCCGACCGAGGGGAGCCCGGCACACATCGCTTCCAGAAGGGCGTTGCTGATTCCTTCCCGTGAGGAGGGGAAACCGAAAATATCTCCGGTAAGGAGCGTTTCATTAACCTTGTGGGTGACTCCCTCGAGAAAGATCCGATCGGAAAGACCGTGTCGGCGGATCTGTCTCTCGAGTTTAAGGCGATAACGGTCACTGGTGGCCGCGCCGTAGAAGTGAAGAGTCCAACTCGGAAACTCGTCAGCCAAAAGAGCGAACGCGTCGATTAAGATGTGCTGTTGTTTCTGCCTTGGCTCGAGACGGGCAAGGTTGAGGATTCGATAGGCGTCTTTTTTGTTGTAGGAAATCTGTTCTGTGTATTGTGTTACTCCATTTGGAATGACGACGATTGGCACGTCGCATTGCTTTTGAACCCCGGATCGAAAGCTTTCGAGAAGGACATGTACACGCGCGCACTGTTCGAGAGCTCTTCGTTTGGCGGGATAAAGAGGTCCGATTGCGATCTTGGGCGGGTTGCGGAGTGTCTGCACGATCGGAATTCGTTTGGCGGCGGGAGAATCGGTGAGTACCATAAGGTCCTCAGTAAAGAATGGAAGAATCAGATCGGGGGCGGCTTCGGCGATAGTGTCGTTGAGCTTGTCGAGAATCACGTTTTTTCGAATTCTATCAATCCGTTCAAAGAAATAAGAGAGACCCCATTGGCAAAACGGGCGGGTCAGTTCCCGACCGACTTTCACCCATTTCGGAATCGTGACAAGATCTCTTCCCGTTCCGTTGAGGTTGATCAGCTCAACTTCGGGGCGGAGCGGATAGAAGGGAACTCCCTGTTTAGGGTCGTTGAAAACCAGGAGAACCGACCACCCACGGCGAGCGAATTCGTTGGCCATCCCGCAGACAACTCTTTCCGTCCCGCCAACCGTGTCGATAAAACGGTTGACCACCCAGCAAAGCATTAGCTTCATCTCGATCACTCCCTTGACTGTTCTTGCTGTATAGTCTTCATGTATATTGTTGCAGAACCTGGTCTTACCCTGGTTTAGGAAACGGGGGATTCGGAGAAGCGAGGGTGAATTATCCCTTAATCTTCTTTGAAATGACCTCTTTTAGAAGGTTTTCCCACTGATCCCAGACTTTTTCCGGCTCGAATTGCGAGGCGAACCTGCGGGCGTTTTCCCCCAGCCGCTTTCGCAGAGTCGCGTCGCTCATCAGTGTGCGGAGCGCGGCGGCCAGCCCCTTCGCGCCCGGTTCGGCCAAGAGCCCGTTTTCGCCGTCTACGATCAGTTCGTTCACCGAAGGGGCCGCGCGAAACCCGACCGAAGGAAGCCCGACGCGCATCGCTTCCAGAAGAGCGATACTGAGTCCTTCCCGTGAGGAGGGGAATCCGAAAATATCTCCGGTGAGGAGCGTCTCTTCAACCCGGTGGGTTACTCCCTCGAGGAAAACTCGGTCGGAAAGTCCGAGACGACGAATCTGCCTTTTGAGTTTTCGAGAATAGCGGTCGCTGTCATCCCCGCCGTAGAAGTGGAGTGTCCAGTTCGGAAATTCGTCGGCCAGAAGCGCGAACGCGTCGATTAAGAGGTGCTGCCGCTTCAGCTTTGGCTTGAGACGGGCGACGTTAATGATTCGATAGGCGTCTTTTTCGGCATACGAGATTTGCCCGTTAAACTGCGGAACTCCGTTGGGGATAACGACCACGGGAGTGTTACAACGCTTTTGAACTCCGGCTTTGAAACTCTCTAAAAGAACCTGAACATAGGCGCACTTTTCGAGCGCTCGGCGTTTGGCGGGATAGAGGGGCCCGATCGCGTTTTTAGGAGTGCTGTGGAGCATCTGCACAAACGGAATCCTTTTCGCGGCGGAGGATTGGGCGAGCACCATAAGATCTTCGATGAAGAACGGAAGGATTACGTCGGGGGCGGCTTCGGTGATAACGCGGTCAAGCCGGTCGAGAATTGCGTTTTCCCGAATTCTATCGGCGCGTTCGAAGAAATAAGAGAGTCCCCATCTGCAGAACGGCCGGGTCAGGTCACGGCCGATTTTCACCCATTTCGGAATCGCGTCGAGTTTTTTTCCCGTGCCGTTAAGGTTGATAAGCTCAACCTCGGGGGGAAGCGGATAGGGAGGTGAACCCGTCGTCAGGTCGTTGAAGACGATGAGAACCGACCAACCGCGGCGAACGAATTCGTTGGCCATTTCACAGGCCACTCTCTCTCCTCCGCCGAACATGCCGATAAAGCCGTTCGACACCCAACATAGCATGAGTTTCATGTCGGTTCTCTCTCGACCGTTTTGGGGTGTTACGGCATCACCGTCAGATAGGCGTTGCGGAATTCGACCTTCGCCCCTTCCGACTGGAAGGCGATCTTTCCGGCGTAGTCTTCGGCCATGACGCCCCAGTTGACCGGAATGCCGTTCAGTTCCACGACGATCACGTTGGCGCAGCAGGTGATTCTCATCTTGTTCCACTCGCCCAGATCGGTGATCGGGTCGCGGATCAGGTCGATCTGATCGCAGTTCCCGGCGTCCTCGTGGTCTTTGTAGTAGACCATCCGCGACTCTTCCCCAAAGATATGGAAGTCATGGAATCCGAAAAGGGTGCCGGTCTCTTTTTCGTAGATCCCGATTTCGACGCAGTGGGGGAGGAAGGTTGTCGGTTTCTGTTCCCCCATCCGAACCAGGAAACCGCTGTTCGTCTCCCCTTCGGGCTCGGTGAGACGGAATTCGGTTTCAACGATGAAGTTGTGATAGTCCTTCTTTGTGCCGAGCCAGCCGAACGGGGAACCGGAGACCGAAAGAACGCCGTCTTCGAGCGAGAAGACTTTGTCGCGCTGCCCGTTGTCAAGCAGAAAATAGTCGAAGTCGTCGAGCGTCGCGCCGCTCAGAAGATCGATCGCTCCGGCGTGGGGACCGTCGGCGATCGGCGCGTCGTTTTCCGCCGCCGAAACCGCGATCGGGGCGAAAAGAAGGAGCGCCGCGGAAAGAAAACCGTAAACCGATAAACGCTGTGTCATGGAAAACCTTCCTAATTTCAAAACGAAACGAATCATCTGTCGATTTTTCCCATTTTAAACGGAACGGCGCGACTCATCAAGACGGCATTTCCCGCGCGGAACTTCGGGGACCTTCCCGACGAACGACGATGTTCATTCTTTCGCGGGTGCCGCAATCTCCCCCTCCATCAGGCGGGGGAGCCGATAGACGTTCCCTTCGATGTCGCAGAAGAAAAGGTTCGACTCGCTCGGGTGCCGGCCGTTCCCGTCGGCCCAGATCGCGTAGAAATCGGGATGGGCGTCGATCGGGCGGCGGGGGTAGCAATGATTCTGCGGACTGTTGACCGTCATCTGCTTCTTTCGGGTCCAGCTCTTTCCCTCGTCGGCGCTGATCCAGAGCGAAACTTCCCCGCCGGTGTTGTACGCCTGCGGCCCGATCCCGTCGGTTCCGATCATCCGCCAGACGCCGTCGCCGCCGATATAGAGGGAACCGAAATCGTAGTTGTTGTCCGATTCGGTGATCGCGTGGATTTCCCACTTCTCTCCGTTCCAGTGAGCTGTCCGCCAGATTCGCGGCGCGTCTTCGGGCCCGGAACGATAGCCGCGGCTGGTGATGTAGAAGATGACCGGCCGCCCCTCGTTGTCGTATACCAGATCCATCATATAGACGTTCAGTCCTTCCGCCTCGTAGTCGTGTACAAGCGCCGGGCCGGCGATCTGGTCGTCGCGAAGCGGGACATTGAGGGTCTGTCCATCGACGGTCTGCCAGGTCTCTCCGAAATCGCGGCTTTCGATGTAATAGAGGTTCGTCCGCCAGTTGAGCCCGACCCGCCCCTCATCGGGGCGGTCGGGATGGTAGTTGAACGCCGTGCCGAGAATTTTATTCTGCCAGACGCCGGAATTCTGGTAATGGCCGATCGCCATTCCGGCCAGCGGCCGCCAGGCGGACCAGCAAACGCCGTCGGCGCTCGTCATCAGCGCCAGGGTCCGCTGAACTTTATGTTCCCCTCCCAAAAGGGCGCGGTCGTAGGTGGTGAAGAAGCAGAAGAATCCTTTTTTCGGAAGGTGCCGGACCTGAACGTACGAGAAGTTGTCCATCGGAACGGCGCGGCCGTTTTCCAATTTGGTCGGTGAGGTCAGCTCGAACTCGTCGATGTCGTAGGGATGGACGCTCTTGTAGATCCAGGAAGGACGTTTGGTTCCGTGAGAGGTTGAAAAGATCCAGATATAGCCGTCGTCGTCGAGCGAGATGACCGGGTTGTCGTGGGCGTCGGCGGTTCCCTTGTCGAGGAGGATCGTCGGGCGCGAGACGGTTTTGGTCTCGTGGTCGAAAACACCGACTTCGTGCAGAAGGGTTTTCCCCTCTTTATCGGTTCCGCCGTAACAGAAGAAGGTCTTATTGACCTCCGGCGCGTAAACGGCGAAGGGGTAGTGGTTGGCGGGATAGGTCCCCAGGCCGCCGGAATACTTGTAGATAAACTCGTTGTTTTCGAGTTTCTGGTTGTAGTACCAGATCCCTCGGTAGCCGTCGTCTTTTGTGTTTAACAGCGCGGCCGGGTCTCCCGCGGCGTCGTCGGCGGCGAAGACCGCGCTCGCGAAGCAAAAGAGAACAGGAACGAGAGCAAGACGCCGGAAAAAGTTGTGTATCATCGCGATCCTCTGTTTTTTAAGGCCAATACTTTTTGGAAGATACCGTCGAACAGGAAAGGCGGACGATACCGACAAATCCCCAGAAAGGGATGGCGTCGTATCCGTTCAAAACGCCTTTTCTCTTCCGGGGAAAGATCGAGGCGTTCGGCGAGCTGCAGAAACCGGGCCAGGTATTCGAGGTTGCCGAAACCGAGACTGACATGCATTTGCCTGCGAATCGTTTTCGCCAGCGCGTTTTGGACGGCGCCGTTATCGCCGAAGGCGAGCGCCGTTTCGGTCAGGCTTTTGGATAGTTCATACAAACTTTTAAGGATGATAATGTTGTGTCGGTTCCGATAGGAGATCCCGATGCGATTCCGTCTGTAGTAGACCGGAATCGGCTCGTTGACCGAAAGACCGCGGCGCGCGTGGTGGACAAGCCGAAAGAAGTATTCGAAATCCTCGCCGAAAAGGATGTCTTCCCGCCACCTCTTCGCGACCGAATCGATCAGAGATTTACGCCAGATGAAATACTGGGTGCCGACCGCCATTCTTCTCCCCGCCATGGCTTCGACAAACGGCATTTCGGCGGGTTTTGGCGGACTCACGCGAATGACATGGTCGATCGTTTTCTGAAACCGGAAATATCGAAAGTTGACGAAATCGAGCCCGGAATTCTTTTCCAGGTAAGGGACAAACGTCTCGACGAATTCCGGCGCGAGGAGATCGTCCGAATCGAAGAAATAGATATACTCACCCCGGGCTTGGTCGAGCCCGTAATTCCGGCAGGCCGACGCTCCTTTAGGGGCGGAGTCGGGACGGCGGAAGAGCCTGAAGCGGGAATCCTTTTCAGCATACTCTTTGAGAATAAGGTCGACGCCGTCATCGGAATGATCGTCGACCAGTAGACATTCCCAGTCGCCGCGGGTCTGCGCGGCGATTGACTCGAGCGTCGACGCGACAAGGTTTTTCTGATTGAAGACCGGAATGATGATGGAAAGCATCGGCGCTCTTCCGGCCGCCGGATCGGCGGAAAGTGGGGGGGTCAAAAAGAGAAAAGGGCTAAGCCGCTTCTGAAATCTCGAAAAAAGTGTTTCCGTGCATCCCGGTTGTGTCCATCCCCGGCGCGCCAAGGCGCGCCGCTCTCCTTTTTTCGCCTTTCCGGGATGACGGAAACGCTTGAAAACTCTCCCCGCGGAGTGCGGGGGAACTCAGGCAGGGTTCGTCAGATCACTTGTACTGAACCCAGATATTTCGGTACTGAACACGGTTGCCGTGCCCCTGGAGATAGAGCCCGTGATGGGTCTCGGCCTCGCTGTAACGGCCGGGGGTCGGTCCCGATAGTTCAATGTCGTCGTGAATGGTCACGCCGTTGTGAACGACGGTGAACCGCGCGTTGGCGACCTTCTCGCCGTTTTCGTCATACTTGGGAGGCGTGAAGTCGATATCGTAGGTCTGCCACGCCAGCGGCGGGAACGCCATGTTGACGATCGGCTGAGTCGACTGATAGAAACCGCCGCACTCGTTATCGCGCCCTTCGAGCCCGAACGAGTCGAGGACCTGGCACTCGTAGCATTCGTCAATGTAGACGCCGCTGTTGGCACGACCCTGTCCTTCGCTGCGCGGCATAAAGCTTGTCATGAATTCCAGGTGGAGTTTGTAGGGGCGGATTTCAAACGGCTTTACCACGAGTTCGGAAAAGAGAGTGCCCGTTTTCGGGTTCACTTCGGGAGCCTTGTCGCCGCTCGGCAGGAAGTTGTCGGTATTCGAACCGTCGTAGATGACCCAGGCGCCTTCGGGTGCTTTTTCGCCGAGGGTCGGGCTCTTCCGGTCGAGTTTCACGGCTTCAAGCCGCTTGCCGTTCTTTTCGAAGATAATCTTTCCGTCTTCGCGCCAGGCCGACATGTTGCACTTCGCCTTCTGCTCGTCGGTGAAGACGACTTCGCGATCGTCGCCCTTGCGGGGGATATCCATCTTTTCACCGGTGATGACGAGTTTGCCTTCTTTCAGTTCGGCTTTGCCGAAAAAGCGCGCCATGCTCCGATCCCACCCCTGTCCGGGGAGCCCGCCTTTGTAGCCGACGACGTCGAAATTGCCGTCGCCGCGGGCGATCACCTGATAGAATTCATCGGCTTCGGGAACGGAATATTCCCCCTGGATTTCGAAATCGGTGGCATCGGCGGAGGCCATCACATCTTCAACCGATGTGTATTCCTGAGCGCAGGCGGTCATACAGACGGTCAGGAGCGCCGCCGAAAGACCGAGTAATAGTTTCGTGAATCTCATTGGATCTGTAACCTTTCTTGCTTGTAAGACGTTTAGGGTCAGCGTTCGATCAACGCTTTCATTTCGGGGGTGATTTCAATTACCTTGAAGTCGTAGAACCACATATCGACATCGGCACCGCCGTGGAGCTGGAGACCGAGTTTTCCGGTTCGTTCTCCGTCCGGGTCATACATCTCGACGATCTTGTAACCGTTCAGGAAAGTGATCAGGTGATCGTCGAGCGCGACCGTCGCCAGGGTGTTCCATCCCATGTCGTTCCGGATCTGTTCGGTGAACTCTTTGCTACGGTTCAACTCGACGCTGACGTTCTTCTCTTTCTGCTCTTCGGGAGTCCCTTCGGCAATCCAGCCGCGTCCCGGAGGATCGCCGGGCGCGCCGGAGGTGTGCCAGATGTGCGCCTCGGCGGCGTTCCCGGCAATTTCGTTCTGATAGCCGCGCAGCAACCACGGAGTCTTGACCTCTTCGGCGCGGAAGTAGAGCGCGCTGTTCCCGCCGTTGATCATGTAGTCAACCTTCGCCACGAAGTTTTCATAGTTGTGGCAGGAGACGACAAGACCGTCCCGCTGCTCGTTGCGGGTGTGATGACCCCAGAGGCATTCATGACCGTCCTTTTCGGTGAAGCTCCAGCAACTCGGGACGTATTCGTAAGCGTCGACCAGTTCCCACTGACCGTCGCTGTTCTTAACGAAGAACGACTTCCACTCGCTTGTCCCCAGGTCTTTGACGCGGATATTCCGCCAGCAGATTTTTCCCTGATTTCCGGCGTGAATCTGGAGCCCGAAGAAGCCCGACATGTCCATGTAGTCGAACGTGTTGGTCACTTCGTTCCCGTTGAGCCAGGTTCGGATCGAGGGGCCGACACACTGAATTTCGATCGTGTTCCAGTCGTCGGCCTTGTAGGAGGCGTCGGCGGCGGCGCGTTTTTCGGGATCGACGTCGTTGAGCCAGACGATCCCGTTCTTATGGCCGCGGCGCCCTTCGTCGTAGATGCGGCACGTATCGGAAGTTCCTTCCGACGGGGCGATTTCACACTGATAGCCGAAGACGTGGGGGCGGGGGCCGTCCCCTTCGCTGTGGCTGCGGAACTGGATCCCCGAGTTGCCGGGAACCAGAACCTTGTACTCACACTTGAAGATAAAGTTACCGAATTCCTTTTCGGTGCACATAAACGAGTTGCTCTTCGCTTCCGGATTGCACTCGCCGATGATCATGCCGTCTTCGACCGAGTAGAAGGCGTCCCCCCCTTTCTGAACCCAGCCGGTCAGGTCTTTGCCGTTGAAAAGGGAGACGAAACCTTCTTCGTCTTCCTGCGCGAGGAGGAGGGTCGAGCCCGCCGCGACGATTAAAGCCGCCAGGAGCGACGGCAACCACTGAAACTTTCTCATTCTGAAACCTCTTAAACTGTATCAATGAAAACGGCGAGCCGGTTTTCGGGGTGCGGATAGTTCGCCAGAAAACCGAAACGCCTCAGATTAACATTCCTTCCTGGATGGCTCCATTATAGTCCACCGAAAATTCAAAAAAAACCACCCCCGACAATTTTTTTGTGAACCCGGCCGCACCCGGCGGAAGGAAATGTGAACTTTTTCAGAGCCAACGAGGCGCACGGTCGATGTTAATCATCACGCAGCCTCGTTGTCCGCCGCGACCCGCGGGTTCTTGCGTCCGGTGCCGTTTGGGGTAAAATCGTTAAGGATATTTTGTATCAATTCAACTTCGGAGATTGACCTATGCCTCTTGATTCCCATTCCCCCTGCCCCTGCGGCAGCGGCAAAGAGATCCGTTTTTGCTGTTCCGATATGCTGAAAGATTACCAACAGCTCGAGACAATGCTTTCGGGTGGGCAGTTTGCCGCCGCCCTTTCGATGATCGAAAAGCTCGAAAAAGATCACCCGAACAACGCGGCGCTGATTTCTGCCAAATGTCTGATTCTCCGCGAAACCGGCCGGTTCGACGAGTTCATCGCTCAGGCGGAATCGTTCTATCGGGGGAACCCCGACAAGCTCAAGGCGATCGCCGAATACGTCATCGCCCGAACGATCGGAGGACAGACCGACGAAGCGCTTTCGGTTCTGGTCGACGGGATTGAAAAGAACGAGCCGGGAAAGATCGACGGCTCGCTCCTCTTCCCCCTGATCATGATCGCCCAGCAGCTCCTCGAACAGGGGAATATCTACACTGCGGTGGCGCTGGCGAAGCTCTCGCAGTCGTTCAATCCGAAAGGCCGCGAGTCGGCCGCCCTTCTGGCGCAGATCTACCGTCGGAAAGATATCCCGCTCATCGAAAAAGAGCTGACGTTCGATCCCGCCGCGCCCGACGATTTCCCGTTCCGCGACAAATACCAGGATGCCGCGGTCCGTCTGGCGACGGGACACTGGAAGGAGGGCAGGGCGATTCTCGAAGAGCTCCTCTCCTGCGCCGGGCAATGGCCGAACCTCTATCGAAGTCTGGGGCTGGTCAACTTCTGGCTCGGCGATACCGACGCCGCGGCCGAAGCGATGAGGAAATTCGCGTCGTCCGCGAAAGTCTCGTTCGACGACGCGGTCGACGCGCTTACCGCGGCAATGCTGACCCGCCGGCAACTGAGCGACGATCTCGATGTGATGCAGGTCATTCGGACGATTCCGAATCCCGATAAGGCACTGGAGATTCTCCTGTCGACCCCGCGTCTGGTCAGCATGCCGTTCGACGCCCGGATGTACGGCGACGCCGAGCGGCCCGCGCCAAGCCACGCGTTCCGCGTGGTCGACCGGCCGTTCCCCCCTCAGGGAGAAGCGCTCACTTTGGAGAACACCCCGCTCCTTCTCGGGACATTTCTCTTTTTCGGAAAGCAGACCGATCGGGACGCGCGAATCGAAATCCAGGTTTTCGAACAGAACAGAGAGACGCTTCTGGCGTTTCTCAGCGAGGCGCTCGGCGCGGAACTCGGCCCGGAAGTCGAAACGAATCTGCTGACGAAACTCCCCTGGCTCTTTAAGAAACTCGATCCTGAGTTCCAAATCAAAGATTCCGCCGCGTTTCCGGCCGAGTCGGTCAAAAAGCTCTACCGCGACTATTTCGAGACCGCTTTCGCCGAAGAGTGGCTCAATCATCCGAGCGACTTCCTCGACGGCAAGACGCCCCTGGCGTATGCCGGTCAGCCGGAAAGCGCCCCGGTTCTGTCGGCGCTGGTTCAGACGGTCGCCTTCCAGACCGACCCGCAGTTTTCGGAGGGGCTCGCCCGCGCGCTCCGCGAAAAGTTAGGGATTCCGCAGCCCGAGACGCTCACTCCCCCCGAAGGGGACGACTCGGCGGTACTCGCCTTCTTCCAGCGGATCCCGATCTGGCGCTGGTGCCGGGCCGACGTCTCGACCCTTTCGGTAACCGCCGCCGGACAGCTTCTGCGGGTCGTTTCGATCTTCGGCGAAGATGAGGCGATGACGCGTCTGAGCGATCGGATTCTTTCCGTTCCGGCGGACGAGGCGGATTCCGCCAAGACGGCTTCCGCGTCCGAATCCGAAACCGCCTCGGCGCCGGACCGTCGGCCGTTGTCGGCGGCGGAGGCGCGCTACATGGCCTATGAGGTTCGAATTGCCAAAGCCGAGACAGCCGAAGGACCGGCCAAAGCGCTTGAACTGATCGCCGAGGCGAAAAGAGTCGCGCGTGAAGCGGGAATTTCCGACGCTTCCCTTTCGCTTCGCGAGGCGGCGATGCAGCTGGCGTTGGGTCGGATCGATGAATTCCGGCGCCTGGTCAGTTACGTGGCGCGGGAACACCGCGGCGACCCGGAAGCGATGGCCGAACTTCAAATGATGATGATCAACCTGGGCCTGATTAATCCGGACGGTACTCCTCGGACGGTGTCAAACGCTCCCGCGGCGGCTGAACCGGTCTCGCCCGCGGCCGAGCCGAAACTCTGGACTCCCGACAGCGACGCGCCCTCGTCGGGCGGGTCGAAACTCTGGACACCGGACTGATGCGTGTGATCGACTTAACTCAGCCGATGAAAGAGGGGATGCCGGTCTATCCGGGAGATCCCCTCTTTCGGACGCGGCCCGTGGCGGATCACGAGACCGACGGATACCGAGTGACAGAACTTTCGCTCGGCACACACACCGGAACGCACATCGACTTTCCTTATCACTTTTTTCAGGACGGGGAACGGACCGACGCGTTCGGCCCGGAAGCCTTTTTTCTGAAAGCGGCCGCGCTCGATATTACCGGCGAACTGGAGAAGTTCCGATACGGTTCCCTGCCGCCGGTGATCCTGCCGGAACTCCTCGAGCCGTTTCGGCCGATCTTCCCGGAAGTTGAAGGGGTGATTTTGAAAACCGGCTGGTCTCGGCGGCCCGCGGACTTTACCGCGTTCCCCTCCATTCTTCCCGAGACCGCCGACTGGCTCGCCGAACAGCCGATACGCCTGTTGGGGCTCGAAACTCCCTCCCTTTCGGCACTGGCTCACTACTCGCCGGAAGACGGGCCGCTTCCTCCCTCGGCGGACCGCCGCAGCGAGGCCGACGAGCTTCTTTTCAGCCACGCCGACGCCGAGTCGCATCGGATCCTTTTGGGGCGGATTCCTCCCCTTTTTATCCTTGAAAATCTCCTGATTCCGGACGAACTGCCGACGATTCGCGCGTCGGATGCCGATAATCGAAAGGAGTCCCTTCTGACCCTGGCGGCATTCCCTCTGCGCCTGATGGGAGGGGACGCCTCTCCCGTTCGAGCGGTCGCGATCCTCGACCGCTGAAACTTGACACATTATGAGGACCAAATAAAATAGGAAAAAGATAGGGAACACACCCTGTTATCGATTCGTCCGGCCCGAACTCTTAGGTTAAGCCTTTGTTTATTTTTCGTTTCATCTATCCGGTTAAATATTTCCCGCGGCATTATCTCCGTCAGGCGTTTTTCGCCCGAACCGGGCATTTGCCGATGCGGAGTACCGCGTCGCTGACCGAAGAGAACGAAACGACCGGGATTCTGAAACTTTCGGTGAATTGGAAGGAGCCGGGAACGATCAACGTCCCCTGGTACTCGAAGCGGTTCGGACTGACCTTCTTTTCGACCGAGGTTCTCCGACCCCGCTCCCAGCCGTTTTATTTATTGCGCGAACTGGTACGCGGCCAGATGTCACGAATCGTCAAGCGGGAATACGACTGGGAGCGAAAGGGGCTTCTCATTTCCGACGCGGTGAAAAACGCGATCCAGTCGGCGCGTCGGAAGATGGTTCGATTCCTGACGAAAGACCCGAGCGATCCCGATTTCGACGCCGTGGGGGTCGCCGCCTTCGAGTATATCTTGCAGACGAGCCACCGCCTTCTGGACCAGTTCCTGGAACAGTCTCTTTACGCGCGCAAGGTCCAGACCGAGGCGTATCCGATTTTCGTCGGCGGCCGTTCGTTTCAGCTGAAGCATTTCGAACGGTTCAACGAGACGTATCCCTCCTATTCCGACGCATTCCAGGTCTGGAACACTTGCTATACATGGCGCCAGCTGGAGCCGGAACCGGGGGTCTATCGCTGGGATCTTTTAGACCGATTCATCGAAGCGTCCCGGAAGAACAACCTCGACCCGGTCTTCGGTCCGATCGTGCAGTGGGACCGCGAATCCCTCCCCGAGTGGCTTTTGGGTTCCCTTGAAGAGCCGTACACCCTCCGTCAGCACCTCTTTCGCTACGGGGACGAACTGATCCGCCGTTACGCCCCGGTGATACAGAAGTGGGTCGTCGCAAGCGGGCTGGGGAGCGAAATGGACTATATCCTGGTGCAGAAGCGGGTTGAGTGGGCCGATACGATGGCGCGTCAAATCCGCCAGCTGAACCCCGACGCGCTCCTGCTGGTCGGGATCGAACGTCCCTGGGGGGACGCGCTTCGGTTCAAGTCGGAGATTCCCCCCCTCGAACTCGCCGAGACCCTTCTCCAAAGGCGCGTTTTCAACGGTTTTCTGGTCAGTTTCAACTACGGCCTCTCTCCCGAGGCGACGCTGCCTCGCGACGCGTTCGAGCTGAACATGCTCCTCGATCAGTGGAGTTCGCTCGGAAAACCCCTCTATTTTTCGTTCTCGGTTCCGAGCGCACCGTCGACGTTCGACCCCCTCTGGGAGACCGCCGACGGGAAAGCCGAGCCGATCTGCACTCCGCACACCCAGCAGGAGAACGTGAACCGGACGTTCCTTTCCCTTTTAACACGCAAGACGATCCGGGGGATCTTCTGGAACTGTTTCGACGATCTGGCGTCCGACGCCGATCTTCTCGTTGCCGAGGAGGGGGCCGAAGATCTGCGGGACGATACCAAATCGCTCAGCGAACTGAACGACGACGAGGAAACGACCCGGCGTCCCGAAAAGGGGGCTCGGAAGAATTCCTCCGCCCAGGCCGGCGGAAAGGAAGAATCCGGGTCGGTCGAAGAGCTGATCATCGCCGATGAGGAAATGCCGCAGGCAAAGATCCTCGAGCCGGAAGAGGTCGAAATCGCCTCGTTCGACGACAGTCCCGACCATATGACCCTTTCATTTCCCCATTCGGGACTGGTCAACGCCGACGGAACCCCGAAACCGGCATTCCGGAAACTGGCGGCACTTCGGGGCGCATATCTGGGGTGAGCGGTTTTCCGCAAACCGATGTTACATAAAAAAAGCGGCAGAAGCCGCTTTTTTTACGCTTGTGCCGAAATCTTTTTACGCGAAGACCGCCCGGTCGACGGTGTATTTCTCGATGATCTCCGGATCGGGATCGAACCCGATCCCCGGTTCGGTCCACAGGTCGATCGCCTGCCACTCTTTCGAAGGGGCGCCCTCTTTTTTAGCGGGGAACTCGTGCAGCGCCGGAACGAGCGCCCGACCCGGTTCTTCCGAAAAGACTTCGTCGAAACGAATGTAATCGGCGGGAAGCGTACATCCTTCGAGCGACGCGGCGGCGAGCGTATGACGGTAGGCGACCGACGTCCCCAAATCGAACCCGGCGTAACACGCGACGTTCGCCTGGCGCGCCGCCTCGTCGACGAGCGCGGCCTGACTCAGCCCGCCGAGCCGTCCCGGCTTGAGACAGAAGACGCGGCCGCTCTGCAGGTCGAGCGCGATTTTCGCGTCCAGGAGACTTGTAATCGACTCGTCGAGCGCCAGCGGCGTTCGGAACGATTCCTGAAAGATTGCGTGGGAAAGGAGGTCGGCGGGGTCGAACGGCTGCTCGACGGCCAAAAGCATAAAGTCCTGAAGACGGTAGAGCATCTCCCCCTGATCGGCGGGGTCGAGCGCCCCTTCCAGGTCGACCGACAGGAGAGTCGGCCAGGGCGCGATCGCGCGGGCGGCGCTGACCGCCTGGACTTCCCATCCCGGGCGCATTTTCAGCGTAATACGGTGAAATTTTTCACTCTTGGCGCGTTCCAGCTCGGCGTAGAGGTCTTCGTGTGCCGGCAGGCGGTCGAAGGTGAGCCCCGCCTCGATCGGCCGGTCCTTTCCGCCGAGCGTCTGCCAGAGCGGCATTTTTTTCAGCCGCGCGTTCAGGTCGTGCCACGCCATATCGAGCGCTCCCTTGGCGTAGCGGTTTCCGCGGATCGGGCGGATCGCCTCGGCGAGCGTCTCGCCCGATTCCCAACCGTGTTTCGGCGGGATCATCGGCAGGAGATGGTCCCGCAGGAGCGTGAAGACCCCGACGGCGGACTCGCATGTCAGGAAGGGTGCGTTCCCCGGCGCGGCCTCTCCCCACCCGACCGCCTCCCCGCTTTTCGCGGCGACATAGACGGTGTCGCAATGATCGACGGCGCGGTCGGTTGTATAGAAAGGTTTTGCCAGCGGAAGGCGAAGAAGCCGGATTTCCCAGGAATCAATACGCATCGGTCTCTTTCGAAGGGGGGAGGGGAACAATGAAAAAGCGCGCCGCTTTCGCGGCGCGCCGCGGCGGGCGCTGAAGGCGGATCAGACCTCGATCCACTTTTCTTCTTTGGCGCTTCGGATGACCGCGTCGCAGACTTTCTGAACGCGGAGCGCGTCGTGTACGTCGGGATGGCATTCCGGCCCCCCCGAAATTCCCGCCAGGAAATCGGCGAGCTGGTTGATGAAGTAATGCTCGTAGCCGATCATCGTGCCCGGAACCCAGTAGTGGCTCATATAGGGATGTTCGCTGTTCGTGACCAGGATCTTCTGCCAGCCGGTCAGATGGTCTTCGATCTTCTGGCCGGACGGGTCGGCGTAGCGGAAGAACTGGATATATTCCGGCTCTTCGAGGTTGAAGTAGACCGCGCCCTTTTCGCCGTTGAGTTCCATCGTCTGGAAGTTCTTTCGGCCGCGCGCGTAGCGGGAACTTTCGAACGTGCCGATCGAGCCGTTTTCGAAGACCGCCAGGAACATACACGCGTCGTCGATCGTGATCGGAACCATTTCGCCCGTTTCGGCGTTCTTCCGTTCCTTGATGAAGATTTCTGTCTTGGCGCAGACGCGCTTGATCGGACCGTTGATCCATTCGGCGGCGTCGATCGAGTGGGCGAGAAGATCCCCCGTCACGCCGCTGCCGGCGACCTTGGCGTCGAGCCGCCAGAGGGACGCCCCGCCGGCGGGAACTTTCTGACTGATCGTGTAATCCTGCAGGTAGAGGGCGCGGTAGTGGAACGGCCGGCCGATCCGTCCCTCGTCGACGACCTGCTTAAAGAGCGAGACCGCCGGATTCCGCCGGTAGCAGAACGAGACCATATTGGCGACCCCCGCCTTTTCGACCGCATCGACCATCTCTTCGGCTTCGGCGACGCTCATGGCGAACGGCTTTTCGCAGATGATCATCTTCCCGGCGGCGGCCGCTTCGATCACCATCTCTTTATGGAGAAAGTTCGGCGCGACGACGTCGACGATATCGATATCGGGGCGGGCGATCAGTTTATGCCAGTCGGTTTCGATCTCCTCGTAGCCCCACGCCTTCTGAAACTTTTTGAGCGTTTCGATATCTTCGGGCCGCCCGTAGCAGCATTTCAGGACCGGCTTGAAAGGGAGATCGGGGAAGAAGTGAGAGACTTGGTTATACGCGTTCGAATGGGTGCGTCCCAT
>JAGCAH010000010.1 GCA_017652805.1 Thermoguttaceae bacterium | reverse complement strand
GCCCGGAAACTCCCAGGCGGTCAACAGGGGGAACAACAGCTACATTTCCGGTTACGAGACCGACCTTGCGGGAAACATCCGCATTTTCGGCGGCACGGTCGATCTCGGCGCGTATGAAGCCGGTCCCGAAACACCCTCAATCGTCGTCACCACGAATCTCGACGTCGTCGATCCCGCCGACAACCTGATCTCCCTGCGCGAGGCGGTCGCTGTAGCCGGAGAAGGCGACACTATCACCTTCGCGCCGGAACTCGCCGGAAAGACGATCCTCCTCGACGGGTCCGAAATCCAGATCACGAAGGGAATCGCCGTCGATGCGGCCGGTATCGGCGGAATCACCATCGACGCCGGAGGTAAAAGCCGCGTCTTTAAAATCAGTTCCGGCACGGTCGTCCTCAGCAATCTGACGCTGGAAAACGGCTGGCACAAAAACCAGGGCGGAGCGGTCTATAACGCCGGCGACCTGACGCTCAATTCGGTTGCCGTTTCCGGCTCCTCTTCCGGCAAGTTCGGCGGCGCGGTCTATACGGCCCAGGCTTCGAGTCTGACGGTGACAGATTCAGTCTTCACCGGAAACGCGGCATCGACTCACGGTGGCGCGGTCATGGTTGAAAAGAACGCGCAGGCCGAAATTTCCGGATCGTATTTCAGCGGAAACACCAGCGGGGCCTACGGCAGTGCGGTTTACGTCTGGAACAACGCCGTGGTCGGGATTACCGACACCCTTTTTGTCGGTAACAGCGCGTTGTACGGAACAATCCGCAACTACGGCGGAACGCTCAACATGGTCAACGTCGTCCTTTCGGGGAACATCCGCGGTCTTTCCTCCGGCTCGAACGGCACGAATACCGCGGTGAATGTCACTATTTCAAATAACACGCGGAGCGCGGTTTTCGGTAACGACAACGCATCGCTGCTTTTCTACAACAGCATCATTCTCGGCGGGCGCACCGTTTTCGAACTGAGCGGTGCTTCGACGGTCGGTGGGGACACCAACCTTTCGGTCAGCGAGTTTGGCAGCGGCTTCATCCTGTATGACGGCGGCGATCTTTTTGCACCCGACGGCTACTCGCTGATCGAAGATTCCCAGGCGATCGATAAGGGGAACAACAGTTACATTTCCGGTTACGAAACCGACCTCGCGGGAAACCCGCGGATCGTCGGCGGCACCGTTGACCTGGGCGCGTACGAATATCAGTCCGGCGACAGTGCTCTGCTCCGCGCCCAGGCCGCCGACGCCGTTTTTGCGGAATTCGACTCCGCCGGCCCGGAAATCGATTCAGACGCGTCCTGAATTCGAATGCAGCCGTTCCCGGCAGAGCGGTCATCGGGAGCGAAACCGTACAAGCGGTTTTGCATCCGATGACCGCCCCGTTACGCCCCCCCCCCGCAAATAACTGAAATTTTCCTCCTCCCGTCCCTTTACTTTCCACTCGTCCCTCTGTTAAAATAGGCCTGTATTCCATTCCGCATTCCCATTTACCCCGGAGTTTCCCTAATGCGCTGCCGCAAACCTCTCGCCCCCTTCGCATTCCTCACCCTCATCGCCTTTCTGGCGCTTCCCCTCCGCGCCGAAGAGTCCGCCTCCGCGCCTTCCGCGCCTCCGGCGAAAATGACTCTCGCCATCGACGGCAAACCGATCCTGCCGACCAACGGTACCGTCGCCGGCGTCTGGTTCTTCGCAGACTTCGACGGGGAAAAACAGTCCCAGCTCCTCCTCCTCGGCCACGAAAACGCCGGCCCCGACGGATTGCCGAACTACCGTCTCGCGGCCGACCTCGCCCCGGGCGAAAAGGTTGAGCTGACCGTTCCCGCCGCCGCGGGAAAAGAAATCACCTTCGATTCCTACCCGGAGGCTTATGTAAAAAACGCTGTCTCCGCCTCCGTCGCCGACGGTCTTTCCAAACTCACCCTCTTCTGGACGGGGCCGGCAGACAACATCGTTATCACCCGCCCATTCTTTCCCGCCAAATCCGATCCGGGAACAATGTCCGTCACCCTCGCCGGTTTCCGCGCCGGCGGCGAGCCGGTCTCGCTCGACCCCCAGCGCCGCGTCATCGACGTCAATCCGATCGCGGTCTCGCCGAACATGACCCCCTACCTGACCGACGCGCTCATCGAATGGGACTGGCGGATGCAGGACGGGATCGAAACCCCGCGCGAGCCGCGCACATTCCGCCAGGCGATCGAAAAGCGTCTCCCGCAGGTCCGCGCCATGATCGCCGACCTGGCCGAAAACGCCGAAACCGAAGAGGAGGAAACCCTCTTCACCTCGTTCGAGGAGGAATACGCCGCCCTCTTCGGCCGGCTCGACGAACTCAACGCCGCCTCGAACACCGCTGACACCTACTATCAGGACCTCTGGCGCGACCTTCACCGGCTCCGCCGCAAGGCAACCCTGGCGAACCCGAAATTCAACACCGGCCCGCTCGTTTTCGCCAAACACGTTCCGACGGTCGGCAGTCATCAGCTCACACAGTCCTACGGCTTTTTAACGCGTCCGGGCGGCGGCGTCTTCGTTCTGGACAAACCAGGCAAATCGATGGACGTCCGCTGCCTCACCGCAGGATTCCCGAACGGCGGTTTCCTCTATCCCTCGGTTTCGTATGACGGCCAGTCGATCCTCTTCTCCTTCTGCGCCGCCGAAACCGCACCCGACAAATGGTCCTTCCCCTCCACCTGGGGGAACCAGTACCAGCATATCTGGCGTATGAACGCCGACGGATCCGATCCCGTCCAGCTCACGGGCGGCGACTGCGACGACTTCGCCCCGCGCGAGCTCCCCGACGGCAAAATCATCTTCTCGTCGACCCGGCGCGGCGGATTCCACCGCTGCGGCATGGGCCCCTGCCCCGTCTTCACCCTGGCGGTGGCCGGTCCCGACGGATCCGACCCGCACCCGATCTCCGTTCACGAAACCCACGAATGGACCCCCGACGTGATGAACGACGGCCGCGTCATCTACACACGCTGGGACTACGTCGACCGCGACGCGGTCTACTACCAGAACCTCTGGACCACCCGTCCCGACGGCACCGACGTGCGGATCTATTACGGAAACAACACATTCAATCCGAACGGCGTCTGGGAACCGAAATCGATTCCCGGCTCGAGCAAGATCATGGCGATCGGCGGCCCCCACCACGGGATGAGCGCCGGCTCGGTCATGCTGCTCGACAACTCCCGCGGCGTCGACGGCTCCGAAGCCGTCACCCGGCTCACCCCCGAAGTTCTCTATCCCGAAGGGGAAGTCCCTCTTCCTTACGGCAGAGTCGGCACCGACTTCAACCGGTTCGACGAAGTCTATTCCGGCGGCTGGGACGCCAACCGGCCCGACCGGCCCGCCGACCGCGTGACCGACCAGCCCGAGGAACAGCGCCGCTGGCCCGTCCACGCCTTTAAGGCCCCCTTCCCCCTTTCCGAAACGTATTTCATCGCGTCCTATTCGTTCGACACCCTGATCGGCGAACTCGGCTCGAACATTCCGAACCAGTTCGGCATTTATTTCTGCGACGCGTTCGGCACCCGCGAACTGATCTACCGCGACCCGAACATTTCGAGCGTCTGGGCCATGCCGCTCGCGCCGCGTCCCGAGCAGCCGACATACATCTCGACCCTTCCCGAACCGGCCGAGCCGGACGGTTCGCTCAAGCCCGCCCAGTTCTTCATTCAGAACGTCTACGAATCCTGGCCTTTCGAGATCCCCGAAAAGATCAAGTCGCTCCGGATCGTTCAGGTCCTGCCGAAAACGACGCCCCACGCCAATACCCCGATGGTCGGCGCGGCGAACGCCTCGCCCGGCAAACAGGTTCTCGGCACCGTCCCCGTCGAGGAAGACGGCTCGGCCCAGTTTGTCGTTCCCGCGCGGATCCCGTTCCTCATTCAGGCGCTCGGCGAAGACGGCCAGATGGTTCAGGGGATGCGGAGTCTGATTTACGGCCAGCCGGGCGAGACGGTCAGCTGCACCGGCTGCCACGAAGACCGTCTGGCGGCGGTTCCAGCAACGCCCGCGGCGACCATCGCCTCGCGCAAAACCGAACCGCAGCGGCTCACACCCGGCCCGTCCGGCTCGAAACCGTTCTCCTATCCGATTCTCGTCCAGCCGGTTCTCGACCGGCTCTGCGCCGACTGCCACGGAGAAGACGACCCGGCGGGCGGCATCAGCCTCACCGGCACGCCCGACGGCCGGTTTTCCAAGTCGTACAACGCGCTGATCCCCTCCGTCAGCTTCACCTACTGGGGCGCGCCCGACGGGAACAACGAGCCGCTCACAACCCCCTATCTGTTCGGCACGCGCCAGAGCAAACTGATCAGAATGCTGGAAGAGGGCCACCACGAAGTCGAGCTGACCGACGGCGACTGGGAACGCCTCTACACCTGGATCGACGGCGGCAACGCTCTCTTCTACGGCACCTTCAAACCGGAAGACCAGGAGCGTCAGCAGCGCGGCGAACAGATCGAAGGCCCCGACATGGAATAACCGCACCAACGCCTTCCCCCCAGCGGGCAGGGAGCCGCAGGCGACCGCTCCCGCTCACCTCTCCCCGCGACCGCTCACGCTCACCCCATCGGCGACCGCGGTCGACGCTACCCCTCCCCGTCCTCGACGTTATCCGCTCTTACATAAAACGTATTTCGACCGTTTCCGTTTCTGAAGATCACGCCGTCCTCGGTCAGCTTCTTTAATGCCGCCAGGACGGACGATCTGCCGGCCGTCGGACAATTGGCAATTACATCGGTACCGGTAAATTTCCCAATTTTATTTTCAACATATCGTCTGACAATATCGTAGGAAGTGCGTTTCGCGCAGGAATCGCCGACCAGCCCGACACGCTCTTCAAATTCTATATAGCAAGCGAGTATGATCTGCAGCATATAACGGATAAACGGCACGGGGTCGTTCTGTCCCTCGTGCCATCCGGCATCCGCTTCTCTGAGAACGTCATAGTAGCGATCTTTTGTAATTTCGATCTGCTTTTCGATACTGACGTATTTGCCGACGCAATATCCATGCTTATACAGGAGCAGCAGCGTTAAGAGGCGGCTCATTCTTCCGTTTCCATCGTTAAACGGGTGAATACAAAGGAAATCGACAACAAATGCGGGGATCAGAATCAGGGGATCAACGCTTTCCGACGCCGCCGCCAGCGCATAGCTGACGCAGATCGCGGCGACCGCCTCATCCGTTTCAAAAGGAGCAACGGGGGTAAAACGGATCGTTTCCGAACCGTCTATTTTTGTCTCTCGGATATAATTCTGAACATCTTTAAATCGTCCGCCATGGGAGACCCCGGTACGTTTCAAAAGGTCTCTATGCAGCTGCAGAATATAGGAGGGACGAATCGGAATATATTCATTACTTTCGTGAATTGTATTCAGTACATCCCGATACCCCATGATCTCGCTCTCGTCTCTGTTTCTCGGAGTCGTCTTATCCTCAAACAGCTGTTTCATTCGGGTGCCGGTCGTCACAATACCTTCGATTTTATTGGAAGCTTCTGTACTTTGAATCCTGGCAATTTCAACGAGCTTATCAAGTTCGGCGGGCTTCCGGCAAATAAACAAGTCCTGCCGTCCCTTACACTCATGAATTTTTGCAACGAGATTCAGAATATCCATATCCCACGTTCGTTTCGCCAGAAACAGATAATCAAATTTTCTCATAGGAATTCCTTTCGTCCGGCCGCCGGTCTTTCATCCAATTATAACCCCTTTTTGGACGAAAGCAACAAAAAATTGGACGAAAGAGGAGAAAAGCCAACCCAGCCACTCTCCCCCCCGGCGGGCAGGGAGCCGCAGGCGACCGCTCACGCTCTCCCTCTCCCGGCGACCGCTCACGCTATCCCCAGCTCACCCGCATTCCCACACCCCCTTCTCCCCCACAATAGGGTAGACGGAGAGGTCTCTCGGCCCCTCCACCTCCCATTGCACCGTACGTACGGGTCTCGTATACGGCGCTACATAACTACAGATTTTACTGCAATTCCTCAAGGTAGTAGTTGAGGGGATTGATCAAGCCTGGTC
>JAGCAH010000009.1 GCA_017652805.1 Thermoguttaceae bacterium | reverse complement strand
CGCCTTCTCCGAGCGTCAGCGTCCCGGAATAGGTCCCGGCGGGAACCCCTTCCGGAATATGGACGGTCACATAGAGCGGCTGGTTCTCTCCCGCGCCGATCACAATCGGGGCGCCGAGACCGTCCGACCCTTTTTCCAGCGGAACCAGCGCGTCCGGATACCAGCCGGGCAGAGAAGTTGCGTCGGTCGGCTGCGAAACACAATGGTAATAGGCGTAACGGATCTGGATATTCTCTTTCGGGATCACTCCGTTTTCCGGTCCGGTCAGGTCGGTGACACTCGCTGAGAGGCCGGACAAGTTCCGCTTTTCCGGCCGGACGACGATCTGGAACGATTCGAAATCGTTCCGGGGCGCTTTGATCAGAATCGGAGACGCCGGCTGATAACCGATGATCTTCGGCGCTTTGAAGACGCGCCGGTCCCCGACCGCCCACGAAAGGGTGACTCCTTCCGGTTTCGCCGCCCCTTCAATCTCCGATGTGAAATACTGAACCTCGTTTCGGATCAGATTCTTCTCCTTCGGAGAGAGCTGTTCCCAGGCTTCCCGCGAAAATTCGGGACCGTCGCCCCGGAGCGAAACGCCCTGTCCGCCGAAAAGACCGGCAAACAGAAACGCCGCGGCGAAAAGAGAAAAGAACGACCGCTTGAAGGAATAATTCATTTTGTCCGACTCCCTGTTTTCTCAAGCTTGCTGCGGGTTGTTGGTTCGATGACGCGGTATCGGTCCGGGAAGGGGAAACCGCCGGTGACCCCGTCATTTTACACCTCCCGGACCCGCTTTTCAAATTCGGGGAAGATCGGCGGAACAGTCGCGGCGAATTCGTCCCGGTCGGCGCGCGGAGCGAAAAGAAGCGGCAAAAGCCGTATCGTCCGCTCGCCGGGGTGATGAAGGCCGGCGAGGTCCGTTTCGGCTATACCGATCGAACGGGGTTCCGGCCGGGTTCCGTTCCCCGAACCTGAGCGGCGAGCTCGAACAGGTCGAAAAATAACTCTCTCCCCTTTTTCCGACGGCAACGCGCGGGCGGCTCCGGAACGGGCGCTGCCCGCCGTTTTTGTTTCCGCGTCTTGAATTTCCGCGCCGCAGCGGATAGACTTAAACCTGCGCGGGGGAAGAAAGGGTAATACGGTTTTAAAAGCAAAGGCGGAACAATGACCGAAAACTCTCCTTCGAACCCGCGGAAAGTGATTGTCGTTAACGGAAGTCCCCGCAAGAACTGGTGTACCGCGCAGATCCTCCATTCGGCGCGGGACGGCGCGCGCGATTCGGGCGCCGAGGTCGAATATGTCGATCTTTACGACCTGACCTTCAGCGGATGCCGGAGCTGTCTGGCGTGCAAGCGGAAGGGGATCGCCAACCCGTGCAAATGCTACTGGAACGACGGCCTTTCGGAGCTTCTCGAAAAGATCTATCGGTCGGACGTTCTGATCACCGGCGCGCCGATCTATTTCGGGGAACCGGCCGCGGGATTCCGCGCCCTCTTCGAACGGCTCATTTTCCCGGCGCTTTCCTACAACGACTACTCGACGCAGTTCCGCGGCAGGGTCGATACGACCGTCTTTATGCCGATGAACGCCCCTCGGGAATACTATGATGCCCATTACGTCGACCGGATGAACGAGTTTTTCGCCCCGATGCGTTTCTTGAACGGCAAAACCGAGCGGATCCCGGTCTGCGACACCCTTCAGGTCAGCGACTACTCCAAATACGACATGAGGGGATTCGACGGCGATCACAAGAAGGCGCGCCACGAGACCGAGTTCCCGAAGATTCTCGAGCTGGCGTATCAGATCGGCGCCGGCCGGAGGTGATCCGCCGATAAAAAAACGCGCGCCGGGGGAGTCCGGCGCGCGGTCATGTCGGGGCACAAAAAAACCGGCTTACGCCGGTTTGAGTGGAGGATAACGGGTTCGAACCGATGACCTTTTGGCTGCCAGCCAAACGCTCTCCCAACTGAGCTAATCCCCCGGTAGGTTAGGTGAAGTATACCACTCTATCGGCTTTCGTCAACTCCCTCTTTATTCCATTTCCGAAAAAAGCGGGCTTTTTTTACGGCTCCCCTTTTTAAAAGAGGCCGTTCTGCGGTATATTATAGACGTGAAGAAAGGGATGCCGCGCCGCCGAGATGAGGGTTTCGTTTCGGCGCGCCGCGCCCGGTTCGTCTCCGAAACAGCGATTCATGGCATTAACTTCATTCCCCTGGGTACAGGAACTCTGCCGGCATAAGCCGGTGATCAGCCCCTCTCTGCTGGCCGCCGATTTCGCCAATTTGGAGCGCGAGATCCGTCTGGTCGAGGAGGCGGGCGCGCGGGTTCTCCACGTCGACGTGATGGACGGTCATTTCGTGCCGAACATCAGCGTCGGGGTGCCGGTCGTCGCGTCGATCCGCAAAATTACCCGTCTGCCCCTCGACGTCCACCTGATGATTTCCGACCCGGCGCGGTACGCCGAGCCGTTCGTGGAAGCGGGGGCCGACTCGCTCCTTTTTCATATCGAGACGGTTCCCGAGCCGGTCGAACTGATCGAGCGGATCCGTTCTCTCGGCGCGGCGCCGGGTCTGGTTCTGAATCCCGGAACTCCCGCCGACGCGGTTCTGCCGTACGCCCCGCTGGTCGATATCCTCCTGACGATGAGCGTTCAGCCGGGATTCGGGGGGCAGAAGTTCAAGCCGGAAGTCCTCGATAAGGTTCGGAAGTTCAAGCGGGTCGTTCGTAGCGACGCTCTCCTTTCGATTGACGGGGGGATCGGGAAATGGACGATAAATGAAGCTGCGCTCGCCGGCGTCGATATGTTCGTTGCCGGTACGAGCGTCTTCGACGCGGTCAACTACGCCGAACGGATCAAGCTGTTAAGGCGGCTGGCGGTCGAAGGATACGGCGCCTGAGCCGCCCAACGAGGCGGCGATACCGGGCCATCCGGAATAACGATCGCGAGAACCGCCCGCTGCGGCTCGCGGCCAGATTTTTATGAGAAAACCATGGCGAAGAAAACCACTGAAGAACCCGTAGCCAAGCCGGTCAATCCCCCGAGTCCGCCCCGTCCTCATTCCCCCACGGATAAGAGTCCGGACCTGCGCAAAGGGGTGCCGGAAGGGCTCTGGATCAAATGTCCCGGATGTCTGGCGACGATTTTCCGGAACGAGGCGCTCAAGCGGCTCGACGTCTGTCCCGAATGCGGCTACCACTGGCCGGTTCCGGCGCAGCAGCGGATCGCCCAGATCATCGACGAGGGGACGTTCGAGGAATGGGACGCCGACCTGGTGCCGGGCGACCCCCTTTCGTTCGTCGACCGGCGTCCATACGTCGACCGGGTCAGGAGCGATCAGGCGGCGACGGGTCTGAAAGACGCGGTGATCACCGGTACCGGGCGTATCCGCGCCCGAAAAGTGGCGATCGGCGTGACCGACTCGCGGTTCATCATGGGGAGTATGGGATCGGTGGTCGGCGAAAAGCTGACCCGCGCCGCCGAACGCGCCGCCGAGACGGGCTTGCCGCTGATCATCATTTCCGGGTCCGGCGGGGGCGCGCGGATGCACGAGGGGATCCTCTCGCTGATGCAGATGGCCAAGGTGAGCGCGGCGCTGGCTCGGCTTCACGAGGCGGGCGGTCTTTTCATTTCGGTCATGACCAACCCGACGATGGGGGGCGTGGCGGCGAGTTTCGCGTCGCTGGGCGATCTGATCTTCGCCGAACCGAAAGCGCTGATCGGGTTCGCCGGGCCGCGCACCATCAAGGCGACGATCAAAATCGAGCTGCCCAAAGGGTTCCAGACGAGCGAGTTCCTCCTGGAACACGGGTTTATCGACCGGATCGTGAAACGGGGCGACCTCAAAAGCGAGCTGGCGCGGGCGATCGACTACTGCAACAAGTAAACATTCCGTAAAGGGTTTCGATGAACGATAAGAAAAAGGTGGACGAGATCATTCAAAAGGGGGAAAACCTCCTGCTCGAGGGGAAAGCCGCCGACGCCGTCGCCCTTTACGACGAGGCGATCGAAAGGAACCCGGCCAGCGCCCGGCTCTATGTGGCGCGCGGGAACGCGTATTTCTGCGAGCGGAACTGGCGGTTCGCCTGCCGCGATTACACCATCGCCGTTCGGATGAACCCCGACAATGCCGAGACGTTCTATTCGCTCGGCCTGGTCACCTTTCTGATGGACGCCCCCGAAACCGCGCTCAAATGCTATACGCGCGCCATCGAACTCAAGCCGGACTATGCCGACGCGTATTACAACCGCGGCGTGATCTATGACGAGATGGGAATGTACATGACCGCGTCGGAGGATTACTCCAAGGCGATCGAGCTGAATCCCGAAATGACCTCCGCGTGGAACAACCGCGGGAACGACTGGGTCGATATGGAAGAATATGAAAACGCCCTGGCCGATTTCAACGAGGTGATCCGCCTGAACCCCGCGCGCGAAAAGGCGTACGGCAACCGCGGCTACGTGCGGCAGAAGCTCGGCGATATCGAAGGTGCGCTCGAAGACTACGACAAGGCGCTCGAGTCGGACCCGGACGACGGCGGAACCTACGCCAACCGCGGGCGTCTCTTTTTGGAGCGGAAAGACTATCAGGCGGCGATCGACGACTTTTCGGAACTGATCCGCCTGGCTCCGATGAATGCCACCGCGTACGAACTGCGCGCCGAGGCCTATACCGCCGCCGGTAACGCCGAGGCCGCCGCCGAGGATCTGAAAAAGGCCGAGGCGTTCGACAGCCGCGTCGAGCCGGACGACGAAGATGAAGAAGACGACGGCTGCACCTGCGATCACGGCGACTGCGGCTGTGATCACGGCTGCTCCTGCGGCGACCCCCCTTCCGACGAGCCCGAAAGCGATGAGTAAAAAGGGGAAAAAGGATTCGTCGCGAAAACTGCGGGTCGAGTTCAAGCGGAACCGGTCTTCCCGCACCCGCGAAAAGGACTGGACTCAGCGTTACCGTGCCGAGTCGGAGTCAGCCGGAAGTTCCCCCGAAAGTGAAGACGCCCTGTCGGGAGAGCGGATCAGCGGCAAGGGCGACCTCGTCAGAAAGCGCACCGTGGTCGGCTCGGTTCTTCCCGCCGAGAACGCCTCGGGGGAACGGGGCGATTTCCGCGTCCTGCCCGACGTGAGCGGCAAACCGACCCTTCCCGGACGGGTGATCGGCGTTCACGGGCTCTATTCCCGGGTCGAGGAGGAGGGGACGGGCCGGATATACACGTGCGCCACGCGCCGTATTCTGAAAACCCTTTCGACCGAACAGCGTCAGGTCGTCATTGTCGGCGACCGCGTCCGATTCCGCGCCGCCTCGGACGACGAGGGAATCATCGAACGGATCGAGCCGCGGTTCGGTTCCCTTTCGCGAACCAGCCGCGGGCGGAAACACATCCTCGTCACCAACGTCGACCAGGCGCTGATCGTGGCGAGCGCCGCCGAACCGGCGATCAAGCCGAACCTGATCGACCGGCTCCTGGTCACCTGCGGCCGCGCGGGTATCACGCCGGTCATCCTCGTCAATAAATTCGATCTCGTCGACCCGGCGGAACTGATGCCGCTGTTCGGCGTCTACGCCCAGATGGGCTACAAGGTGATCCCGACCAGCGTCAAAACCGGCTACGGAATCGCGCGGGTCAAGCGCCTCCTCGCCGGCCGCGAAAGCGTGGTGGTCGGTCAGAGCGGGGTCGGTAAATCGTCCCTTTTAAACGAAATCGAGCCGAACCTGGGTCTTCGGACCGCCGAGGTGAGTCTCGAAAACCAAAAAGGGCGCCATACAACGACCGCCGCCGAGCTCCTGCGCCTTTCGTTCGGCGGATATGTGGTCGATACGCCGGGAATCCGCCAGTTCATGCTCTGGGACATCATTTCCGAAGAGGTGATGGCGTATTTCCGCGACCTCTGCCCCTACGAGAATCTGTGTAAATTTTCGGACTGCACGCACACGCACGAAAACGGCTGCGCGGTCAAAGACGCCGTCGCCGACGGCCGGGTCGACGCCCGGCGGTACGCCAGCTACATTTCGATTCGCGCCGGCGAGATGGTCGACGACTGACGAACGCGGAGTATTTCCCAATGCGCTTTTTTCAGTTTCTGCGGGCTCTGGCCGCCGAATTGACGGCCGGCCGGAACGAAGATCCGGCCGTCGTGCCGCGCAAAGAGCGCGCGTTTCACGCTCCCCGCGCGAAAGATAAGCTCGGCCGCGCGGGGGAAGATCTAGCAGCGGCGCGGTTCGAAAAATCGGGCTGGAAGATTCTCGAACGGAACCTTTCCCTTCCGTCGTGTGAAATCGATATCATCGCCCGCGACGGGGGAAATCTTGTCTTCGCCGAAGTGAAAACGCGGCGGCGGGAGGGATACGCCGACCCGTACGTCGAAGTTCCCGAAACACGCCGCGATCGGATGCGCCGCGCGGCGGGGGAATATCTCCGATGGCGCGGACTCGACCGCCAAACGCCGCGTCGATTTGACATCGTGATGATCGTCTGGCCCGAAGGGGAAGATCCCCGTTTCGAGCATATCAAAGACGCGTTTTAGCCTTTTTTTTCTTTTAGCGGCATTGCGCCCGGGCGTATGCAAGCTGCCGGGCGTTGAGCGGAACGAACTCTTTCGGTTCGGGGAGGACGGGAAAGAGGATTTCAATGATCCGCCGCTGGAGTGCGGCGATCGTCTCCGGCTGAAAGACGCTTGTCTCGATGAGGCTGTTCTTGTCCCGCGCGGTTTCCCAGAACCGGTTCTGTTTTTCGCGCGGCAGGTCGCGCTTGTTCAGCACCAGCAGGGAAAAGGCGGCGTCGTCGGGGTTCCCCCCCGCCGCGCGGAGCGTTTGTGTAAATTCGGCGATCGGGTCGGCGGACGGCGCGGCGACGTCGTAGACGGCAAGGAGGAGATCGGCCTTTTTCAGAAGGGGAACGATCCGGTCGATTCCCTCCTTTTCGAGCATGCCGGGCGCCTCGCGCACTCCGGCGGTGTCGCTCAGAAGGAGGGGGAATCCGCTGAGGACCGTTTCGGCCGAGACGACGTCGCGCGTGGTTCCCGCCATCGGGTCGACCAGCGCGCGGTCGAATCCCAGCAGGGCGTTTAAGAGCGAGCTCTTCCCGGCATTGACCGGGCCGGCCAGAACGACGCGCGGCGGCGTGTAGAGCGAGCGGCCCACCCGCGCCAGAAGCTCGACCCGCTCCGCGAGCGATTTCCGTTTGCCGCTTTCAAGCGACGCCGCCTTTTCAAAGAAAAGCTCGGCGGCACCGTCCGCCTGCTCGAGGAGCAGACGCGCCGCCCGTTCGGTTCGCGCGTGGGGGAGAAGGCGCATTGCCTCGCCGTGAAAATCGGGCGTTCCTTCCGTCGGCACGTCCCACGTCGGCGGCTCGATACGCCGCAGCGTTCCCCCCGCCTCGGTCAGACGGCGGACGAGCGCCGAACGAACAGCGCCGCCGCCGTGGGAATGGATCTCCAGCTCGGCCGGCGAAACGGCGCGGACGAGGACTTCTTCGTGGAGACCGTTCCCCAGGGAAAAGTGCCCGAAGATCGGGCGGTTCCGCCGCGCCTCCAGGTCGGCGGCGGTCGGCGCGCGGCCGCTCTTAAAGGTGAAAAGGGCGCAGAACGCCTTTTCGGCTCCCGGGCCGGAAATGAGAAGGCTTCCGATCCCGCCCCGGCCGTCCGGGGTGAGCGGAAGAATCGAAAACGGTTCAGGCACGCTCCGTCGGCTCCTCGCTTGGCGTTTCGTTTTCGGCGGGCTCGGCAGTTTTCGACGTCCCCTCGGGCGAGCCGGACGCGAATTCCGCTCCCCCTTCGCTCTCTTGCAGAATCGGGCGGAGACGGTGGATCGGCTCGGTCGAATCGGAATGGATCACGTCGAACGCGATCCCGTCGAGGGTCTTGCGCAGAAGCAGATAGAGGGCGACCCCGGCGTAGCATGTGTAGCCGAAGACGAACCCGTGGGGGATCATCGCCGTCGCCGCCCACCACGAGAGGGACCAGAGGTTGTCCGAGATCAGAACGTCGGTGTCGGAACCGCTCAGGTTGAAGGCGTCGACGACCTTAACCAGGGCGAAGACTCCCCCTTTCAGAATGAAGAACCCCACCGCGCCGAACAGAACCGCCACCGCGAGGTAAAAGAGGGTGTGGAACGGCCGCTGAAAGATGTAGGCGAAGACGCGAGAAAAGGCGTCGAATCCGTCGCAGTTATCGACCGCGACCGCCGCGGCCAGCATCGGCAGACCGATCAGGAAACCGACCCCGATCAGGAGGAGGAGCCAGACGATCCCCAGCAGAATCGGGGTGCCGTGGGTGAAGAACCAGAATGATCTTTCGGCCGTGCCGATCAGGGCGACCGCGGCGAGGAGTCCCAGAAGGGGAATCGAGATCGCCAGAAGGAGTGAGACGTACCGGCTTCGGGCGAATTTGAGTCCTTTCCCCAGCGAGACACGCTCGGTCGTGACCAGGCGCATCGCGCCGCGCCGCGCCAGGAAGAGCCACAGGAACGCCGCCGCCAGGGCGAAGGCGACGAATCCGAGCGTGACCGGCCCGGCATGGCAGCAGAAGGGACAGACGAGCGACTTAAAGAGGAGAACCGAAAAATCGGCCGTCGCGGGGGAACGGCCGGTCAGGACCATCAGCAGGAGAACCAAAATCGTTCCCACGGCGATCGGTCCGACCCGGAATGCCTGCGTCAGGGCGCGGAAGAAAAGGACGCCGGGAACGAGTTCCTGCCAGTCGATGCGGCGGATTGTTCCCTGATCTAAATCTTCAATGGTCTTCATCGGTCACCCACCCTTCGGCGATCTCTTCGTCCTCTTCGTCTTTGTCGGAAAGGAAGGGGTACTTCTCGTCGAGCCAGCGCCCCAAGTCAATCGTTTTGCAGCGGTCCGAGCAGAACGGAAGGGAAGATTCGGCGCTTTCCGGTTCGAACTCGCGCCCGCAGATCGGACATTTCATTTTCGGATTCTCTTTTTCGGGACCCGTCCCGCGTTTTTCCCCCGAAACGGGGCCGGGCGGGACGGGAAAGCGCCTTCATTTTAACCCGGAGAGACGGTTTCGTCAATGAAACGCCCGATCCCCGTTCCGGGACGGATTTCGCCGTCGTGCGGGGGGCGGCGCGGCGCTCCCCCCCTTCCCGTATAGGGATTTATGTTTTATTATATTGGGGAGTAGCTGTATCTTCCCGGGGGCGTCATAGGCGTCTTTCGGGCTTTCGTTCATCAAGAAAAATGGAATGAGGAAAAAAATGCGCCGTCTTTTTATCGCCGGTAACTGGAAGATGAATATGAAACTTGATTCCGCCAAGGCTCTCGCCGAGGGTCTGAAGGCCGCTGCCGCCGGGGTCAACGAAGTCGATATCGCCGTCTGCCCTCCGTATCTTTACGTTCCGGCCGTCGCCGAGATTCTCGCCGGCTCGAACATCGGTTACGGCGCTCAGAACGTCTATTTCGAAAAGGCGGGCGCGTTCACCGGTGAAATCGAAACCGCCATGCTGACCGATTTCGGCTGCAAGTACGTCATCCTGGGCCACAGCGAACGCCGTCACATCATGGGCGAGTCGAGCGAGCTGGTCAATAAAAAGGTTCACGCCGCCCTGGCCGCCGGGCTTACCCCGATCGTCTGCGT
>JAGCAH010000066.1 GCA_017652805.1 Thermoguttaceae bacterium | reverse complement strand
CTTGAAAGCATTTTAGACATCAGTTGACTGGTCGCAGATTCAAGATTGTACAACTGGGCGTCTGTAGGCTTCGGGCTGACTGGCCCACGCGGCGGCTCAGGCGGGACGGTCACGGTCTCGCAGCCGCATAGAATGCCTAATGCCATTACGGCGCAGCAGCGCCAGACAACATTTTTCTCCTTCATGCCATGGTCCTTTCTTTATGATTTGATTCCATTTCATTCAAGACATTTCCCGCGTTTCGAAGAATTCTTATTCGCATTTGAACTCGATTTCGAGCAGACCATCTTTGGTTATTTGCACTTTGCCAACCTTGTAGCGCGCACCTTTCGGTGGCCGCCTCCCGACGACATTCACAATGTTCTCCCGAGTGGCGAGTTCCTCGATATTTTCGATTGCCAGTTTCCGGGCGACAGCCACATCGCCATTGCCGAGTCGAACGGCAATCTTTCCAAAGTCTGTCGCATCATCGTACACCAACCGCACTACGCTCATCTTCAGCCCGCCGTTCGGCCGGCGGCGGTCGCCGGCATGTTCTATCCGCGCGGGGACGAGCAGAAGAGAATGCTCGACGCTTTCGCCGCCGCGTCGCCGAAAGAGCCGACCTGCGAGGCGAAGGCGGTGATGATTCCTCACGCTGGCTGGATCTATTCCGGGCAGCTCGCCTACCGTACCCTCGCCGAGACGAAGATCCCCTCGTCGGTTCTGATTCTGGCTCCGAAACACCGCCCCGAAGGGGCCGGCTGGGCGCTCTGTCCGGCGCGTGTCTGGGATTTCGGTTCCGGTCAGCTCGAAAACGACATGGAGCTGACGCGCGGGATCGCCGACGCCGTCCCCCGTTTCAAACTTGACTCGCTCTCGCATCAGCGGGAACATGCCGTTGAGGTGATCCTGCCGATGCTGGCGCGTCTGGCGCCGAACGTCAAAGTTGCCGGGGGCGTCCTCGGGTTCGGCAGCGAAGACGATCTCTTCGACGGGGCGCGGCAGTTCGCCGACTACTACGCCGGACTGAAGAACCCGCCGCTGTTGATTGTCTCGAGCGACATGAACCACTACGAAAGTCTGGCAAGAACCGAGGAGCTCGATCAAAAAGCTCTCGACGCGCTCGAAACGCTCGATCCGCGCCGGCTCTGCACGGTCGTCGCCGAAAACCGGATCACGATGTGCGGGGTTCATCCGGCGGCGTTCGTTCTCGAAGCGCTCCGCCGCGTCGGCCGCCTTTCCTCATGCCGGAAGATCGGCCACACGACCAGCGCCGCTGCCTCGGGGGATACCGCCCACGTGGTCGGCTACGCGGGGTATCTCTTCTTCTGAGTCGGCCGCGGCGGATTTCCCGCCGCGCCCGTTTCGCCTTGAAAAAAACGGGGTCAGTGCTAAGATATAAGAGGGTTTTGCCCCCCCTCGGCGCTCCCCTTTTCCGGGCGCCGAAACCGCCACGGTCGGCATAAATCAAATCAAAGAGATAAATCAGGAATACCGCGGAGCAATGCTTGAACTGCGAAACTTAAAGAAATCTTACAAAGAACCTGACGGGACCGAACTCCCGATTCTCGATGTCCCCCACTGGAAGGTCGACGCCGGGGAACAGGTGGTCGTGATCGGCCCGAGCGGATGCGGCAAGACGACCCTTCTTCACATCATCGCCGGCATTTTAAAGCCGACTTCCGGGCACGTCCTCATCGACGGGTGGGATATCCCCCTGTTGAACGAGTCGGAACGGGATCAGTTCCGCGCCCTTCGGATCGGCTACGTTTTTCAGACGTTCAACCTCCTCCAGGGGTTCTCGGCACTCGAAAACGTGATGATCGGGATGGCGTTTGCCGGAAAAGGCTCGGACCGCGCCCGCGCGATCGACCTGCTCGACCGGGTCGGGCTGAAACACCGTCTTCACCATAAGCCGGGACAGATGTCGGTCGGCGAACAGCAGCGCGTCTCGGTGGCGCGGGCGCTGGCCAACAAGCCGAAGCTGGTCCTCGCCGACGAACCGACGGCGAACGTCGACGTCGGGAACCAGCAACTGGTGATCGACATGCTCCGCAACTCCTGCCGGGAAGAGGGTGTGGCGCTGATCATCGTCACCCACGCCCCGCAGGTCTCGTCGCAGTTCGACCGGGTTGACCGCCTGACCGAGATCAACCTGGTCGCCAAAAAGAAGGTCGGCGAAATTGAGCGGCAGCTTCATCCGGCCGGCTGAACCGCTGCGCCGCCCGCTAAAAAGATAACGCGCTTGCGCGTCTTGCGAATTAGGGAATCGTAAAAAATGAGTTTGATTAAAATCGCGTTACGGAGTGTACAGCACCGGAGCCTCGCCTCGGGTCTGACCGCGCTGTCGATCTCGTTGGGGGTCGCGTTGGTGGTGACCGTCCTGGTGATCAACGGCGTGATCAGCAAAACGTTCCGGCAGGGGGCGCAGGGATACGACCTGATCCTAGGAGCGAAGGGGAGCAAACTTCAGCTGGTTCTGAGTACCGTTTTCTACAACCAGGAGCCTCTTCCGCCGATCCCGTACCGCTACTATACGCTTCTGAACACAAGCCGCTATTCCGCAGAAGTCGAGGCGGCGATTCCGATCGCGATGGGGGACCGCTACCAGGGGGCGCCGGTGATCGGGACGACCCCCGACTACTTCAAGAAGCTGATCCGTCCCGACGGAAAGCCGTACTCCTTCATGCAGGGGGAGTCGTTTAAGAATTCGGACATTTACGGTGCCGTGGTCGGTTACACAACTGCCAAACAACATCGGATCAAACTCGGCGATAAAATCCGCTTCGGACACAACGGCGGTTCGCGGGACGACGACCTACACGAAGCGTTCACCGTGGTCGGGATCCTCGATCATACCGGCAGCCCGAACGACCGCGCCGTCTTCGTCAACCTCGAAGGGTTCTATCAGCAGCACGAAGGGGACGAAGGCCCCCTAAAGGTTGATTATTCCCTCCTCGAGGCCGAAAAAGACGCCCGGCTTGGCGGCGCCGAAGACGCTCCTGTCGAAGAGGCCGAAGCCGACAAGACCGAAGCCGACGAGGACGAAACGCCGCACGAGCGCCGCCTGACCGCGGTTCTGATCGTAACGAAAGAGCAGGATTCCCAGGTCGCCGCGACGATGAGCCAGATCGACCAAATGATGGAGAACCAGCCGGGCGTCTCGATTGACGAAACGCAGCTCATTTCGAAGCGCCAGCGGCGCAAGGTGGTCAATACCGCGGTCACCGCCCTCCAGCCGAAACTCGAAGGGGAACTCCTGGAAGCGCAGGCGGTCGCGCCGGTACAGGAGATCGCGGCGTTCTACCAGGACGTGATTGGGAACATTCAGTATATCCTGATTCTCTTCGCGGTTCAGGTGATCATCGTCGCGGGAATCGGCATGATGGTCAGCATTTACAACTCAATGAACGAGCGTCGCCAGGAAATCGCCATCATGCGCGCGCTCGGCGCGCGGCGGATCACGGTTATGTCGATCATCCTCCTCGAGTCGATTCTCCTTTCGCTGGGAGGGGGGATTCTGGGCGTTCTGATCGGCCATTCCCTCGTCTGGGGGTTGAGTCCGCTCATTATGGAATACTCGAACGTGATGGTTCGCTTCTGGGACTTCCAGCCGGCCGAGCTGATTCTGATTCCCGGCCTGATCGCGATGGCGTCGATTGTCGGGTACCTGCCGGCGGTGATCGCCTATCGAACCGACGTGGCGCAGTCGCTCCAGCCGTAACGAAAGAGAGACGCTCTCTCCCTGAATCCACAAACGGAAAGATCAATCGACGATGGCAAGAACGGAATTCAGCGACGCGCTGCGCGGAGTCTATCGCGACGTTGACGAGGTCAACGGCGATGAACAGACGGTCGATTACAAAGAGGTCAATGCCCTGGCGATTCTTTCGGTCGTCCTGGCGGTTGTCTCGGGGCTCGGTTTCTTCTTCAAGCCGTTTGTTCTCCTGGCGGTCGTCAGTTTCTTTTTGGGCTTCCTCGCTCTGCGGAAGATCCTCCGCGCGCCGGAAGAGTTAAGCGGAATAGTTCCCGCCACGCTCGGGATGGGGCTCGGGATCCTGGTCGGCCTCTCGGCGACGATTTTTCAGGTCTGGTATTACTACCACAACGCCCCTCCCGGCTACGAGGTCGTTGAGTTCGACTCGCTCGGGTTCGACAAAAAGGGGAAGGTTCGTCCCGAGATCCTTGCGCTCGACGGCAAAAAAGTGTATATTACGGGCTACATGTATCCGACCGACCGGCATGCCGGAATCGAGAATTTCCAGTTGGTCCGTCTTCTGGCGCATTGTAAGTTCTGCAGTCCCGGCACGAATCCCGCCGATATGATCGCGGTCAATCTCGAAAACGGAATGACGGTTTCGTACCGCGCCAATAAGATCGTCGGGGTCGGCGGGATCTTCTACGTTGACCCGAACTTCAAATCGGGAGAAATCCCGTACAGTATCGACGCCGACGTTTTCCGAAAGTAACACACTATCGCAACTCCCCCCACGGGAAGAAATAGTCAATCGCCTATGTCCGTCTTACGAAAATATATCGCTCGATTCAGCGCCATGCGGCTGATGGGGCTCTTCCAGTATCATTCGGATGTCCCCCTCTTCCGCGGGGCGCGCGTTATTGTGCGCACCTCGCGCGGGCAAGAGGTCGCCACCGTCATTCGCGAGGCCGACGAAGAGTCGATCGCCCGTCTCCCTTACCGGCATGAAGAGGGCTCGGTTCTCCGAATCATGACTCCCGACGACGAAACCGAGTGCCGCCGGATTCATATGGCCGAAAAGGACGAGTTTTTCCGAGCCCGGGCGATCATCGAAAAGACCGACCTGGGGATGAACCTGGTTCGGGTCGAACATATCTACGGCGGCGAACGGCTCGTCGTCTATTACGTCGCCGACGGGCGGGTCGATTTTCGCGAACTGGTTCGCGTTCTGGCCGCCGAGTTTCAGACGCGGATCCAGATGTATCAGATCGGCGTTCGCGACGAGTCGCGTCTGATGGCCGACGTCGGCGAATGCGGGCGCGAGGTCTGTTGCAACACGTTCCTCCCCTCGATGCTTTCGGTCAACATGAAGATGGCCAAGATCCAGAAGGCGACGCTCGACCCGACGAAAATCTCCGGACGTTGCGGACGTCTGAAATGCTGCCTGACGTACGAATACGAGTCGTATAAAGAACTCGTGGCGATTCTTCCCCCGATCGGTTCGGCCATCACGACCCCCGACGGGCCGGGCGTGGTGATCGGTCAGGAACTTTTGGCCAAACGCCTTCAGGTCGAATTGAACGACCATACCCGGAAATACTTCACGATGGCCGAAATCGAAGCCGCCACTGCCGAACCTCTCCCGAAGGGGGATCCCGACGTTCAGACAGACGACGCCGACGATCTCGATTATCCCGGCTCGCGCCTTCCGACCGAAACGCCGAGCGAAGCCGTCTCGACGTCTCCCGTCCGGCGGGGCGAACGGCGACGCGGACCGAAAGGGCGCCCGCCTCGCGGGGAACGGTCTTCCGAAAAGCGACCCGAACGACACCGCAGGCAGCCGGAAAGCGGCGGCCCGGAGCATGCCCAGCCGCATCACGGCGGCCGACCGGTCGGTCCGCGCAAGGGGGGACCCCGGCCGTTTGACAAGAGCCCCCCTCCCCGGCAGGGAACCGGTCCGAAGCCGCCCCGCCAAACTCCGCCTTCGTCCGATTCTCCCCGACGGTTCCGACCCGAGAACCGGAACCGCGGTTTCCACCATAAAAAAAGAGAAAGTGAGTAAGTTCTTCCATGGCTCAGCTTCACGACGTTGTCACTGACCTGAAATGGCGCGGTCTTCTGAACCAGGTGACCGACGAATCGATCGATAAATTCCTCCTCGAAAAGCCGCGTGTGATCTATACCGGATTCGACCCGACCGGTCCTTCGCTCCATGTGGGGCACCTGGTGGCGATCATGAACCTGCGGCGCGCCCAGCGCGCCGGACACCGGCCGATCGCCCTGATCGGCGGGGCAACCGGGATGATCGGCGATCCGAGCGGCAAGAGCGAGGAACGCCAGCTCCTCACGCCCGAGACGATCGAAAACAACGTCCGTTCGATCCGCGCTCAGATGGAAACCTTCCTCGACTTCGACGAAAAAAGCGGCGCGCTTCTGCTGAACAACTTCGAATGGATGAAAAACTTCACTTTCCTCGACTTCCTTCGCGACGTCGGCAAGCATTTTCCGGTCAACGTGATGCTTACGAAAGACTCGGTCAAGAGCCGGCTCGAACGCACCGACAGCGGCCTGAGTTACACCGAGTTCAGCTATATGCTTCTCCAGTCATACGACTTTGTGGTGCTGAACAAACGTTACGGCTGCGAGGTTCAGTTCGGCGGGAGCGACCAGTGGGGGAACATCACCGCCGGGATCGACCTGGCGCGCCGGATGACCGGGACTCAGCTCTACGGTCTGACGAGCAAACTGCTTGTCAAGAGCGACGGCAAAAAGATGGGAAAGACCGAATCGGGCGCCGTCTGGCTCGATGCCGAACGAACCAGCCCCTACCACTTTTACCAATACTGGGTCAACGTCGAGGACGCCGACATTCCGAACGTCCTGCGCTTCTTCACCGACCTGACCGAGCCGGAGGTCGTCGACCTGCTGGCCGAACATGAAAAAGACCCGGGCAAACGCCTCCCGCAGAAGCAGATCGCGACGGAACTGACCCGCCTGGTCCACGGCGCGGAAGGGCTCGCCGCCGCCGAGAAGGCGACACAGATATTTTTCGGTGCCGAAGTGGCGGAACTTTCCGACGCGCAGTTGGCCCCGATCTTCGCCGACGTGCCGAGCGTCGAAATTCCCCGCGCCGATCTCGAAGCGGGACTCCCCCTGGTCGACGCCCTGGTTCGCGCCAAACTGGCCGGTTCGAAGGGGGACGCGCGCCGCACGGTGCAGCAGGGGGGCGCGTATGTCAACAACCGACCCGGCGGCGATCTCGACCGCAAACTAACCCTGGCCGACCTGGCGAGCGAAACGATGATCGTTCTTCGCAGCGGCAAAAAGCGGTACGCTCTCCTCAAGATGGTCTGACCGGCTCGGCCGTCACCCCGTCAGGGGATCAAAAAAGACGAAGGAAAGAAGTTTCGGTCTTTCCTTCGTCTTTTTTGGTTTGGTCCGTTTTGCGGTTAATTTTTCTTCGGAAGATACTTATCGGCGAAATCGAGATACTGCGCCCAGTCGTATTCGGAAAGGTTGTGTTTTCCGGTTCGGCGGTGATAGTGGATGACCGCGCCGACCGGCGTATCGACCTCGGGCGGTTCGGCCGCCGCGCCGCCGATTCCCTCCGTTCCCAGAAGCCGATAGACCGGATCGGCGTTATATGCCGAAAGGTATTCCCCGGTAGGATCGGCCCACAGGTCTTCGGACGCGCTCGCCACATAGACCGGACGGGGGGCGATCAGCGCGATCAGCTCGTGCTGGTCGATCGGCAGCTCCTCGGTTCGCCCAACGTACGTTTTGTATTTCGGGCAGAACCAGTGCGGGAAGGTCTGGTTGATCGTTTCGATCGTTTCGCCGAAATTCCGACGGGTGAGCGCCGCGCCGCCGCATCCGGAATCGTTCGAGATCACCACCGCGAAGCGCGGGTCGTTCGCGCCGGCCCAAAGCGCGGTCTTCCCGAGCCGGGAATGACCCACGACCGCTACGCGGGTCGCGTCGATTTCGGGAATCGTCTCGAGACAGTCAAGCGCGCGCGAAAGCCCCCACGCCCAGGCGGTGATCGTCGCGGCGCGAGACTCTTCGGGAACGTTCTTTTCGAATTCGGCAAAGAGGGGATGAACCCCGTTCTGCCGCTGGTCGTCAAAGTCGGGATCGATATCTTCGTAGTAGGCGGTCGCCATCGCGTAGCCGCGGTCGATGATCATTTCGAACGGATAGCGGTCTTTCTTATAGCCGCGGCGCTCCTCGCCGTTTACGTTGCGCGTGTGATTCCCTTCGGTGTTGTCGGAAATTGAGATCCACGGGTCGGAATCGGTGGTATGGTTCCCCTGGAAGTTCAGAAGGAGAAACGCCGGAACCGGCTTTTCGGCTTTGTTCGGAATGGCGATCAGAAGGTCGAGTTTCGGCGCGGGATTCGGCGCGTCGAAGTAGATGCGAACTTCTTTAAACGTCGCTTTCCCGTCGAACGCGACCGGATCGGTCCGGAGCGTCTCGAACGCCAGACGGGAGCGGTCGACCCCCGGCATGACGCCGTACATCTCGCGGCCGAACAGTTCAAGGAGTTCCGGCCGACGTTTGGTCAGCCACTCCTCGGCCGTGGTGACCGGCGAGCCGTCGCTCATCACCAACGGGTCGGGAAGCGTATAGGAGACCACACTGGCCTCGTCGTAGTTTGGCTCGTCAGCCGGTGCGGCGGCGGCGAAGACCGCCGCCGCGAAGAGGAAGAGTCCGGACAGAAGTTTCGGCATTGTTTTTCTCCGTCTTGTTTCGGGAGTCTTGAGCTTCGCCGTGTCGATCAGAAGAATTCGACTTTTTCTTCGGGAGTCGGATCGGCGGCCTCACCGCTTTTTTGCGCCTCTTCGCGCCACGGCTTTTCGTTTTGGTACGATTCAAGCTCGCTTCGGAACTCGTCGATCCGGTCGTCTTTTTCCTTCTCGGCGAGTTCCATCCCCATTTGGGAGTACTTTCGCGCGTTTTCAAAATCGCCGGTTTCGGCATATGCCGCGGCAAGGGTGCTCAGGACATACGATTCGCGGAAATTCGTTCCCTCGGCGGCGCGGGTGGCTAAATCGAGCGCTTTGGCGCCGTCGCGAACCCCATCGTCGGGGCAGGTCGACAGGAGCCAAGCGTAGTTGTTCAGCGAGCCGCTGTCTCCGGGATGGTCGGCGACGATCTTTTCATAGACCGCCGCAGCGTCGTTCCAGCGGCCGTACAGAAGATAAATGTCCGCCTTCCCGCGCAGGAGGGGGAGCGAGTCGGGATGTGTTTCAAGAAGCTTGTCGATTCTCGCCATTCCGCTGGTGAAGTCGTCATTCTGCGCCATCGTGTATGCCAGCTGCGAGGTGATTCCCTCGTCGTCCGGGTCCTGCCGACGGATCTTTTCGAGAAGGGGAACCGCGTCGCCGTACCGTTCCTGCTGAATGTAAATCAACGCTTTGAGCCGGAGCGCTTCGGGGAACCCCGGATTCATGCCGATCGCGCGGTTCACGTCTTTGAGCGCATCGGTATAGTCTTTCTTTTGAAGCCGGGCCGAGGCGCGCAGATAGAAGATCGTCGGCAGCGGCATCTCTTCGATCAGCTCGGAGAAGAGATCGATCGCCTCGTCATACGCGCCGATCGTTATCAGGAACTGTCCCCGTTCGAGCCGGGTGATCAGCGACGTTTCTGCTTCGGCATCCGCCTCGTCGTAGAGCCGAATCGCCTCGTCCTTTCGATCGAGGGCGGCGAGGATCGTCGCCTTGGTTTTTTTATATCGGGGATTCTTGCCGTCGATTTCCAGCGCCTTGTCGATCGCCTCGAGGGCTTTTTCTTCCTGTCGGGTTTCTGTATAGCAGATAGCCATAAGATTGAGCAGGTCAGCGCTTTCCGGTTCAAACGCGATGGCATCCTTCAAATATGCAAGGGTCTTATCGACGTCGTCTTCGGTCAGCGCGCGGAATTTGAGCGCCACGGCGTAGATGTCGGGACTCGTATCGCGGGACAGTTCAATGGCGGTATCGAGCGCCTCGCGCGCCTTCTTTCGGTCCCCGTCCGGGAGCATTTGGAGTCGGCCGATCGCCAGCTGGGCCAGCGGCAGATCGGGGGACTCTTCCACCGAGGTTTCGAGATCGGCGAGCGCCATCGAGCGGATCACCGGCCAGGCGTTCGGGTATTTGTCAATCGAGATTGTATCGTCCATGAAGATCTTCGACAGGGCCAGTCCGCGTTCGAGCCGGGACGAGAGCCTCAGCTGCCGGCAATACTCGAGGCTTTCCCCTTCAAGACCTTTCTTTTCGGCCTCATCGCAGTAGGTGATCACCTTGGTCAGATCGAGAATCGACGCGGCGTTCAGTTTCATCTCGGTCGCCAGATTCAGAAGGTCGTCGGCGCTGTTCTCCTGAACCGCGTTTTCGATCTCTTTCGACACTTCTTCGCTTGCCGCGCGTTCGGGATCGCCGATCTCGTCACCGTCGTCGGCAGATTCGTCCCCCTCGGGAGCTTCCTCTTCGGCCGCGGCCTGCGGATCGGTCAGTTCCGGCGGATCGGCGGGCGCGGGATTCCCGGCGCCGTACAGAGCGAGCGTCGGGGCGAGTAAGAGCGCGAGCGCCGCGCAAAGAGCGATACCTATAGTCCGTTTCATGGTGTCATCCTCCGTTGAATAAAAAGAGCGCGGCTCGGCTGAGCAACAACCGCGCCGCTGCCCAGATCGGCAATTGTGTTACTTGTTCGTGCCGAGATTCTTTTCGATCTGTTTTCTTTCGAGCTCGGCGATTTTGTCGTTCCGCCGCTTATGCCGACCGCCGGCGAACTCCGATTTCAGCCAGATCTCAACGAGCCGGTCGATCATCACTTCGCTGAGCAGATCCCCCGACAGACAGAGAACGTTCAGGTCGTTATGGCGGCGGCTCACTTCGGCGGTCACCTCGTCGATCACCGGCGCGGCGCGCACGCCGGGGAACTTATTGGCGACGATACTCATTCCGATCCCCGTTCCGCAGATCAGGATGCCGCGGTCGGCCTCGCCGCGCGAGACCGCTCCGGCGACCACTTTGGCGATATCGGGATAGTCGACGGGAATGTGGGCTTCTTCGGGACTCGGCCCGACGTCGGTCACCTCATGCCCGAGCCGTCGGAGCAGACCGGACAAATCGATTCGAACCTGTACGCCGTGATGATCACTGCCAATCATTATTTTCATGGGAAACGCTTTCTTCCTAGAATCACTCACGATTCGATAAACGCGCGGATCTCGTCGCAGAGCGCCTGTGCGGCGCAGGCGTCGGGCGCCTCGGCGATGATCCGAACGATCGGTTCTGTATTACTTGCGCGAACAAGGACCCAGCGATCCGGAAAATCGACCCGGAGTCCGTCGCTGCGGTCGGTCCGGTATTCCGTGTAATTCGCTTCGAGCCGGTCGAGCGTTTCGGCGACCTTTTCGGCCGGCAGGAGCGCTTTTTCTTTGATAATGGCGTACGCGGGAAGTTCGTCGGCCAGCGCCGAAACCGGAACGCCGCGCAGCGCCATCGCCTCGAGGATATTCGCCATTCCGACGAAACTGTCCCGAACCAGGCCGACCGCCGGATCGATCGGTCCGCCATTCCCCTCGCCCCCGAAAACCGCCCTTTCGGCCAGGAGGAGATCAACCACGTTCGCCTCACCGACCGGGCTCCGCCGGGCGGGAACGCCGAACGACTCGGCCACGTCGAGCGTCATGCGGCTCGTCGCGCAGTTAATAACAACCGGACCCGCTTTTTTGGCCAGTTTGTGTTTTGCGCAAATCGCCACGGTATACTCTTCGCCGATATACCGGCCGTTTTCGTCGATCACCGCCAGACGGTCGGCGTCAGGATCTTGGCAGAACGCGACGCTGACTTTGGCGGCGCGGACCTTTTCGAGGATTCCCGAAAGGTTTGCCGCGGTCGGTTCCGGCGTATGGGCGAACTGGCCGTTCGGCTCCTCCCCGAAACAGACCACCTCGCAGCCAAGCTTTTCGAGGAGCGGTTTTCCGAGCACCGCGCCGGCACCGTGATTCGAGTCGAGGAGGACGCGGAACTTCTTCGAGGCGATCCGATCGGCATCGACCGTTTTTAAGACCGCGTCGAGGTGCGCGCCGACGGTATCGGCGATCGCGGCGCGCCGACCGAGTCGGGCCGGCTCGCACCAGGGGGGAGTCAGATCGCCCCGTTCGAGCGCGCGGTACGTTTCGAGAACCTTTTCCCCCGCCCGTTTCGGAATGACGCGTCCCTCGTCGGAGAAGAGTTTCAGACCGTTGAACTCGATCGGATTATGGCTGGCCGATATCTGGATCCCTCCAGCGGCTCCCAGGCTCCGGATCAGGACGCCGCAGGTCGGCGTGGCGGCGACCCCCCCAACCAGAGTCGACCGGCCGATTGCGTTCAGGGCGGCCGAAATTGCGTCGGCGAAAAGGGATCCGGAATTCCGACCGTCCCATGTGATTACAAAGGGGGCGTCCCCCGGAATCGAGAGGGAGAACGCGACGGCGTAACGGATCGCGACTTCCGGCGTCAGCGTCCTGCCGACTTCGCCTCGAAGTCCGGAAACGCTGATGATAAGGGGTGCTGACATATTCCTCTCCTGGGCTTTTTCCCGGACAGTTGATTTTCAAAGGGAAATGCGGCGAGAAAGGGGCCGCACGGGGCGGAAACGCCCCTTTCGACCCATTATATAGTTCCAAACAGGGATAAACAAGACCTCCGACGGATCATTTCAGGTTCGTCACGTCTTTGTAGAGGTAAGCGCCGCCGTTCTCTTCGGCGAGTTTTCGATATGCCGCGGGATGCCGCCCGCCGGGTTTGCCGAACTCGATCACGTTGATCTGGGCGACCCCCGTCCGCCGAGCGAGATCGCCGATCCGCCGGAGCGCCAGCGCCGAAATTTCCTCTTCGGCGTCGGTCAGAAAGAAGATCACATCGGGCGCCATGCGGATTGCGGCCGAGAGCGCGCCGAGCGGGTCGGTTCCCCCTTCCGGGCGAACCGTGCGGAGGAACTCGTCGGCGCGGCGTTTCGATTCGGGGGTGACGTCGAGCAGACGCGTCCCGCCGTCGAAGACGTTGGTGTTATGGTTAAAGACCAGGAGCTGGAACTTCCGCGCCCCCTCGCTTGGGTCGAGAGACTCAATACTCCGTCGCGCCTCGGATACGGCGAAATTCATCGGCGCCTCGTCGGGCCACTTCATACTTTCGCTGTGGTCGATCAGGTAGACGAACCGTTTTCCCCGACCCGAAAGTTCCCCGAAGCTGACCGCCTGCCCGTTTCCGTTTCCCGGGCCGGAGCTTTCCCCCGACCCGGCATTCGTACGGCTCTCGCCGGAATCACCCGACGCGAACCGTATCCGCGCCGTCGTCCCCTGGGGCGCCGGATCGGTACCGATCACTTCAACCGTCGGCTCCTCGACCGGGTCGGGCGGGGGCAGGTCCGGAGCCGTTTCGGCGGGATCGGCCGACGGCTCGTCGTCGGCGGGCGCCGTGTCGCCCCCGCCCGGCTCGTCGTCCGAAAAGACGAGCGAGACTTCCCCTTCGGGCCGGCCGCGCACGGCGTGCCTGTCCGGCCGATGGATCTGAAAGACGGTCAGCAGAAGGAGAAGGATCGCGGCGTGAACCATCAGCGACCCGCTCCATGAGGTCCAAAACGGCGCTTTTTCGCCGTTTGGTTTCGGCGCGGGATCTTCGGCGCTTCGGCGCGCCTTCCACTTCCAAAAAACGTTCTTCCCTTTATAATGGGGTTCAGAGCCGCTCATAACAGCCCGATTATAAAATTCCTCCCCCCGAAATAAAAGAGGGAAAAGAAATCCGTCCCGCATTCCGCATAAAGGAGACCGCGTGAAAATCGTTCGATACCCGCATCCCGTTTTAACCTACCACTCGAAGCCGATCAAACGGATTGATCAGGGGCTTCGCGACATCGCCGCCGAAATGCTCGAGCTGATGTACGAGGCGCAGGGGGTCGGTCTGGCGGCGAACCAAGTCGGGCTTCCGTATCAGCTTCTGGTCATGAACCCGACGGGGGACCGTGAGCAGAAAGAGGAAGAATACGTTTTCATCAATCCGGTCATTCAGAAGCGGGGGGGCGGAATGAAAGACTTTGAAGAGGGGTGTCTGAGTTTCCCCGACCTGCATCTTGCGATCTCCAGACCCGACGAAATCACGTTCCAGGCGATCGGTCTGGACGGTAAACCCGCCACCTATGACTGGAAAGGGTTCCCGGCACGGGTGGTTCAGCACGAGACCGACCACCTGCACGGCAAATGCTTCTATCAGCGGGCGAAATATTCTGGGGAACTGATCGCGCGCGACGCGCTGGGCGCGATGGCCGCCGAATTCGACGCGGACCGCCAGCGCGGGTTCATCCCGAGCGACAGCGAGATCGCCAAAGAAATCGCCGAACTCGAAAAGAAATACTGCTGACTCGAAGAGATGCAGCCGGCCAAAAAGAAAAGGCGCGCCGCGGCGCGCCTTTTCCATTCAAACCGAAAATAAAATCGGGGCGACACGATTTGAACGTGCGACCCTCTGCTCCCAAAGCAGATGCGCTAGCCAGGCTGCGCTACGCCCCGTCAAGATTCATTCTAAACGATAACCTCAAATCGGCAAGACGGGGAATCCGTCGGCTCGGCTCCTTGAAACGCTATTCTCCTTTCGCTTTTGTTTCGGCCAATAGGCGGATCTTGCGCAGATCTTCGGCGGCGCGGACTTTCGCCTCGCCGGCGTAGGTCGAGACGATTCCGACCCGGCAGAGGATCAGCGAGAAAGCGAGCGGAAAGATCACGATAAACGCCGTGAGCCCGAAAAAGACATTGCCGAAAATTCCCAGGAGCGTTGTCTTTTCGGCGAGGAACGTGAACGACCCGGCGAAGAGAACGACGGCGAGAACCAGCAGGGACAACAGGAACCAGAACGCGAGTTTCAGCGTCCGGCGCAGGCGGCGGCTCCGTTTCCAGAACGGGGCGAAGTAGATGTCGCGGGCGTAGTCGTACGGAAACGCGCCGCGCGCCGCGGTTCCCGCGTCTTCCGAGACCGAAAGGGTGCTGCGCCAGGAGAGTTCGTCTTCGGGCGCCTCGCTTTTCCCCTTTTCAAACGCCGATTTCAGAAAAGAGAGTCTTCCCGCCGCGCGCCTTCGCCAGGCCGAGCTGACGAGTGTCGTTTCGGTCACAATCCCTGATTTCACCAGATCGAGAAGCTCGTTCCGCGACACCGGCCCGATCTTTTCGCCGGGGGAATTCGAAAAATAATAGGACATACGCGGCTCCTTTAAACTTTTGGTATTGGTTTTACACCGGCAATCGCCGAGGAGAATCTAACATAAATCAAAAAAATCCGCAATCGCGCTGAAACGGCTCGCGATTGCGGGGGCGGAGACCGTGGCATCTTTCAATCCCGGTTTCAGGATCGGCGTCTGAGAATCAGCTTTATCCTTCGTGTATCTTCTGCCGATATGACCATTGATGCCATCCAGTAGTAGGGGAAGAGGAAGAGTTTATACAGCAGAAAGAGAATCAGTTCGAAAAGACGCACGCCGCGATCTCCCCGAGGGGATTGGGTCTTCCGTATCCCAGAAAACCGTTGTTGACCGCGCGAATGAAATTCACCGCGAACAGAAAGAGGATCACGGCCGCCAAAAAGGCGTAAATGACCGCCAGGATGACCCGCGCCCGTTTATAGCTTTTCCAGAACTTTTGAAATGCCGGATCGGCTTCGCTTTCGTGGGCGTCGGCGCGCTTCCTTGACCTTTGATGCTCAAAGACGGACGCGACGCTCTCGATCTGTTTTCCTTACGCTTTACGGCCGCCGTGTTCAAAGGCGGTTGTTTCGGTTACGAGTCCTGATTCGATGAGAGCGGTCAGTCCCTCTTCGGTGAACGGGCCGATATTTTCCCCTCGCGTATTGAAGGGAAAAATCCCATCAGCCTCCCCTTGTGAACTCCATTCTGTCGGAAATCGGTACCTGCTTCCCGAACCACCTAATCCTGGAACATTTTTCCTCCGTCGGAAGGGCGGTGCCGGAAAAGGAAAGGGGGTCGGTGAAAAAGAGACGGAAGAATGGGCTGTAATCGGCATAACCGTAACAGTTCCGGCTCCCGCCCGCCCCGCCTTTTTCACCCTCTTGTATCCCGACCGCTGGATTTTTCGATCAAAAGAGGATAAAATCAGGTTATGAATCGTTCGTGCCGCGGCCGGGCGGCGTCCGCTTTTTTTGAGACGGAAATACCCGGCGTTGAAAAGATTTCATTTCACCTTTAAACGAGTTCATCATGGCGTCATCGCGGTTGAAAATCTGGCTTCTGTATGTGGTTCTGGTCTCGGCGCTCGGCGGGTTTCTGTTCGGGTTCGACTCGGGCGTAATTTCCGGGTGCGAGAAGGCGATTCAGAACGAGTATTCCCTCTCGGCGTTCAAGCACGGGTTTACCGTTTCGGTCGCGCTGATCGGCACGGTGATCGGCGCGTTCGGGGTCGGTCGGCCGTCGGACCGGTTCGGCCGGAAGCTTTCGCTGATCGTTCTGGGATTCCTCTTTCTGATCTCGGCGGCGGGGTGCGCGTTTGCGCCCGACTGGCTCACGCTGGTCATTATGCGCGGGATCGGCGGATTGGCGATCGGGGGCTCGTCGGTGGTGGTACCGCTTTACATCGTCGAAATCGCGCCCGGCCCGGTTCGCGGGCGGCTCGTCGCGCTGAACCAGTTCAATATCGTTTTGGGGATTTTGGTTTCGTTCATCTCGAACTACCTGGTCGCGCTGGCCATCGACCAGGGGACCTGGGTCTGGACCTCGTGTGAACGGATCGCCAACTGGTTCGTTTCCGCGCCGATGGCCGCCGAGTCGGTTAAATGGCGGCTCATGCTCGGCGTCGAGTCGTTCCCGGCGATCCTTTTCATTCTTCTTCTTTTCACGATTCCCGAATCTCCCCGCTGGCTGGTACGCGCCGGTCGAAAAGAGGAGGCGCTCGGCGTTCTTAACGCGATCGGCGATCCGCAACCCGCGGCAACCCTCGCCAATATCGAGGAGACGCTCGCCTCGGTTCGAACCGGGCAGAACGTTCCCCTCTTCCAGAAGAAATATCTCTGGCCGATCTTTCTGGCGTGGGCGGTGGCGATGTTCAACCAGCTTTCGGGGATCAACGCGATCAACTATTACGCGCCGCGCATCTTCGAGCAGTTCATCGGTCCGCACGCCGCGCTGGCGGCGACCGTCGGTCTGGGCACGGTCAACCTGATTTTCACGATCCTGGCGTTCTTTTTCATCGACCGGTACGGTCGGCGCGTCCTGTTGATGTTCGGCGCGATCGGCACGACGCTGATGCACTTTATCGCCGCGTGGCAGATCTCGCTCGGTGAGAACGCTTCGGCGCCGATCGCCATCGCCGCGATCCTGGGATTCATCGCCTTTTTCGGCGTTTCGCAGGGGGCGGTCATCTGGGTTTTCATTTCCGAAATTTTCCCGAACGCGGTTCGCGCCAAGGGACAGGCGCTCGGCAGTTTCACACACTGGGTGATGTGTACGCTTATCTCGTGGACCTTCCCGATCGTGGCGACCCTTTCGCCGTCGAGCGGCAGTTACGCGTTCGCCTTTTTCGGGTGTATGACCATGCTCCAGTTCTTCTTCGCGTGGAAACTGATGCCCGAAACAAAGGGGGGAACGATCGAGACCCTCGAAAGAGAGATCCTTAAATGAACGATCGACTAAACGCGCTGTTAGAGAAAACGCGGGCACTGAAACACGACCCGGACCGGGTCGAAATCGACTGGAGCGAAACTCTTACGCTCGACCCGAACGACTCGCGCTGCGCCCGCGCCGCACGGTGCTTTTGCGCGATGCTCGCCGAAGAGGCGTGCCGCGTCCGGATCCTGCCGGGAGAACGAATCGTCTTTACGCGCGGCGTTAAGAACCTTCCTTCCCGATATACCGAAAACGAAATGGCGGAAATGCGCAAAACCGCGTATTTCCACGAACTCGGCGTGGTCTTTAACCTGACGGTCGATTATCCCGGAGTCTTGGCGAGGGGTCTGGACGCCGTTCGCGCCGAAGCGCTCGTGCGCCGCGCCGCCGCCGAGGCGGCTCGCGACGGCGACGGGGTCGATTTTCTCGACGCGGCGATTTCCGAGATCGACGCGCTTTGCGAACTCGCCGAGGCGTATCGCGCCGAAGCGCTCCGTCTCGGTCTGGCCGAGATCGCCGACAGGCTCGCTCAGGTTCCCCGCCGTGCGCCCCGCACGTTTCCCGAAGCGCTCCAGATGGTGCGGATCCTTCATTTCGCGCTCTGGTGCGAAGGGACTTATCACAACGGCGTCGGCCGCGTCGATCAGTATCTGATGCCCTACCTTCAGGCGGACCTCGACGCCGGTCGGCTGACCGAAGAGGACGCGCTCGAGTGGCTGACCGAATTTTTCCTCTCGTTCAATCGCGACAGCGGACTGTACGTCGGCGTGCAGCAGGGGGACAACGGCCAATCGCTCATGCTCGGCGGATGCGACGCCGAGGGGCGGGACGCGGCGAACCTCTTGACCCGCCTGGCGCTGAAAGCGAGCGGCGAGCTGAAATTGATCGACCCGAAAATCAACCTTCGGATCACCAAAGAGACCCCGCTCGATCTGCTCGAAGAGGCGGCTCAGCTGACCCGGCTCGGTCTAGGGTTTCCGCAATACGCCAACGACGACGTGGTAATCCCCGGTCTGGTCGATCTGGGCTACTCCCTCGAAGACGCCCGCGACTACACGGTCGCCGCGTGCTGGGAGTTCGTCATTCCGGGGGTCGGCATGGACATTCCGAACATCGCCGCGGTCTCATTCCCCGCGGCGGTCGACTCGGTACTCCGCTCGCCCGAGGCGAAAACCGCGCCCGACTTTTCCGCGTTTTTCGGCCTGGTGCGCAAACGGCTGTTCGCCGAGGCCGACAGGATCGAAAAGAGCCTCGCCAAAGTCGACATGCTTCCCTGCCCGCTGACCTCGGCGCTTTGCCGCGGCCCGATCGCGGCGGCGCGCGACCTTTCGGCCGGCGGAAAGTATAACAATTTCGGAATTCACGGAACCGGGTTCGCACCCGCGGTCGATTCGCTGGCGGCGATCCGTAAACTCGTCTACGAGGAGAAGTCGGCGACTCTCGACGACCTGGTCAGCGCGGTCGATTCCGATTTCGCCGGCAATGCCCCTCTTCTGGCGAAATCGCGCCACGCGCCGAAGCTCGGGCTCGATCCGGAACCCGACGACCTGGCGGTGACGCTTCTGGCCTGGTTTGCCGATTCGTGGGCGGGCCGCGTTAACTGCCGCGGCGGGATCTTTCGCGCGGGAACCGGTTCGGCGATGTATTACGTTCGCCATCCGCTCGAAATTCCCGCCTCGTGCGACGGGCGCCTTCGGGGCGAACCGTTCCCCGCCAACTACGCCCCTTCGCTCGGCGTGGCGGTGAAAGGGCCGATCTCGGTCATTGACACGTTCACGAAACCGAACCTTCGCCGGGCGGTCAACGGCGGGCCGCTCACCATCGAACTGCACGATTCCCTGTTCCGTTCGCCCGAAGCCGTCCGAAAGACCGCGCGCATGGTCCGCTGGTTCGCCGAACGGGGGGGGCATCAGCTCCAGCTCAACACGATCAACCGCGACACGCTCATCGACGCGCAGAAACACCCGGAACTCTATCGTCATCTGATCGTGCGGGTCTGGGGGTGGTCCGGCTATTTCGTGGAACTCGACGCTCCGTACCAGAACCAGATCATTAAGCGGGCGGAGATGCTCCTATGACCGCCGGTCTCCTTTTTGAAATCAGGGAGTTCTCGCTTTACGACGGTCCGGGAATCCGGACGACCCTCTTTCTGAAAGGATGTCCGCTCCGATGCCGCTGGTGCCATAACCCGGAAGGGCTTTCGCCGCAGCCGGAGATGATCTATTCCGAATCGATCTGCTCGTGCTGCGGCGCGTGCGCCGCGGTCTGCCCTCATACCGAGCCGGGGGGTCAGACGCCCCGCGTTTGCACCGGCGGCGACGTCTGCGGCGCGTGCGTCGGCACGTGTCCGACCGGCGCGCGTCGGCAGTGCGGGTTCCGTATTGAACCGACAGACGCGGTTCATTCTATTCTCGAGTCGCGCGCTCTTTTCGAGCCGGCCTTGCCCGGCGACGAACGGGGCGGAGTGACCTTTTCGGGGGGTGAGCCGCTTTTGCAGATCGACTTCGTCGAAGAGACCGCGCGCCTTCTGCGTGGCGAGCGGATCCATACCGCGGTCGAGACGTGCGGCTACGCGTCCGAGACCGCATGGCGGCGGCTCCTCGACGCGGTCGACCTGGTGATGCTCGACCTGAAACATCCCGATTCGGCGGAGCATCAGAAATACACCGGAGTGCCGAACGAGCCGATCCTGCGAAATTTCGAAATACTGAAGGAGTCGGGGAAAGAGTATATCGTGCGGATCCCCGTCATTCCGTCGGTGAACGACGCACCGGACGCGATCCGGGCCTATGCGCGGCTGCTGAACGGCGCGCCCGGTCTCCGACAGGTCGACCTGCTCCCCTATCACGCCGCGTCGGGCGGAAAGTACGCGCTTTTGGGGCTCGACCCGCCGACGCCGCTGCCCGAACGGCCGATCCCCGACGAGTTCCTCAACCTGATCCCGCTCGCGCGAAAGATTGTTTCGTAACACGCGCGCGCCCGCGAAGGAGAACATCGATTATGCCGAGAAAGAAGAACGTCCCCTTGGTTGCCCCGCTCCTGCCGGAACCGGAAATCCGGAACGAACCGTGGGAGGAGATGCCGCTGTATAAAAAGCTGTTCAAAGACGAAAAGCCCGACCCGTATCTGAGCACCAAAACCGGCCTTCTGTTTCAGGGGGACTCGATTCCCTGGCTCCGCGCGATTTCGGACAAGTCGGTCGACCTGATTTTCGCCGACCCGCCGTTCGACAGCGGCCGCGCCAAGACGAGCGGATACCGCGCGCAGGAGATTTACATCAACTGGTCGATGGAGTGGATTTCCGAGACGGCGCGGATCTTAAAGCCGCGCGGCACCCTGGTGATCTGCGGGTTCACCGAAATCCTCGCCGACCTCAAGCACCCGGCGTCGAAATTTTTTCGAGGCGGTTGTAAGTGGCTCATCTGGTATTACAAGAACAAGGCGAACATGGGCACCGACTGGGGTCGGTCGCACGAAAGCCTTCTGATACTGCGCAAATCGAAGAACTTCACGATGAACCTCGATCCGGTCCGCATCCCGTACCGTGAGCACACGCTTAAATACCCGTACCGCACCGCCGCCGACGGCTTGCCGCGCGAACGCAAATTCAGCGATGACTGGACCCCGAACCCGCTCGGCGCGAAGCCGAAAGACGTCCTGGAGATCCCCACCGCCGGGAGCGGCACGGAGGAGAAAACCGCGCACCCGGCTCAGAAACCGGAAGAGCTCCTTCGCAAGATCATCGCCTCGGCGAGCCGGGAAGGGGAGATCGTGCTCGACCCGTTCGCCGGGTCGGGTACCGCCCTGGTCGCTGCCGATCAGCTCCGCCGCCGCTGGGTCGGTTGCGAGATCAACCCCGAATACAACAAGTTCGCCAAAGACCGAATCTGTTTCCCACTGACACACAAAACCCCCGACGAGTGGCTCGAATTTGACCGTGACCGCGACCGTCAGCGCGCCGCGAAGAACTGAAACGCCTACGCGCGGAATGGAATCGGAAAAGTTGGAACGGGATGAAGACTCGATCAAAAGAATCTTTCGCCGTGCCGGTGAAGGGGGCGTTTCGTTTCCGTTCGACGCCGGGATGCTCAATAAAAACGGCGTTGCCGTCACTCAAAGCGCAGACGAGCCGTTTGAATAGTTCCTCGCGGCGGCGCAGGGACACAAGAAGACACTGGAAATCATCGGAGAGGCTGACCCGTAATTCCGTTACGCGAAAAATGGTCAGAACCGAAGACCCATCAACGGATGTTTGTTATACAAAAACGCGGTACGAACCTACATGCGGCGCGTTCCGCTTTTTCCGGTAATCTCGTCGAACGTCCGCTCCGCCCTATTCCATCTCGACCAGCGCGAAGACGGCGCGCTTAAAGGATGTGATAACGACCGGCTGAACCAGGAATGCCAGGAAGAAGAGAAACGGGATAATGAACCCGAATTGAACTTGAAAGGACGGGTGCGCGAGGAATCCGAAAAACGCCAGGGGAATCACCGATAAAACGCAGAACGTCAGCGCGTCGAATTCGTTCGCCCTGACGCCATCCCACTCCTCGGGAAGAACGCTGTTGATATCCCGCGCCAGCATGAAGTAGCAGATAAAGACCCAATAGACGTTAAAGAAAGGAATGAAGCAGTAGCCGACCGCTTTTCCCGGCGTCGTGGTCGCGTGATAGGGTTGAACCGCGGTCCAGAATCGGTAAAGGAGAACGCACGACATTCCGATGCAAAAGAGAATCCCGAGAAGGGAGAGGCCCCTGAAAAAACCCGCGATTATTCCAAGTCCCCCGGATTCGGTCGACGCATTGACGAAACGCAAAAACGTTCCGACGACGACCAATACGACCGTTACCAGAAAACCGATCAGATAGACGGTATAGTTTTCGTCAATTCGGCTTTCAAACGCCTCGATTTCGGAGGCTCGTTTTTTGGGGGCTCGGCGTTTGAACGGCCGCTCGACCGGACCCGAAGGCTCTTCGGCCGGAAGGAAGAGGTAAAACAACGGTTCCTGACGGAACGGGCGCATCCGCTCCCCCGGTCTCCACACATAGGATTGGGGCGACAGCTCTTTTTTCAGAAGCATCGAGATGACCGTCGGCGTCGGATAGGGGCCCAGCGTTCGGCGGCCGTCAGGACTGACATACCACGTCTCCTGTTCGTCCGCCGGCGCATTCTCCGCCGGAGGCGCCGCGCCGCTCTTCCGAGAAGGCGGGCGGGGAATTTGCCGCTCGGAGGCGACCCGTTTCCCGTTCGGAAAGAGTTCGGCAAACTCGCCGGCCTCGCGCCACGCTTTCCCGTCCGTGGAGATCGGATCGGATTTCCGGATCCGTTCTTGAGCGATCAGGGTCAGAACGTCCTGACCCGATAACGGACCGAACGCCTTGCCCCCTATTCTTACGTAATAATTCATCGATCGCTGTCTCCGCCCGGTCAGACGATAAACCCCCTAAAATACAGTTCCATGCGCGTCTGTTCCACGATGCGCCGCGAACCCCATTATACGAGAAACGCGCCGCGGGAACAGACCGCGGCGCGCGGGAAAAAGCTCCCGGGGAAAAACGCGTTTAATACAGAATCGAACCGATCCGGACGATCGTCGCCCCTTCGGCGATCGCCAGTTCGAAGTCGCCGCTCATTCCCATCGAAAGCTCGGTCAGGTTCGCGCCGGGAAACGCTTTTAGCGCATCGTCGCGAAGCTCGCGGAGCCGGGCGAACTGAGCGCGGACCTCGTCGGGTGTCGATTCGAGTCCGCCCATCCCCATCAGACCGCGGATTTCGACCCGATCGGTCTTTTCAAAACAGGGCGCCGCCTGCTCCAAGAAGGTTTCCGGCTGAAACCCGTGTTTGTTCCCTTCCCCCGAAATATTCACTTCGAGCAGAACCGGGATCGTTTTCGGGAACGGAAGGAGCGCGTCTTCCCGCGCGTAGGTTCGAGTCGCCGGGTTGTTCTCTTCGCGCATCACGCGTGCGACCGCCTGAAAGAGTTCGGGCGTGTCGATCGAATGGATCATCGCGGTATAGGGGAGGAGACGGCGCACCTTGTTCCGCTGGAGCGAGCCGATAAAATGCCAACCCACGCCGCGCGGGTCGGGCTGCGGAATTTCTCCGTTTTCCTTCGACGCCCGATCGAGGGCGTTCCACTTCTCCATCAGATGCGGGACGCGGTTCTCGCCGAAATCGCGGCATCCGGCGGCATAAAGCGCGGCTTCCAGACCGGCGTCGGCCTCGACGTATTTGGTTACCGCCACGATCCGAACCGCGTCGGGGGCGCGTCCGCTCTTTTCGGCGGCGCGGGCGACCCGCTCTTCGACGGCGCGGAGTTTATCGGCGGTCGAGACTCGGAGTTCTTCCCAGCGGTTCATCTATGTTACACACTTTCCATGATTTCGGCGAAAGGCTCAGTACGGCGCCTGGCCGAGAACGGTCGGGACGCCCCCCGTGCGCATCGGGTCGGGGAAATCGGGCGCGGGCGAAATCACGTCGCGCGGCGGATCCGTCGGCGTTGTCGCGTCGGCCCGGTGTCCGTACGTCCCCTGATAGACGTTATTTCCGGCGCTGGCGACGAGCGGCGCGGCGGTAAGTGTGCCGCGGCCCAGAGATTCGTTCGGCGACGTCGAGCCGACCCCGTCGGTGAACGCGGCGGAAAAATCTTCATCTTCGACGTTGTAGCTGCTGCGCGGCATGGCGACGAACGAGTTAAGCGGATTGACCGTGGCGATGGCGTTGGGCGTTTCCGGGAGAGAAGTGTTCGGCGCGGTATTGGCCGCGACGAGCGTCTGAGCCGGGGCGGCGCCGCCGATCGGACGGCCGTGAATATCGTAGGGGTAGTCGGCGATTTTCGCTACCGCCGGAAGCTGCGCGGGATGGCCGGCGTTATGCCAAGCCGAGATCCAGTTCGTCCACCGGATCTGCAGATCGCTCAGATCCTGGTATCCGTAATACTTCTTGACCGAGCCGGACCAGTCGCCGCTTTGGATTGCCTCACGGGTGAACTCGACCAAACGCCGATGTCCGCCGACCGCGATCAGGTATTCGCAGACCGAGAACCCCTGCGAGTAGAACGGCATCATGTCGTTCGGGTATTCGGTCAGGCGGACCATCGTATTGAACGGAATCCCGCGGTTTTCCTGGAGGAACCCGATGAGCATCGTCCGGTAGTTGTTTCGTTCGATGCTGGCCTCGACGCTCGTCGCCGCTCCCTCGTCAATCCAGCGGGGAACAGGACAGCAGAAATAGGTCGCGAAGATCGTGTGCGAGACTTCGTGCGGCACAACCGAGTCGAGAATCCGCTCTTCGGTTCCCTGCACCGACATCTTCCAGCCGGTGACATTATTGCCGACGAAGGTGAACGTCGTTTCGCCGCCGGCGCCCATTCCGGGCCCCGACTTGACCTTGATCGGGCACGGGGTGGTCCAGGCGGGGAGCTCCACGCCGAGCCAGAGACGCGAAAGTCGGACGCGGCTCTCTTCGGCACACCGCGCCACGCGGTTCGCCAGATCGGCGTTAGCGGCGGTCACGATGAAGTTCTCCGTTCGGCACTGAGACGCGGCCGAAATTTCTCCGAACCCGGCACAGATGAGCGGAAGAAACGCGGCACAGAAAACGAGCGATAAAAACCGGTGAAAACCAAAAATGCGGCGCGACAAAACCGCCGCGGAACTGTCATGTGTCAAGGCGCGGACCTCCCTGTCCTTGCATCCTCCGAGTGAAACGAGCCTCTTTCGCGGACTTTCCGATATGGCAGGCGACTTCGAGCGCCGCAAAAGACGAACTGGGGGTGACTTTAACGATTTGAGAAGATAGAGAAAAGAGCAATTTTATTCCGGCGACCGCGCCGGGCTCCCACCCGCGCTTTTCCGCCGTTCCGCCCCCCGAAAAGGGGGAAAACGCTCTTTTCGGGGGTGGTGGAATGGTTATAATGGGATATAATAACCCAAATTCCCATACGTTAAGGTCGCTTACAGTAAAGGAGTGGGGCAGATGATCGACAAATTCAGCAAAGAGAATCTCGATTTCGGGATCACGTTCGACGATGTTCTTCTGGAACCGCGGTACAGCGAAATCGTCCCGTCCGAAGTTGACGTGAAGACGCGCCTGACGAACCGCATTTCGCTCAATATCCCGATCCTCAGTTCCCCGATGGACACCGTCACCGAAGGGCGGATGGCGGTCGCTCTGGCGCGGGAAGGGGGAATCGGCATTATCCATAAGAATCTGCCGATTGAAGCTCAGGCCGAAGAGGTCACGCGGGTCAAACGTACCGCCAACGGGATCATCCGCCATCCGGCGACGCTCGCTCCCGACGCCAGCGTTCGTGCCGCGCGCGACATCATGGAACAGCAGAACGTCTCGGGCGTTCCGATCGTCACCTCGACCGGGATCCTGAAAGGGATCATCACGCGGCGCGACCTCCGCTTCCTCGAAAACTGGGATCAGCCGGTCTCGGCGGTCATGACCAAAGAGCCGCTGGTGACCGCCACCGGAACCCTGACCCTTGCCGAGGCTGAAAAGATCCTGACCGAAAAGAAAGTCGAAAAACTCCTCCTGGTCGACGAGAACAACCACCTGACCGGGCTGATCACGATCAAAGACATCGATATGCTCCGCCGCTACCCCAACTCGTGCAAGGACAGCGAGGGGCGTCTGCGGGTCGGCGCGGCGGTCGGCGTCCTTGACTTCGAACGCGCCGAACGGCTGATCGCCCAGGGGGTCGATATCCTGACCGTCGACAGCGCGCACGGTCATTCGCGCAACGTTCTGGAAACGGTCAAGACGATTAAAAAGCAGTGGGATATCGACGTTGTTGCAGGGAACGTGGCGACCGCCGAAGGGGCTAAAGCGCTCATCGACGCCGGAGCCGACGCGGTGAAAATCGGGATCGGGCCCGGTTCGATCTGCACCACCCGCGTCGTCTCGGGAGTGGGCGTGCCGCAGATCACGGCGATCCACCGCGCCGCGCTGGTTGCCGCCGACGCCAACATCCCGGTGATCGCCGACGGCGGGATCCGTTTCTCCGGCGATATCGTGAAAGCGATCGCCGCCGGCGCCAGTGTCGTGATGATCGGGAGTCTTCTGGCCGGGTTCGACGAAAGCCCCGGCGACATCATCCTCTACCAGGGGCGTTCGTTCAAGGCGTATCGCGGGATGGGTTCGCTCGGCGCTATGATGAAGGGCTCGAGCGACCGCTACTTCCAGAAGGGGGCGCCCGCCAGCAAACTCGTTCCCGAAGGGGTCGAGGGGCGCGTTCCCTATAAGGGGAAACTGAGCCCTTACGTCTATCAGCTGATCGGCGGGCTTCGCGCCGGAATGGGCTACTGCGGAACCGCGACGATCGAAGAGCTGCGCGAGCACGGCAAGTTCATCCGGATCAGTCCCGCCACCGTCCGCGAGAATCATCCGCACGACATTTCGATCACCCAGGAAGCGCCGAACTACAGCGTCGGAGAGTCGCACTTCTGAAACGCGCGCGGGGGGCATTAAAGCCCCCCGCAGTTTTTTTCGGGGGGCGTTCCCCACCGCGCTTCTTTGAATTCCATCCGTTTAAGTCGCAGCCCTCAATGATCCTGACTGAAGAGAAGGCCAAAGGCCGTTTCTACACGCCGCCGAATATCGTCGCGATGATTCTCGACCTGGCGGGCTATACGGGCGAAGGGATCCTCGGCAGGCACGCGATCGACAACAGCTGCGGGGACGGCGCGTTCCTGGCCGAAATCGTCGACCGCTACTGCCGTGCCGCACGGTCCGTCGGATATACATCCGAACGCCTGGCGCTCGAGCTTGGCACGTTCGTTCACGGGATTGAAATTGACGCCGCCGAACGGGAGAAAGCGCTCCTCCGCGTCGCCGAGACGGCCCGCCGTTTCGGTGTCGAGCCGACCGGGTGGGACATCCGTCGGGCCGACGCCCTCACCCCGAACGGGTTCGAGGGCCGCATGGATTTCGTCCTGGGGAACCCCCCGTATGTGCGGGTTCACAACCTTTCCGACTCGTATGACGCGGTCCGACGATTCCGATTCACGCGGTCGGGGATGACCGATCTGTTTCTGGTCTTCTACGAAATCGGGCTCGGTATGCTTCGCCCGGGCGGAACGCTCGGCTATATCGCGCCCAGTTCCCTCTTTAACAGCCGCGCGGCGGCCGACCTGCGCCGGTATTTCATCGAAAAGAACCTGATTCGAAAAGTCGTCGATCTGAAACACTATAGACCGTTCGGCGCGTCGGCCTATACCGCAGTGATGATTCTGCGAAGCGGCACAGGCGAGCCGACCGAAGCGGCGTATTACGAATATGATCCCGCCGGAGGAGAGGCGTTTCACGTCAGCGACCTGGCGCCGAGTGACTTCTGTATCGGCGGAAACTTCCGTTTCGGGCCGAAACCGGCGCTCGCGCGTCTGGCGAAGATCGCCCGCGCCGACTTGAAAAGCGCGCCGCTCGACGTCAAGAACGGTCTGGCCACGCTCTGCGACGCCTTCTTTATCGGCGAGCTGCCGTTCGAAAGCCACGTCATTCCGGTCGTGAAAGCGTCGACCGGCAGACGCGCGCGGTGCCTTTTTCCCTACGACGAGAACGGACATCCTCTCCCTTACGCCGAACTGGCGTGCGACGGGGCGCTCGACGCGTACTACCGAGCCGGAGAACCGAGGCTCAAAAAACGCGCGCTGGTCGGCGCGAGCCGGTGGTACGAGTTCGGCCGCACGCAGGGGATCGCCGACGTCTATAAAAAGAAATATTCCGTCTGCTCGATTATCCGAGAGCCGAACGACCTGAAACTGACCTTCTGCGACCGGGGAACCGGTGTCTACGGCGGGCTCTACATCCTGACCGATCTGGACGGGGCGATTCTGAAAGACCTTCTCTACACCGACGACTTTATGGACTATGTCGCCCTTCTGGGCAAATACAAAAGCGGCGGCTACTACACGTTTTCCTCGAAAGACCTCAAGCGCTACCTGGCCAGCCGACTCGCGGAGAGGGAAGGGCGAAGATGAACGCGCGGGGCGCTGACCGGATCTTCCGCCGAAACCTCATTTGACACCCGGAACAAAATCACCCGTCGACGTGGTGATTTTGCGCTTGCCCCCCCGCTATCGTTACTCAACGAGCCGGTCATGTCGTCGGTACTGTTCTTCAACCGCCCGAAACCGGCTTAATGACAGCCATTGCCGCATCCGCCGCCGTGATGATGCTGACCGTGGCCGCATCCGCCTTGGCCGCAGTCGCCGCCGTGGTGGTGTTCACCGTGATGGTCGCACTTCGCGTCGGGATCAAACTCCAATGTTCCTGCGGCGAGCTTCCGAGCCGCCTCGTCGGCGTTTCCCGCGACGCCGCCGTAGAGTTTCACGCCCGCTTCCTGTAGCGCCATCCGCGCGCCCATGCCGATCCCGCCGCAGATCAGCGCGTCGGCGCCGCACTGCTTCAGAAGACCGGCCAGCGCGCCGTGACCCTGGCCGTTCGTGTCGACGACCTGTTCCGAGACGAGTTTTCCGTTTTCGAAATCGTAGAGCTTGAACTTTTCGGTATGTCCGAAATGCTGAAAGATTTCACCGTTTTCGTAAGTGACCGCGATTCTCATTGTTTCCGTTCCTTTCCGTATGATCGTTGGCATTGCCGCTTCTTCCGCTAACCGATATGTTCCCCCGGAGATCAGAAGCCCTATTCCGTCGACCAGGCTGACCGCGATCTTCTTCCGCGCGCTTTCGTAGATCGCCGTGACCGTGGTCCGGGCGACTCCCATCTTTTGCGCGGACTGTTCCTGCGTCAGACCCTCCCGGTCGATCAGGCGGATCGCCTCAAATTCGTCCAGCGACAGAACCACGTAATCGGGGGCGTGCCCGCTCTCTTCCGGCAGAAGAGACCAGTTTTTCGGCAGACCTCCGATGAACCGGCACCGTTGTTTTCGGGGCATTTGAAATTCCTTTTCTGATATATGTCAGATATAGTTATAGTTCTTTTTTGACATATGTCAATAACGGCTTCGGGCCGAACGTTGCCGTCCGTACCGCTTACGTCGAGTAGAAACGGACGCGGCTCCGGCGGCGCTTGGCCTGATACTCCCGCCGTTTCCGGCCATGTCGGCGCTTTTCCCCTTTTTCGAAATGTTACACACGCCTTTCCTTTTTCCTTGCCTTGCAATCCGTCTCTTTCCCTTTTAGAATGGACTGGTGATTTAATACGGTTCCGTCCCGGGTTCGGGGCTTTTTACGGAGAGATCGTTCGATGAAAATGCCTTTGGGTGTGAAGTTGGTTCTGGTAGTGCTGGCGGTGGCGGTCGCCGCGGTGTTCGCCTCCCGAAAATGGACCGCGCCGCCGGTTCAGGGGGTCGAGCCGGGTCAGACGGAAGGGGACCGTCTGGTTCTGACGATCGACGGTGTCCCGTTTCCGTTCCGATGGGCGCCGCCGGG
>JAGCAH010000065.1 GCA_017652805.1 Thermoguttaceae bacterium | reverse complement strand
TGAATCGTCCTCGCGGTGTTCGGGTGTGATTCGAGCCAGTCGGGGAGGTTGATCGAGGCGAGGTTTAGAATCACGTCGGGCCGAAGCGAGATGAGACCGTCGGTACTGAGACGAGAAGCCGCGTCGAACTCCGGCAGATCGAACCTGAAGAGCTCGTCGGACTGTTCGGGGGAAACACCTTCTTCCGAAAAGGGGAGACTGTTCCAGCGGCGCATTACCGCCGAACCGACCAGTCCCCCCGTTCCGATCACCGCGATTTTCATTTCACCGGACTACTTCAGCATCGCGTCGACGATGTAGTAGTTGAGCTCTTCGTAGTCGCGTTCGGCTCTGAGCTGTTCGATCTTGGCGTCGTCGAGCGAACGGCTGATCTCGAGGAGACGGAGGAAGATCTTCCGGCTGTATTCCAGGTGCTTGCATGCGGTTTCGTCTTTCTGCGTACGCATCACCTTGACGTCGAGACCGATCCATTCGCCGTTGCGGCCGTACCCGTGCTGGTCGAGAACGCGTACCTGGTTGAGCGCGCGGCGCGGGTCGACGGCGCCGAAGGTCAGGTCCTGGTCGAATTTCAGACCATTCTGGTCGTTGAGGTGAACGCTCCAGAGCTTTTTGTGCGCCAGGGCATAACCCATTTCGTCGGACGGCGAAAGGTTGGCCAGAAGCGCATGTGCCGTTTCAATCAGACAGCCGACCCGCTCGGGCGCGGTGGTCAGAAGACCCAGCGCGATGGCGTGGCCGATCGTCGGGATGTAGGCGTGGTCCATCGGTTCGTTCGGTTTCGACTCGACCATGAGACGGACGTCCTTGTCGTAGTCGAGAAGGGTCTGGATCGCTTCGACGATCTTTTCGGTGGCCCAGACCGGGTCTTTCGCTTCGCGGATATAGGTCCCTTCGCGGGCGAGCCAGAAGACGATGTTCTTCGTGCCGAGCGCCTTGGCGATATCGATCGTACGCTTGGTCCGTTCGATGGCGAACTGGCGGCACACTTTGTCGTTCGACGTGTAACCGCCGTCGATAGTGTGCGGATCCATCCAGAGACGGGGCGCGACGAACTCGGCGGTCAGCCCATGGTCGTCGAGAACCTTTTTGACCTCTTCGGCCTCTTTGACGATCTCGGCGGGGGACATGTTGTTCATGTTCGGCACGGCGTCGTCGTCGTGGAACTGGACCCCGTCGAATCCGATCTTTTTGTAGATTTCAAGCTTCTTGCGGAACGGGATCGTCTGGCGGACTTCCGGCCCGAACGGGTCGGCTCCTTCGTGAATGTTCCAGGGACCGAACGAAAAACGGAATTCACCTTGCATGGTCATACCTTTCTTTTTAGAGTGTTATGTCGAAGGATTAAACTTGAAAATTTTATACAGCGCCGGGGATCAGATGACGATCGATCCGCCTGCGGCAAGAGTTTTTCGCACATCGGCCGCGTCGATCTCCCCGACCGGAATATCTTTTTCGAGCGCCAGATACGCGGCGACCCCGGCGGCTTCGCCCAGCTGGTTCAT
>JAGCAH010000064.1 GCA_017652805.1 Thermoguttaceae bacterium | reverse complement strand
GCGCGTACTGGTCGTCTTACCGGAAGCCTCGGCGGCGAAGGTTACCGTGGCGGTACTTCCGATGACACCTTCGGTTTCGGCGACGAACCGACATTCAAAGACGCGTTCTTCGTTCGGTTTCATGTCGAACGGCGGCCAGGTCAGCTGCCCGCCGTTATTTGAGGCGGTCGGCTGGCAATCGACGAGGGTCGCCCCTTCCGGCACCGCGTCCCGAACGACCACGCCGCGGGCGATCGAATTCCCCGCGTTTTTGATGTGGATCCGATAGAACGATTCGGCGCCGAACGAGATCTCTTCGGGTATCTCTTTGACGATGATCAGCTGCGCGGTTTGCACCCCTTCCAGATCGATACTCCCCGGTTTGGATGACGGGGAGAGAATCGGCACGTCCGGCGCGACGGGAGAAATCTGCGTTCCCATCGCGGCGGGGGGCGCGGCGGGCTGTAAGCCAAGGGTCGGATCGTTGAACGAAGGTTCTTCGATCGGCGCGGCGGCCGGCTCGGCATCGAGCGGCGCCGCCTGGGGGAGCGGAGCCGGTTCCGGTTCTCCTTCCAATGTCGGGAACGTGATCTCCTCGTCATCGGCCAAGGGAGCGATCGGCTGGACCGGAGGGGCCGGATTCCGCTGGGCCGAACGGACCGGTCCGGGTGCGGCGTTCAGTCTGCCCGGCTCGGAGGTCTTGAGGCACGCCCAGACGACCCCGAAGACGACCAGTCCCATTCCGAGAAGAGCGGTGATGTTTCGCAGCTTTGATTTTTTTCTCATATTCGAGCCCCAACCGTTTATCGTTTCGAGTAATGAAGGTTTACGGCCTTTCCCTTCCCCTTTTCCCGCCTGAAAACACGGTTCGATTCCGCGTGATACGTTGAAATGAAATGGCGAATTTAGGCGTTTTAACTACAATACAGAAAATCAATACTCTTTTTCCCGGAAAGAATCAAGAGGAATTATGAGAATTCAGGCAGGAAGAGGGCATCTCCGCTACTATCATTAAAATAGGGAACCCCCGAAAACGCGGTCTGCGCTTTCGGGGGGAAAAGTTCGTCTTGAAGGGGGAAAGACTAGAAGGAGGCGAAGACCTCGGCGGCGGCGTCGATCGTCCGATTGATATCGTCGTCGGTATGGGCCGACGAGGTGAAGTTCGCTTCGAACTGACTGCACGGGAGATAGACCCCCCGCTCGATCATCCCCCAGAAATAACGGGCGAAGAGTTTTTCGTCACAGCGGGCGGCGGACGGCCAGTCGGCGACCCCGCGGTCGGCCGGGTCGTTGAAAAAGAGGGTGAACATCGCGCCGCACTTCTGCGCCACAGCGGTGATTCCCGCGCGGCGCGCCGCTCCTTCGAGCCCCTCCGCCAGACGGACGGTTTTCTTTTCCAGATCGGCGTGGAAGTTTTCGGTTTCAGCGAGGATTTTCAGCGTCGCCAGGCCCGCCGCGACCGCCACGGGGTTTCCGCTGAGGGTTCCGGCCTGGAAGACTTTCCCGACCGGAATGACCGCGTTCATGATCTCGGCTTTTCCGCCGTAGGCGGCGACGGGGAGCCCCCCGCCGATCACCTTGCCGAACGTCGAAAGGTCGGGGGTGATCCCGTAACGGGACTGCGCGCTCCCGAGAGCGACGCGGAACCCGCTCATCACCTCGTCGAAAATCAGAATCGAACCGGCGGCGCGGGTCTCCTCGCGCAGAGTCCGCAGAAATTCGGGTTTGCCGGGGATAACGCCCATGTTCCCCGCCACCGGCTCGACGATCACCCCGGCGATCTCTTTGCCGTACCGCGCGAACGCGTCTTTGACCCCGTCGATGTCATTGTATTCCAGAACGAGCGTGTCGGCGGCGCACCCGGCGGTGATCCCGGGCGAGTTCGGGACGCCGAACGTGGCGGCGGCGCTTCCGGCGGCGACCAGAAGCGAGTCGACGTGCCCGTGGTAACAGCCTCGGAACTTCACGATCTTATCGCGTCCGGTAAACCCGCGCGCCAAACGGATCGCGCTCGACGTCGCTTCGGTGCCGGAACTGACCAGACGGACCTTTTCGAGGGAGGGTGAAAGGGCAATCAGAAGCTCGGCGATTTCGGTCTCGCCGCGGGTCGGCGCGCCGAACCCGAGTCCGTCTTTGACCGCCCGGCTGACCGCGTCGAGGACCGCCGGATGGGCGTGCCCGACGATGAGCGGCCCCCACGAAAGGACGTAGTCGATGAACTCGTTTCCGTCGGCGTCGTAGATTTTCGATCCCGCTCCGCGGTCGATGACGAGCGGATTCCCCCCGACCGCGCCGAACGCGCGGGCCGGCGAGTTGACCCCTCCGGGGATCAGGTTCTCGGTTTTGGCGAAAATAGTTCGACTGGCGGTAAAGTTCATAACGTTCCTTTTCGGCGGGGAAACCCCTTAATTCTCGGATCTAACGGGAAAAAATACGGTATAATATAATACGATAGTCCAGCGCTCTTTTCAAGAGGACGAACGAGCGCCGAGCTTCCTTTCCGCTGGGGAAGGGAGTAAAATCAGAGCCTGAAAGAAAAGAGGCGGCCGCGCCGCGGTTTCGCCCCTTCACGGGTCCCGCGACAAAAGTACAAAGAAAGGACCGCTATGAAAAAGTCTCTTTTTACCGCCGCGCTGATAATGGGGGTCTTCGCTCTTTCGGCCGCCGCCCAACCGTCCGCCATAAGCGACGCGCCCGTCCGGCCGGAGTCCGTGCCGTCCGGCGAAGCGGCGTCGGCGGCGGGTGAAAACGCCTCGCTCCCTCAGCGGTCCGCGGCCGACGAGCTCGTTCAGCGTCGGGACGCGCTCCTGCAGCAAATGGCCGAGCTTAACAGTTCCGATCCCGACTTCCAGTCCCGGCTCCGCGAACTCGGCGGAGAACTTCAGCGGATTCAGGGAGAACTCCTGACGACCGACCAGACGGGCGTTGCCGACCCGGCAGGAACCGCTTTTCCCGCCCCGATGTTCGGCCGGGGGAACGGGGCCGTTTCTTTTCCCGCGCCGACCGCGGCTCCGTCGGCCGAACCGGCTCCTTTCTCGCCGTTCAACGGGATGGACGTCGCGACGATGCGCCGAACCCGTGCCGAACTGAGTACCCAGCTGACACTTTTGAACCGAACGTTGGGAACTCTCGGTTCGGAGGATAAAGCGCTGGCCGAGTCGCTGACCGAACAGCAGCGGGAACTGACCGCCCGGATCAAGGAACTCGACGAACGGATCGGGACGCCCGCCCCGGAGACGAATCTTTCCGCCGCCGAAAAAGCGCCGACCGAAGCCGCTCCGCTCGGCGCCGGTGCGGACGCGGCCGACGCGAACATGCCGGCTCTGAATCCCGCCGACATTAACCAAATCGACTCGATGTTCGGCGGGGCACAGACTCCCGCGGCCGACCCGACCGAGGTTGACGGCGCGTGGTATTCCGGGGAAAACAAAAATCAAAAAATCTTAGACGCGATCGCCGAACTCCAAAAGTCGAACGACGAGATGAACCGCCGTCTCGACGAGGTGATCGACGAGCTCAAGACGATCGAGACCCAGCTGAAACTCCTCAGCCGCCAGGCGGTGACCGAAAAATGAACGAAACGGCTCCGAAAGGTCTGCGTCTCCATCTGGGAATCTTCGGTCGGCGGAACGCCGGGAAGTCGACCCTCTTAAACGCGATCACGCGGCAGAACGTTTCGATCGTTTCGGACGTGGCGGGAACGACGACCGATCCGGTCGAAAAGCCGATGGAGCTCCTGCCGATCGGCCCGGTTCTTTTTATCGATACCGCCGGGATCGACGATATCGGCGCGCTGGGCGAGAAGCGCGCCGCCAAGACGCGTCAGACGTTCGACCGCACCGATGTCGCGCTTCTGGCGCTCGACCTTTCGCGCGCGGCGCGCGGCGAAAAAATCTGGGACACGTTCGAGGAGTACCTGTATAGCGAGTTTACCCGCCGCGGAGTGCCGATTCTCGCGGTTCTGACCAAAGCCGACCTTGCCGGCCCGCCGCCGGAACTGATCGAAATGTTCTCGTCGCGGAAGATTCCGTATACCCAGATCGCTTCCCCCGCGTCGGCCGACGCGCGGGGACTGGCCGCCGAAGGGGTCGGCGCGCTGCGCGACCGTCTGGTCGATCTTCTGCCGGAAGATTTCGTCAGGCCGCGTCCGATTGTTTCGGATCTTCTCCCGCCCGGCGCGATGGCGGTTCTGGTCGCCCCGATCGACAAAGAGGCGCCGAAAGGGCGTCTGATCATGCCGCAGGTGCAGACGATACGCGATATTCTCGACGCCGGCTGCACGTCGGTTGTCACTCAGGTCCCCCAGCTGGCCGACGTTCTGACGCGCCTTACCGAGCCGCCGGCGATGGTGATCACCGACTCGCAGGCGTTTCGGGAGGTCGACGCGATCGTGCCGCCGTCGATTCCGCTGACCTCGTTCTCGGTACTTTTCGCGCGGGTCAAAGGGGATCTGGCCGTCATGAAACGGGGGGCGGAGCTTCTTAATTCTCTTCCGAAAGACGCGCGGATCCTGATCGCCGAGGCGTGTTCGCACCATCCGATCGCCGAAGATATCGGTACCGAAAAGATTCCGCGGCTTCTGCGTAAAAAACTGGGCGAAGGGATTGAGGTCGGCCATGTGCAGGGACATCAGTTTCCCGAAACCGATTCGGATTTGGCACGGTGGAATCTGGTGATACACTGCGGCGCGTGTGTCTGGAACCGCCGCGAAATGCTCCGGCGGATCGCCCGGTGCGAGGCGGCGGGCGTGCCGATCACCAACTACGGCCTGGCGCTGGCGCAGCTGAGCGGGATTCTGCCGCGTGCCTTATCGCCGCTTGAAAAATGACGGGAAAACAAAGAGAAAGAGGGGGGATTTCTTCCCCCCTCTTTTTTAAATCTTCCGCCTGCGGATAATCCGTTATTCAGCCTTCTTTTCTTCGGGAGGGACGATTTCGCCGATCACGTCGGTCATGTACTCCTCGAACCGTTCCGGGGAACACCCTTCGTAGACACAGACCAGGCCGGCGGCTTTGCAGCGGGCGCGGAACTCTTCGTAGAAGGCGGGCATGTCAGCCCGGGCCGGCGCGCGGAACTCCTTCCCTTCGGCTTGCGCCTGTTCGGAGTACGCGTTGTAGTTCTGCAGAAGCACCATATCGAGCGGGATCCGTTCGCGGCGCACCTTATAGAGGAGGCCCGTATAGAGGTCCGGATTGCTCCTTTCGAGCTCTTCGGCCTTGGCGGTGATCCGGTCGAGGAGGTCCGAGCACTTGTTGAACGTCTCCAGATCGAGCCAGCCGAGGGTGTTCTGCCGGTAGATTCCGATCACCTCTCCCGTCGATTCCGCCGCGTCCGAAAGGAGCTCGAAATATTCCAGGTAGAGGGGCGTCAGCTCCGGCGCGTAATAGCCGGAGAGGAACTCCTCGTAGAGCGGCGAAAGGGGCGTGTCGGGATTCCAGAGGAGTTTGGCCAGAATCCACGCGCGCATCTGTACGAAGTCGCCGGTCGTCGTCTGGTAGTCCCCCTGCTCGAAGAGGCCGAGCGTGTGGTGTCTGACGAAGAAGCGGACGTTATCCTGCATCACGCGGTAGTTCGGGAAGGGAATCAGATACTGCGAGAAGTTCGTGACGTAGTCCCAGACGAAGATATGCGCGGCATGTTCGCTCCACTTGACCATGTCGTCCCGGAACGAACGGTTCTGCGGCTCGTCGGCCGGCCGGCGCCTGCCGGTCACCAGCGAGGGACCGTATTCCCCGTCGAGGTTCTGAACGAACGAGCATTCGATCGAGCAGAGGCGGACGATCACGTTGTCGCGCGCCACGACATGTTCGGGGGGCTTGCGCGAGTAGCGGTACGCCAGTGTGTCGACCAGGACGTTCGGGTGCGACTTTTCAAGCTCTTCGGCGATCCGGTTCACGAAACGGATGATCGGTCCCGACTGCGATCCTTCCTCTTCGGCGATTTTCGAACACTTCCCGCATTCGCACCAGCCCCCGCAGTCGTTCTGGCTGACCGAGACGATCGTCGCTTCGGGATGCGCGTCCAGCTCTTTGCGGACCCGTTCGAGGAAGACGCCGAAGAGCTCCTCGTTCGTCAGGCAGAGCTGCGATCCGTCTTCGCCGATATTTTCGGCGGGTATCCTGCTCAGGTCCTCTTTGCTCAGTCCCCAGCCGGCGACTTTCCGACGGCCGCCGATTTCGGAGAACCAGTCCGGGTGATCCAGAAACTCTTCCGGCTTGATGACCGAGTAAAACGAGTGGACGAAATACTGATATACGTGATGCCCCCCCAGTTCGGGCGGGATATCTTCCGAGGCGCCGTTCGTCTTTAAGTGTGCGGCGATTTGCGCGTTGGCCCGCCCCGTCAGGCCGGAATAGAACGATTCGCGGTAGATCAGTTCCGGCGCGTAGACAACGTCGAAATCGCCGGCTTCGATCCGGTCGGTTTTCGGAATGAACGATTCGGACTCGGTCCACCAGCGGCATCCGAGTTCGTCTTCCAGGAACGTATAGACGGCATAAAGGGGGCCGCGGACCGGGTGGCCCGAAAAGACGATCGAGCTGCCGGCCTGTTTGAGGATGATTCCGTCGTAGGGAACGGCCGACTCGTCGACTTCGCCGCCCAGAAGCCTTTTCGAGGTCTCGGAGGGGCCGATCACCAGGAGTTTGGCGTCGGGGCCGGCGGCGACTTCGCTCTCCTTTTTGATCGGGAACGGGACGCCGGAAATCTTCCGCAGGGTCTCGGCCAGTTCGGCTGCCGCCGAGACCTGAACCGGCGCCGCGTTTTCGGGAACGACGACGGCGTAGTCGGTTTTCCCGTCCCGGGTGAGGGTGAGCGTTTCGGCGGACCGCGCGGCGGCGGCCGAAAGCGCCAGAAGGAGGATTACGACGATCTGACGTGTTTTCATGGGGTTCCTTTTATGCTGTTCTTTTTGTGAATACGGAATCCTTGTGTGGCTTGCGCGCGGTCATTCCGCGGCCGTCCCGCCGGCGATCTCTTCGAAGATGCCGGTGAGATACTGTTCGAACTTATCGGGGCCGCCCCCTTCGCTGTATTGCGTCAGACCGGCGGCTTTGCAGCGGGCGCGGAACTCGTCGCAAAACGCGGGCATTTCGCCGCGTGCCGGGGCGCGGAATTCCTTCCCCTCGTTTTGCGCCTGTTCGGCGAACCGGTTGTAGGCGAGAAGCAGCGCCATATCGAACGAGAGGCGTTCGCGGCGTACCTTATCGAGCAGACCCGCGTTCCGCTCCGGGTCGGCCGTTTCGAGTTCGGCGGCTTTCGCGTCGACGCGGTCCAGAATCTCGGCGCACGCGTTGAAGGTGTCCAGGTCGAGCCAGTCGGAGGTGTCGGGTTGGAAGATGCCGAGCTTGCTGTCCGACGTCTCGGACGCGTCGCACAGAAGGTCGAAATAACGCATGTAGAGCGGCGTCAGTTCGGGCGCGTAGTAGCCGGAAAGGAATTCTTCCATGAGCGCTTTCTGATTGGCGCCGGGATTCCAGAGGAGCTTGGCCATCACCCAGGCGCGCATCTGGACGAAGTCGCCGGTCGCCCCCTGATAGTTCCCCTGCTCGAAAAGGCCGATCGTGTTGTGATTGACGAAGAACCGGACGTTGTCGGAGAGTATCCGATAGTTCGGGAAGGGAATGATGTATTGCGAGAAGTTGGTGACATAGTCCCAGATGAAAATCCGGTCGGCGTGTTCATTCCATTTTTCCATGTCGTCGCGGAACGAACGGTTTTCCGGCTCGGGAGCGGGTCGGCGGTTTCCGTCGGCGAACGAGGGGCCGAACTCGCCGTCGAGGGTCTGATTGAACGAGCATTCGATACTGCAGAGGCGGACGATGACGTTCTCGCGCGCCTTCATGGTTTTCGGCGGCTTGCGCGTGTATTGATAGGCGAGCGTGTCGACCAGAACGTTGGGGTGCGACTCGGCGAGCCCCTCGGCGATTTTGTTCACAAAGTAAAGGAGCGGACCCGATTCGGAACCTTCCTCTTCGGCGATTTTGGCGCAGTTCTCGCACTGGCACGGACCGCGGCAGTCGTTCTGGCTGATCGAGACGATCGTCGCTTCGGGGTTCGCGTCGAGGTCTTTTCGGACCCGTTCCAGGAAGGTTCGGCAGAGTTCGTCGTTTGTCAGGCAGAGCTGGGTTCCGTGCTCGTCGAGCGACTCGGCGGGAACCAGTTCGCTCATCTTTTTGGTCACTCCCCACCAGCCGCCGATTTTCCGCCGGCCGTCGATTTCGGAGAACCACTCGGGGTGGTCCAGGAACTCTTCCGGCTTGATGACCGTATAGAACGAATGGACGAAATACTGGTATTTGTGATGACCCCCCAGTTCGGGCGGAATGGTTTCGGAGGCGCCGTTCGTCTTTAAGTGGGCGGCGATCCGCGCGTTCTTTTCTCCCATCAGGCCGGCGTAGAACGATTCGCGGTAGATCAGTTTCGGCGCGTAGATCCGGTCGAAGCCGCCGGCCTCGATTCGGTCGGTTTTCGGAATAAACGATTCGGTGCTCGTCCACCAGCGGCAGCCGAGTTCATCTTCCAGGAACGTGTAGACGGCGTAAAGGGGGCCGCGGACCGGGTGGCCCGAAAAGACGATCGAGCTGCCGACCTGCTTTAAGATGATCCCGTCGTAGGGCGTCGCCGCTTCGTCAGCGGCATCGCCCAAAAGGCTTTTCGAAGTTTCGGACGGGCCGATCACCAGGAGTTTGGCGCCGGGATCGGCGGCAACTTCGCTCTCCTTTTTGACCGGGAACGCCGCGCCGGAGATCGCCCGGAGCGTCTCGGCCAGTTCGGCGGCCGCCGAGACCTGAACCGGCGTTGCGTTTTCGGGCAGGACGACGGTATAGTCGGTCTTTCCGTCTTGGGTGAGGGTGAGCGTTTCGGCGGACCGGGCGGCGGCCGCGGCGAGGATGACCAGAAGGGTCAGGATGGCTGTTCGGAATTTCATTGGTTTTCCCCGTTTTGTCTGATCTGTTTACGGAACGGTGTTTCGATGATTGGCATTATAGGAAAGAGGGGTAACAATTTCAAGAATCTCCGCCGGGAATTCGCGGGCATACTGTCCTTCGTCGCCGTTTCATGTTAAATTGGACGGAAACGCCGGGGTCGGCCCGCGGAAAACCAACGTCATATAAATCCGGAGGAACCGCCGCAGATGAGAACGGCACTTTCACTTTTGTTTCGCGCGATCGTCCTGATGATTCTTTTCACCGCCTGCGGGTCCGCAGACACCGGCTCCCTGCCGGAAAAAATGCGCGCCGCCGAGGAGATCGTCTGGAGCCGTTTCTATTCGCCGCAGACGGATCAGTTTTATGACTACCTGACAAGTTACGAGGAGGGGAAAGGCCTGGCGCATTTGCCGAAACCGGACGAGGTCGCCCGCCAGTATCCGAACGACTGCGGCTACGGGACCGGGATGGAGGACTGCATGATTTCGGCCGGCATCATGATGACGGCCGTTCTCAACAGGTACAAATGCGATCAGTATGCCGAAGGCCCGGCGCGCGCCGAAGCGGTTTTTCGGGGGATTGAACGGTCGATTCAGTCGGTTCCCGGCGAAGGGTTCGTCGCCCGCGGCTTCAGTCCGTTCGCTCCGGGTCTGTTTTACATCGGTTCGTCCAGGGATCAGGTGACCCACGCCGTCGCGGCTTTGTGGGAATACTACCGGAGCGGACTCCCTTCGGAAGAGGTTCGGGAACGGATACGCCGGTCGGTCAAGGACGTGGCCGACCGGATGCGCCGAAACGTGACCCCGGAGAACGACTATGATTTTCTGCGCGCCGACGGTTCCCCGTGTACGCGCGGCATCTGTAAGATGAAAAACGTGATGCCGCACGAGGCGGCCCGGCTCGCGATGATTTACGCCGCGGCGTGGGAGATCACCGGCGAGCGGGAGTATTACGAATTGTGGCGGGCGAATATTCGCGAGGCGGCCGAAGGTTCGCTTCATCCCGTTTCCGGTACGGCAACCTACGGAATCCTGCAGATGCAGGACTCGCTGGCGATCCTCGCCGAGATGGAACCGGATCCGGAAATCCGCGGGACGCTTTGCGCCGCGGCCGCCGAGGCGTCGCAGCTCGCCCTTTCGCGCATCGCGCGGCTGGAAAACGAAAAGAAGAATTACGATCTTACCGAACTCGCCCCCGACTGGCGCGAGGTCGGCGGGCTTGTCCCCCCGTACCGTAACGTCTGGTACCACACGCGCGAACGTGGGGAAATCCTTCTGATTCTGTTAAAGGATCCGAACCGGAGCTTTCCGCCCGAGGCGGAGGCGTTCCTCCGATCGACGCTGGAGCTGGTCGATTTTCACCGGAATTCCAGTTGCGGCGTCTATTCCGTTCTGGCGGCCTGGTGGACGTATCAAGCGCGGCGGCCGGCCGAGTAACTCTCACGCGGCGCAACCGATCCGACGGCGGGCGCGGCAGTTATTTTCCGGCGTTTTCGAAATACCGCTCGATGTAGGCGTCGACCGTTTTGAAGTAGACTTCCGACTTGTCAAGGTCGTCGAACAGCCGGTGCCCGGAATGGGGAAACTCGACGTAATCGTGCGGAACATTGCACTCGTCGAGCTTTTCGAGAAGGGGCAATTTCTGCGCCGGGGGAACGCGGAAATCTTTCGGCCCGTAGGCGAGAACGGTCGGCACGGTGCCGGCCGTCACCATCGCCGCGGGCGAAACCGCGTCGACCGCCGCCTGAAACGCCTCGGTTCCGACGTCGTCGGCAGTGAACTTCTTGCCGGTCAGCAGGCTGATGAAGGCGGCTTGTCTCCGTTTGCTCTTTTTTCCCCACAGCGCCGGTTCGAACGAGGCGGGACCGGACTGCTCGAAGACGAATTTGACGGGAACCGCCGTGGCGTTGGGGTCCTTATACGCGGCGACGAGCGCCGCGTACCCGCCCGCCGAAAAGCCGGTGAACGCCATTTCGGTAATGTTGTAGCCGTGTTCGGCACAGTAGGCTTTAATGGTGTGCGTCAAGGCGATGATTTCGTCGTAGAGCGAGAAAAGGGTCGCCGACCCCCGGCCGGAATAGAGCGTGTAATTGACCGAAGCGGCGACGATTCCCTTCGACGCGTAATAGGGGCAGATGTGCCTCCCCTCCCGCTTGTCCCCGTGGGTGAAACTGCCGCCGTGTATGTAGAGAATCAGGGAATAGTTCCGCGACGGGTCGGGCGGCTGGGGGAGATAGAGGTCGAACCGCGTGGACTTCTTCCCGTCCGAATCGATGTCGCGGACCGCCTGCCAGCGGGCCGGGTCTTTCGGAACCTCGACGCACCGGAACGAGCGGTCGATCTTCCAGCAGAACACCCATACGCACACGCCGGTGATCACCGCCGCGGCCGCCGCCAGGACAGGAACGGCACGGCCGATTTTTTTTAGTTGCTGTTTCATCATTGTTCTGTCGAAAGTGGGTTGTCATCCGATGTCTGTTTTTCGCGGACGTTCTTTTCGAAGTAACGGCGCAGGAGAAGCTCCCGGTCGGTCGGTTCCGACGCCGGGACGGCGGCGTTCCTGTCGCTCGGGTATTCGACGCTCCACAAATCCGATTCGCGGAACGCGTGGTAGGTCCAGTCCCAGCCGTATTCCTCAAAAATCTCGATGGCGTCCTTCAGGTAGTTATACGCGCTGTTTTCCGGCGCCCATCGAACCGCGCTGAATTCCCCCACGAAAATCGGCACGCCGTACTTGAGTTGGAACGCGCGGACATGGGCGACCGACTGCCGGAGCCGCTCTTTGTCCCAGTACTCTCCGCCGATTTCACCCGGATAGACGCACGGCTCGGTGAAATCCTTCATCACGTTCTGGTGCGTGAACGCGAGGGGATCATACTCATGGCAGCTGTAAACGACGTTCGGCAGGCCGAGCGGCTCCAGGTCGTTAAACGCACTGAGAGGAGACGCGTAGTTTGCGGGTTCGTAAATGATCACGGCCTCGGGATCGATTTCGCGGATTTTCCGGGCGGCCCGTTCGGCCAGATCGTGCCAGGCGATATGGTAACCGCCCGCGGACGGAATCCCGTCGACCGGTTCGTTCATCAGGTCGTAGCCCCAGATGACCTTCTCGCCGGCGTAGCGCTTGGCGAGATATTCCCAGATGTCGACGAACATGTTGCTGAACCGCTCGTCGATGAAAATCCTCATGATGTAATCCTCGTTGAATCCGCCCGGTTCGGAATGGAGATCGAGGCAGGCCCTGACTCCGTATTTCCGGAGGAGGGGAATCATCTCGTCGAATTTGTCGCACGCCTTGACGAGATAATCGAAGAATTCTTCCGATGTCGGGCTGTGGAAGTTCAGCTGCCATCGGACCAGGTTTCCGTTCCACTCCTCCGCGAAGACTTTCAGACTTTCCTCGTCGAAGGTCGCCTGATCGATCATCGCGCCGCGGTAGCGGGGCGGCTCGTCGGCAGACGAGACCGAAACAAACAGGAGCACAAGGAGAAAAATACCGGATGACACTGTTTTTCGAAAATGCATCGGTTCTGAATCCTTCCGCCGCGGGTCCGCGGCTCAATACGATCGGGTGGCTGTTGAAAATTGACGGCGGTTGGAGGGCGCTTTCCGGCCCGGCCGCCGAGTCCCGGGGAGTTCGGGACGCGTCCTAACCAGTTTAAATGCTCCCCGCGCCGAATTCAAGGGTTTGGCGCGTGAAGCGTTTTCATATCGCGAGAGCCGAACGAAGGGAAAGATCGAGCGCGGACGATCCCGCCGCCGAGCGGGGCGGACCTTGTCATTTTTCCCCGAGCGTCTATGATATATGATAGGGTGGGGCGGGCGTCGGCCCGCGTTTTCCGCCGTTTCGCGAACAAAGGATCCTATGGGCAAAGACGAACTGATTAACGAGGAAAAACTTCCCCTCTCGGTGCTGATCGTTGACGACGAGCCGGACTTCGCCGATGCGATGTCCGAAACACTCAACGAGATCAACGCCGTCTGCAAGTCTGTCCGTTCCCGGGAAGAAGCGGAGGAGATCTTAGGGAAAAAGATCTTCGACGTGGTGATAACCGACCTGATGATCGAAGATGAGGAGAACGGGGGGTTTGAGATTCTCCAGCGGGTCAAAGAGATCGCTCCCGAGACCGAAGTGATCCTGATGACCACCAGCTCAAAGGTCGAAAACGCGGCCAAGGCGATGAAGCTGGGGGCGTTCAGCTACCTGACCAAGCCTTTCGAGAACCTGCAGCAGCTTCGCGCGATGGTTCAGCGGGCGGGGGAGAGTTCCCGCCTGCGCCGCCAGAACAGCGAGATGAGCAAGCGGCTCGACGAAAAGTTCGGGTTCAACGGAGTGATCGGGAATTCGCCGGCGATGCACAAGGCGGTCGAGCGTCTCAGTCAGGTCGCGCCGACCAACGCGTCCGTCCTGATTCTGGGCGAGACGGGGACCGGAAAAGAACTCTTCGCCCAGGCGATCCATCAGAATTCCCCCCGCAAGAGTCGGGAATACGTCAAAATCAACTGCGCCACGCTTACCGGCGATCTTATCGAAAGCGAGCTGTTCGGTCACGTCAAAGGGGCGTTTACCGGCGCCACGTCGAACAAGGTCGGGAAGTTCGAGTACGCCAAGGGGGGGACGATCTTTCTCGACGAGATCGGCGATATGCCCCTGTCGACACAGGCGAAACTTCTCCGCGTTCTCGAAAACCACGAAATCACCCCCGTCGGGTCGAACGAGACGATCAAAGTCGATGTCCGAATCATTTCGGCGACGAACCAGAATCTCGAAGAGGGGGTGGCGAATCACACGTTCCGCGAAGACCTCTATCACCGGCTCGGCCTGACCCTCCGGATCCCTCCGCTCCGTGAGCGCGCCGAGGATATTCCGCTTCTGATCGATAAATTCATTCGCGATTTCAACAGGGAATACGGCAAAAACGTGAAAGGGGTGACCCCGAGCGCCCGTCGGAAGCTTTCCTCCTTCTCCTGGCCGGGAAACGTCCGCGGTCTGAAGAACGCCGTCGGAGCGATGGTCGTCTTCGATTCGGACGGCGTGATCGGCGACGATGATCTGGTCGAAGCGAGTCCGTGGGCGGGCGAGGAGAACCTCGCCGACCAAGCGGCGTCCCTGCCGACGCCTTCGCCGGCCGAACCGGCGGTTCCGTCGATCGCCCCGCTGGTCGGCCGATCCCTCGCCGAGGTCGAGCGGATGCTGATCGAAGAGACTCTCAACCTGTGCGGCGGAAATCGCGAAGAGGCTGCGCGGATCCTGGGGATCGGTCCGCGAACCCTTTATCGGCGTCTGAAAGAGTACGAAGGGGGCAAAGAGGGGGAGTCGAACCCGGCCGACGACTGATTTTCCCTTCTTTCTCCGTCCCCGATCCTGTCCGCCCCGCGCGCAGCGGGGGTTCGCCCCTGTTTACTCATCGAGTAAAACGGACTATAATAATAGTGAAGAGTCGGAAGGTCGGGAAGATTCCCCCTTCCGGTCGTTTTTGTGGTCTTTCCTCCCTTGAAACCTGCCGAAAAGCGCCTCTTAGGCTCCTTTCCGGGAAAGGATCTTGCCGCCGTATGTCCTGCTGTCTGTGCAAATGCCTCAGCACGAAGTTGTTCAATCTCGTTCATCGGAACAACCTCGTCTACAACACATGCTGGGAAGATCCCCGGATCGACAAGCAGGCTCTCCGTCTCGGTTCGGACGACGACGTCCTGGTCATCACCTCGGCCGGGTGCAACGCCCTTTCGTACGCGCTGGACGCCCCCCGGTCGGTTCATTCCGTCGACGTCAATTACCGGCAGAACGCCCTGTTGGAGCTGAAGATCGCCGGGATCAAAGAGCTCGAGTTCGAGACCTTCTTTCAGCTCTTCGGTCAGGGACGCTATAAGGGCGTGACCGAGTTGTACCGCACCCGGCTCCGGGATCGTCTTACCCCCCCGGCACAGAAGTTCTGGGATCGAAAGATCGCGTCCTACTTCGACGGGAAGTATCCCTTCTTCTTTCGGGGAACAAGCGGTTTCTTCGCTCGGAAGATGAACGCCTATCTCGATCGGCGCGGGGTGCGCGGCGATATCGTCCGCCTCCTTAACGCGGGGTCGGTCGACGATCAGCGGCAGATCTGGCCCGAAATCAAAAAGCGGCTCTTTTCCCCCATGGTTCGGTTCATGATCGACCGCGACGCGGTTCTGGCGCTCCTGGGTGTGCCGCGGGTCCAGCGTCTCCAGATCGAACGGACCTACGGCGGGCATGTCTCGCAGTTCGCCGAAGAGGCGCTCGACGAGGTCTTCGGCCGTCTGTCGGTTCGCGACAACTACTTCTGGCGCCTTTACGCGACCGGGTCGTATACCAAGGAGTGCTGTCCCGAGTACCTTCAAGAGCATAACTTCTACGCCCTGAAAGAGGGGCTGATCGAGAAGGTTCACGTCCATACCGATACGGTCGACCGGTTCCTCCGCCGGTTTGACGGGACGATCTCGCGTTTCGTCCTCCTCGACCATATGGACTGGCTGTGCGACCGCCTCTACGACGTCCTGGTGGCGGAATGGAACGCCATCTTCGCCAAGGCGGCCCCTTCGGCCCGCGCGATCTGGCGCAGCGGCGGGCTGGCGACCGATTACCTCGACTCGATCCCGATCACCCGCGGCGGGAAAACCGAGCGGCTCGGCGATCTTCTTCGGCTGAACCGGGATCGCGCCGCCGAACTTCACAAAGAGGATCGCGTTCACACCTACGGCAGTTTCTACATCGCGGACCTGATCACCGGCTAGACGGCGCCTCCCCCGCGGCCGAGCCGAGAAGATAAAAAACAATGGCACTCCTGAACGACCTGAACGTAGTTTGGCACCTGGTTTTCCGTCCCCGTGCGGGGCGGGGGCACGCCGATTGGCTCAACCGCTTCTACGAAGCGCAGGCCGGCGACTACGACAGCTTCCGCAAACGCCTCCTGAAAGGACGCGAGCGGCTCTGGGAAGAACTCCAAAGCCGGACGCCGAGTTTGAAGGACGCGGTCTGGGTCGATATGGGGGGCGGAACCGGCTCGAATATGGCGGGGTTCGGCGACCGCCTTTCGGAACTGAAAAAGGTCTATATCCTCGATCTGGCCAAACCGCTTTTGGATATCGCCGACGAGCGGATCAAAAACGCCGGCTGGACGAACGTCGAGACGGTCGAGGCGGACGCCACCTCGTGGGTTCCCCCGAAGGAGAAAGCCGATGTCGTGACCTTCTCCTATTCGCTGACGATGATTCCCGACTGGTTCCGGGCGATCGACCATGCCCTTTCGATCTTAAAACCGGGAGGGCTGATCGGGGTCGTCGACTTCTACGTCGCCCGGAAGTTCCCGCACCAGCGGCAGGAGGCGCAGGGGTTCGCCACGCGCAGCTTCTGGCCCGCGTGGTTTTCGTGCGACAACGTCTTCCTTTCGTCGGATCATTACCCCTACCTGGACTATCGGTTTAACACCGAGCTGTTCGCCGACGAAAAGCTGAAGGTTCCCTACTTCCCCCTCTTCTGGTGGAAGGTGCCGTATTACATCTACGTCGGAAGAAAGCCGACCGAAACTCCCGCGAACGAATGACCGCGAAACTCCGTTATCTGATCACCGGCGGCGCCGGTTTCGTCGGCTCCCACCTGAGCGCGCGCCTTTTGGGCGAGGGGCACCGCGTGACGGTGATCGACGACCTTTCGACCGGCGCGTGGCGGAACATCGCCCCGCTGGAAGGGAACCCGAACTTCCGCGCGGTGATCGCCGATATGAACAACGCCGACCTCCTGGAAAGCGAAGTCGCACCGGTCGATTTTGTCTTTCACCTGGCGAGCGCTGTCGGCGTACGTCTGGTCGTCGAACGTCCGGTCGAGACGATCCGCCGGATCGTCGAGCCGACTGAAAAGCTGACCGACGTCTGCTCGAAGTACCGCAGGCCGATTCTGCTGACCTCGACGAGCGAGGTCTACGGCATCTCGGAGCGGATTCCGTTCCGGGAAGAGGACCCGGTGGTGATCGGCGCGACGGTCAAGCCGCGCTGGGCCTACGCCTCGGCGAAGATGCTCGACGAGTTCTATCTGCTGGCGCACCATAAAGAGACCGCGCTTCCCGTTTTCATCGTGCGCCTCTTTAACACGGTCGGCGCGCGTCAGACGGGGAAGTACGGAATGGTCCTCCCCCGTTTTGTCGCCGCCGCGCTGGCCGGAGACCCGCTCGTGGTACATGGCGACGGGACGCAGAAGCGCTGCTTCTGTTCGGTTCTCGACGTGGTCGAAGGGCTGATCCGCGTCTCGCGCACTCCCGAAGCGGCAGGGAAGGTGATGAACCTTGGATCCGACGACGAGATCGCCATCGGCGACCTGGCCCGGCGGGTGGTCGAGCTAACCGGTTCGAACTCGCCCGTCGCGCTGAAGAGTTACGAAGAGGTCTTCGGACCCGATTTCGAGGATATGCACCGCCGCGTCCCCTCGCTGGAACGCGCGCGGCGGCTGATCGGCTGGAAACCGGTCTATACGATTGACGATATCATTCGTCAGGTGATCGACGATAAACAAAAAACGAAGGATTGAAAAATGACAAAGATCGCGATTCTCGGAGCAACAGGCTATACGGCACTCGAACTGATGAAGCTCCTCCTGCGTCATCCGGAGGCGGAGATTGTCGCGCTGACCAGTCGGCAGGAAAACCGCCCGGTCGACCAGGTCCATCCCTCTCTGACCGGCCGGCTTTCACTGCCACTCGAAAACCTCACCCCCACTGAGGTCGCGCATCGCGCCGACTGTGTGTTCAGCTGTCTGCCGCACACCGCCACGGCGGCGGTTGTCCCGGAACTTCTGGCCGGGGGGGCGAAGGTGATCGACTTCGGCGCCGACTACCGGTTTAACGACGTCGCGGTCTATGAAAAGTGGTACAACGTGGTGCATCCCGACGCCGACCGCCTCCCGTCGGTGCCGTACGGCCTGCCCGAAATTTTCCGTGAAGCGATCAAAGGCGCGCCGCTGGTCGCCAACCCCGGTTGCTATTCGACCTCGGCGATCCTGCCGCTTACCCCTCTGGTCAAGGCGGGACTGGTTGAGACGAGCGATATTATCATCGACGCCAAAAGCGGCGTAAGCGGCGCGGGACGGAAACCTTCACTCAAGAACCTCTATCCCGAATGCAACGAGGCAATTTCGGCTTACGCCGTCGGCACTCACCGCCACACGCCCGAAATCGAGCAGGTCATCGGCGACGGGAGCGGCAAAGCGGTCAAGGTGATCTTTACCCCCCACCTGACCCCGATGGACCGCGGGATCCTGACCGTCTGCTATGCGAAAATTGCCCGCGCCGGCGTCACGCAGGACGACGTCCTCGACGCGTGGGGCGCCTTCTACAAAGACGAGCCGTTCGTTCAGGTGGTCGAGGCGCTCCCCTCGACGAAAGACGTGATTTACACAAACCGCTGTCACATGACCGCCCGGATCGTCGACGACCGGGTTCTGACGATCTCGGTGATCGACAACCTGATCAAAGGCGCTTCGGGCGCCGCGGTTCAGAACTTCAACATCCTCTTCGGGTACCCCGAGACGACGGCGCTTCTCTAAACGCCGGCTCTCTCCCGACACACACATTTTCGGAAAACAGATTTATGCCGATTGAAAAAGAACTGACCGACCGGATTGACGCGATTCGTACCGGGATCGCCAAGCTGCACGATTCGCTCGATTATGACGAGAAGCTCAAACTGATCGCCGAGACCGAAAAAGAGATGGCTGCCCCGGGCTTCTGGGACGACGCCGAAAAGTCGCAGGCGACAGTGGCGCGTCTGAAGGGGTACAAGGCGGTGGTCAAGCCGATCGACGACATCACCGCGGCGCTCGACGAATTGGACGTCCTGGTCGAACTGGGGAGCGAAGACGACTCGCTCGCCGCCGAGATCCCGCCGAAACTCGCCGGCGCCGAAAAGCAGATGGAGCGGCTCGAGACCTCGGCGCTTCTGAACGGGCCGTTCGACGTCGGCAACGCGATCGTCTCGATCAACGCGCGCGACGGCGGCACCGACGCGAACGACTGGGCCGAAATGCTCCTGCGAATGTATATCAACTGGTCGCAGAGCGCGGGCTACACGGTCGAGATTCTCGACCGTCAGGACAATGAGGAGGCGGGGATCAACAGCGCCAGCTTCATCATCAAGGGGCCGATGGCCTACGGCTACATGAAAGGGGAGATCGGCACGCACCGGCTGGTCCGCATTTCGCCGTTCAACTCCGAGGCGAAGCGAATGACCAGTTTCGCGGCGGTCGACGTGAACCCCGATATCGACGATTCCATCCACGTCGAGCTGCGTGACGAGGATATCCGCGAAGACGTCTTCCGGTCGAGCGGCGCGGGAGGTCAGCACGTCAATAAAACCTCGAGCGCCATCCGCCTGACGCATATCCCCACCGGGACGGTGGTGCAGTGTCAGAACGAGCGGAGCCAGCATAAAAACCGCGCGATGGCGCTCAAAATGCTTAAGGCGCGTCTGATCCAGCGCGAAGAGGAAAAGCGCGAGCAGGCGATGAGCGAGAAATACAAGAATATGGCGAAAGTCGGGTTCGGTTCGCAGATCCGCAATTACTTTCTCCACCCCGAACAGCGGGTGAAGGATTCGCGGACCGGATACCAGTCCTCGAACTTTCACGACGTGCTTAACGGGAATATTCAGCCGTTTATGGACGAATACCTCCGCTGGCGCGTAAAGACCGACTGAGAGCCGGGCGGACGGACAAAAGATGACGAATCACACGGAAAACGACGCCGCCGAAAAGACGAAGGCGGTTCTCCTTCTTTCGGGGGGGCTCGACTCGACCACCCTCTGCGCTCTGGCCTCGTCGCGGGGGCGCGAGATTTACGCGCTCACCTTCGACTATCATCAGCGGCACCGCTGCGAACTGGAGGCCGCCCGGCGGGCGGCGGCGCGGTGGAACGTCGCCGAGCATATCGTTCTTTCCCTCGACCTTTCCCTTTTCGGGGGGAGTTCCCTGACCGACGCGTCGATTCCCGTCGACCGCCGGGTTTCGCTCGAGCATATCGGCGAGTCGATCCCCACTTCGTACGTGCCGGCGCGCAACACGGTCTTTCTGTCGCTGGCCCTGGCCTATGCCGAAACGCGCGGCGCCTCGGAACTCTGGATCGGCGTGAACCAGATCGATTACAGCGGGTATCCCGACTGCCGGACCGAATATATCGAGACGTTCGAGCGTCTTGCCAACCTGGCGACCCGCGCGGGGGTCGAGGGCGCCAAAGAGGGGAAACGCGCGTTCTCGGTCGTTACCCCGCTGGCCAAAATGTCGAAAGCCGAGATCATCTGTCTCGGCACCGGCCTGGGGGTCGATTACGCCGAAACGGTCACCTGCTACACGCCAGACGCCGACGGCCGGGCGTGCGGCGAGTGCGAAGCGTGCCGCCTCCGCCGCGCCGGTTTCGAGGAGGCGCATCTTCCCGACCCGACGCGCTACGTCGTAAAGAAACCGTAATCCACCTCGTATCAGGAAAGAGAATCGTATGACCGTTCGCGTTTTTATCGCCGGGATTATGCAGGGTTCGCGTACCGAAAAACAGCTTCACAGTCAGGACTACCGCACCGAGCTGACCGACTTCTTCCGCGAAACGATGCCCGAGCTTTCGGTCTACGACCCGTTCGCCAAGAATCAGGACTCGGTCAACTACGGCAACGAAAAGGGGAAGGAAACGTTCCTGCGTCACAACAGGATGTGCGGTACCGAGATCGATCTTCTGATCGCCTACGTTCCCGAGGCTTCAATGGGAACCGCCGTGGAGATGTGGGAAGCGTGGAAGAACGGCGCGGTCATCGTCTCGATCACCGAAATGACCCGCAACTGGGTCATCCGCTACCTTTCGCACCGGGTCTTTCCCGACATGGAATCGTTCAAGGCCTCGGTGAAAAACGGCGAGCTTGCGGCCCTTTTGGCCGAGCACGGAAAAGAGTGACACTCACTTCTCGCCCGATTCCGGCCACGGGATGAAACGGTTCCAGATTTCGACCGAGCGCCAGTCGCGGTAGCCGATCGTCCCGAGAAAGCACCCTCCCAAAACGCGCGAGAGTTCTTCGCGGTCGGCGGTGGAGCTGAAAACGAACCTCTGGTAGACGCCGTCGGTTCGGATTTCCGCCTCGAGCCACCCCATCGGAAACTGCGTCGTCTGCGGCATATTGATCTGCACGACGTTTCCCAGATAGGCGGCCGCCGCCACGTTCTTGTGTCCCACATAAATCACGCTTTTCGACGAGGCGATCTTTTCGAGCTGCGCGGTGCAAAGGTCGGCGTCCTTGATTGCCTTGTTCTCATCGTTGAGATGTTCGTCTTTGACCAGCTGGAAGTGCGAAAAGATGATCGCCGGTTTCGCGGGATCGAGTTTTTCGATCACTTCGAGGTTTTCCGGCTTGTTCAACCGGCCGTCGGCGGTGTTCAGGCCAACGAACTGGACGCCTCCCGCCTCGTCGTAACAGGCCGCCGCGCCGAACGCCGCGTGCCACTTGACGAGCTCCTCGTCTTTCTTGATATCGTGGTTTCCCGGAACAAGGAGGATCTTTCCCGGGAACTCGGCCATCGCCTTTTCGGCCGTCTCGAACTCTTCGTCGTGCGTCCCGTCGGTCACGTCGCCGCAGTTGATCATCAGGGTACAGCCCCGCGCGGCGGCGTCGCGGCAGACGTCGGTGAATATTTCCCGGCTGACGCAGTGCAGGCGTCCCGAAGGAGCTGTGATGATCGAAACGTGGGTGTCGGAGACAAGCGCGGCTTTCACCAGGAGTTCCCCGCGCGGCGACGGGGCGGTTCGGCAGCGGCGGGTGAGCGAGGCGAACGCCTCGTCCCCATCCAGATTGTTGATCTTCAGGCCTTCCGCCGATTTCCACGCCTCGCACGAGGCGGTCAGGGTATATTCGGTCTCCGGGGTCAGGCCGGTAAAGAGGATCCGTCCGAACTTTCCCGGAGCGGCGGCCGAGGCCAGCTCGCGTTCCCCCTCGAACAGGCGGACGGTGACGCCCCCTTCGGCGGGATGCTGGATTCCGAACTGCGCGACGATTTCATCGCCGGCGACGCTCCGCACGTTGAAGTAGTCCCCGATTTTTTCGTTGAGCGGAAGCTCCGTCTGATCGGCGGCGATCGGCGTATGGAGGGGCTCGTTTAAGAGTTCGGCTTTCGGCACGGCGGCGAAAAGCGGAACGGCCAGCGCGAGAAGCAGAAAGGAAAGAATCGCGGTTTTTTTCATGGAAAACTCCTTGAACCATGGGTTTTACGCGGGGGGAAATGGGGATCTTTCGCCGACTTTTCGATTATCCCCGAATTTTCTCCCGTTGTAAACCGCGCGTCTGGACTTTTTGAAATTTTATATTAAACTAGTCCAATATGGGGGGTCTTAAGCTAACCGGTCCGGCTTATACTGTTCCGCGCCCGCGGACGAGGGGGCCGGTGCCGTCTATCTGTTGAGGGACTGACGAAGGGGAGGTCCCGTCTCACCAAAAGAGTGGAGCAGGCGTTCGATCGTGAAATATCTTGAAATCACCAAAGGCCTGGATCTCGCGCTCGCCGGCGCGCCGCAGCAGCGGATCGATCCGAACATTAAAAGTATCAGGCACGTCGCCGTGACCGGCCCCGACTATGTCGCGCTTCGGCCGAGTCTCGCCGTTGAGGAAGGTCAGCACGTCCTGGCGGGGGAGACTCTTTTTGAAGACAAAAAGAATCCCGGCGTCAAGTTCACCTCTCCCGGAGCCGGCGTGGTCGAAAAGGTCTGCCGTGGTGAAAAGCGCGCGTTCCGCAGCGTCATGATCGCGCTGGACGAAGGCGCCGCCGCTGACAAGTCGGTCGAATTCGAAAAGTTCGCGCCCGAAGCGCTTGACGATCTCCCGGAAGAAAAGGTCCGCGAAATCCTTGCCGCTTCGGGACTCTGGACCGCGCTTCGGACCCGTCCGTTCAGCGTCATTCCGAAACTCGGCGCCACGCCCCATTCCCTTTTCGTGACCGCGATCGACACCAATCCCGGCGCGCCCGACCCGGCGCTGATCATTGCCGAACGGGCCGACGATTTCCGAAACGGCCTGAAAGTTCTCAGCCGGATCTGCGGCAACACCCTTTGGGTCTGCAAGGCGCCCGAAGCCGACGTCCCCGAAGAAGGAATCGCCAAGGTCGAGACGGTCAACGTCACCGGTCCGCACCCGGCGGGTCTGGCGGGGACACATATCCATTTCCTCGATCCGGTCGGGCTGGGCAAGACCGTCTGGACGATCGGCTATCAGGACGTGATCGCGATCGGCGCCCTCTTTACGACCGGTCGGTATCCGACCGAGCGGATCGTCGCCCTTTCCGGCCCGATGGTCAAGAACCCCCGCCTTCTGCGCACGCGCGTCGGCGCCTGCTTAAAAGAGCTGACCGAAGGGGAACTCGTTTCGGGCGAGGTCCGGGTCATTTCGGGGAGCGTTCTTTGCGGCCGCGCTATTGAAGACAACGGTCTGTGCGCGCTCGGCCCCTACGTGAACCAGGTTTCGGCGGTCGGTGACGGAAACCCGCGCGAACTCTTCGCCTGGACCCTGCCCGGGTTCCGCAAGTTCTCGATGGCGCGAACCGTCGCCTCGTGGTATCTCCCCCGTTGGGCGTATAAAATGACCACCGCGCTGCACGGCGGTCATCGGGCGGTTTTCCCGAACGACGCGCTCGAAAAGGTGATGCCGCTCGATATTATCCCCCTCTACCTGTTCAAAGCGCTCGAAGTCGGCGATATCGACAATGCCGAAAAGCTCGGCGCTCTGGAACTTGACGAAGAAGACGTCGCGCTCTGCACGCTGGTCGATCTCGGCAAAAACGACTATACGACCACTCTTCGGACAATGCTCAACACCATCATGAAAGAAGAGGAGTAAGCCGCGATGAAACTCCGTTTTGCTCAAAAAATTCTCGAATCGGTCGATAAAACCTTCTTCGCGAAGGGGAAGATTTTCCATTTTATCTCCCCCCTCTTTGAAGCCGCCGACACGTTCTTTTTTACCCCGAACTTAAAGGCGCAGGGGAAATGCCACGTCCGCGACTGCAACGATTTCAAGCGGATGATGATGACGGTCATCTACGCCTTGATTCCGTGCGTGGTCATGGGGCTTTACAATGTCGGCTACCAGGCGAACCGCGCCATGGAATTCGCCGGCGCGGCGCAGGCTTCCGGCGACTGGCACGCCGCCGTCCTAAACTGGATCGACGGCATCTGCCCGATCCTGAACGTCTTCGGCGCTTCCCCCTGGAACATCGTCGGCGATATCATTCACGGGCTGGTCTACTTCCTCCCGCTTTACATCGTGACCATGATCGTCGGGATCGGCTGGGAGACCGTCTTCGCCAAGATCAACAACCATGAAATCAACGAGGGGTTCTTCGTAACGGGGATCGTCTTCCCGCTCACCTGTCCCCCGAACATTCCGCTCTGGCAGGTGGTGGTCGCCATCTCGTTCGGAACCGTGATCGGAAAAGAGATCTTCGGCGGGACGGGGCGGAACTTCCTGAACCCCGCGCTGGTTGCCCGAGCGTTCCTCTTCTTTGCCTACGCCGGCTCGATTTCCGGCGAACGGGTCTGGACGACGAACTACGTCGACGGATTCACCGGCGCCACGCCGTTGGCGGTCGCCACCAATCCCGACCCGGTGTCGGGGGGCGTCTCCGGTCTGGCCACGCACGGGTACGACATGCTCAGTTGCTTTATCGGGACGATTCCCGGCTCGTTCGGCGAGACCTCGACGCTCGCCTGCCTGATCGGCGCGCTCTTTTTGGTCGTCGTCGGCGTCGCTTCATGGCGCGTCATGCTCAGTATGACCGTCGGCGGAATGGGCCTGGCGACTCTTCTGTACTTCCTCGGAAGCGATACGAACGCCGCGTTCAGCCTGGGGCCGTTCTGGCACTTCGTTTTGGGCGGGTTCGCGTTCGGGATGGTCTTTATGGCGACCGATCCGGTCAGCGCCGCCAATACGCATATCGGCCAGTATATCTACGGCCTGTTGATCGGCGCGCTGATCATCGTGATCCGCGTCCTGAATCCGGCATATCCCGAGGGAACCATGCTGGCGATCCTCTTCGGGAACTGCTGCGCGCCTCTGATCGACTGGTTTGTCGTTCAGGCGAATGTCAAGCGGCGTCAGCAGCGCCTCGCGGCGAAATAACCACCAAGTCAAATATGCCGGTCCGCGCGACCGGAGTCAACGATATCAACACGGAAAAGAGCTATGGGAAAAGATTCCATTTTCAAGGTTTTCGGAGTGGCCGCGGGGGTCTGCCTCGTTTGTTCGATCCTGGTCTCTCTGACCGCGACGTCACTCAAAGAGAAACAAAAAGAGAATATGCTCCTCGACAAACAGGTCAACGTGCTCAAAGCCGCCGGCCTGGTTGAACTGGCCGCGAAACCTTCGGCCGCCGAGGTCAAAGAACTCTACGCGAAAATCGAGCCGATCGTCGTCGACACCAAAACCGGCGAGACGGTCGAGGGAGCCGATCCCGAAGCGCTCGACATTCAGCGCCAGCTTAAAGATCCCGCCGCCAGCAGCGAAATCCCCGCCAAAGCCGACATTGCCGGAATCAAACGCGTTCCGAACGAGTCGGTCGTCTATCTGGTCAAAGACGACGCCGGCAAGGTCTCGTCGGTGGTGCTGCCCGTCTACGGGCGCGGCCTCTGGTCGACGCTCTACGGGTTCCTGGCGCTCAACGGCGACCTGGCGACGGTCAAGAACCTGACCTTCTATCAGCACGGCGAAACGCCGGGTCTGGGGGGCGAGGTTCAGAACCCCGACAAAATGGCGAAATGGTCCGGTAAGACGGCTTACGGCGCCGACGGGAAACCGGCGGTTCATTTCAAGAAGGGGACGGTTTCGGCCGACGATCCGAACGCTCAGTATGAGGTTGACGGTTTTTCGGGCGCGACGCTCACCTGCAACGGCGTGAACAACACGGTCTCCTACTGGCTCGGCGAAGACGGGTTCGGCCCCCTCCTGGCCAAACTCAAAGTCGCCGGCGCGCAATAACGCCGTAACCGAAATCAGAGAAAAATCGTTCTGTTGAGATAGACGAAGGAATAGCAGAAAAAATGACACCGAAACTGAAAAAAATCTTAATCGACCCGATCGTCCGGAACAACCCGGTGGCGGTTCAGGTTCTGGGGATTTGCTCGGCGCTGGCCGTGACGACGAAACTCCAGACGACGATCACGATGTGTTTTGCGGTTATCTTTGTGACGGTCTTTTCGAACATCGGCGTTTCGCTGGTTCGGAAGATCACCCCGGGGAGCATCCGCATGATCGTCGAGATGACGATCATCGCCACGATGGTGATCGTGGTCGACCAGATCATCAAGGCGTTCGCCTACGACATCAGTAAAGAGCTTTCGGTCTTCGTCGGACTGATCATCACCAACTGTATCGTGATGGGGCGGACCGAGGCGTTTGCGCTGACGCACAATCCGGTCGAATCGGCGTTGGACGGTCTGGGGAACGGGCTCGGCTACAGTTTCGTTCTTTTGTGCGTCGGCTCGATCCGTGAACTTTTCGGTTCCGGTTCCCTCCTGGGGTTCCCGATCCTGAAGACGGTCAGCGCCGGCGGGTGGTACGTTCCGAACGGCCTCTTGGTTCTTTCGCCCGGCGCCTTCTTCCTGATCGCCGCGTTTATCTGGGTCGTCAAGACGGTCAAAAAAGATATGGCCGAGTGATCCTGAGAAGCCTTTAAACCAAGAGAACAAAAGACCCGCCCCGCGCGCGGTCATTTCGAAGCGAGATAGATACGATGCAGCACATCACAGACATGTTTATCCAGTCGGTCTTTACGCAGAACCTGGCGCTTTCCCTCTTTTTGGGAATGTGCTCGTTTTTGGCGCTCAGCAAAAAGGTGAAGACCGCCCTCGGGCTCGGCGTGGCGGTGATCGTGGTTCAGACGATCACGATTCCGGTCAACAACATTATTCTGAACTACTTCCTCAAGGAGGGGGCGCTGGCCTGGACGGGGGTTCCGTTCCTGGCGAACCTCGACCTTTCGTTCCTGACCTTGATCAGCTTCATCGGCGTGATCGCGGCGATGGTTCAGATTCTCGAGATGACCCTCGACCGCTTCTTCCCGCCTCTGTATAACGCGCTGGGGATCTTCCTTCCCCTGATCACGGTCAACTGCGCCATCATGGGCGGCTCCCTCTTTATGGAGCAGCGCGACTACACCCTTCCCGACAGCTTCCTCTACGGGCTCTTTTCGGGGATCGGCTGGGCGTTTGCCATCGTTCTTCTGGCGGGGATCATGGAAAAGCTCGAATACAGCCACGTTCCGCGCGGGCTTCGCGGGATCGGGATCGTTTTTATGACCGTCGGTCTTCTGGCGATGGCGTTTATGTGTTTCTCCGGGATGTAATCCCCCGAGTCGAAAGTTAAGAGAGATAAACGAAGAAGGCCTTCGGGCTGTAATCGCTTGAAATAGCAAGGGATTTATTATGGGAGTTGTTCTATCGGGCGTCGTTGCCTTTACCGCGATCGTCCTCCTTCTGGTGGCGGTGATCCTTTCCGCCAAAGCGCTTTTGATTCCTTCCGGGAACGTCACGATTAACATCAACGGGGACGCGAGTAAATCCGTTTCGGTTCCTTCGGGGGGGAAACTCCTCCACACGCTCGCCAACGTGAACATCTTTGTTCCTTCGGCGTGCGGCGGCGGCGGAACCTGCGGCCAGTGCAAGGTCCGCGTCCTGGGCGGCGGCGGCGACATTCTGCCGACCGAACTCGGCCACATGACGCGCAAAGAGGTGAAGCTCGGCACGCGTCTGGCCTGCCAGTGTCCCGTCAAGCAGGATATGCAGATCGAAATCCCGCCCGAGATCTTCTCGGTCAAGAAGTGGCAGGCGACCGTTCGTTCGAACAAGAATGTTTCGACCTTCATCAAGGAGCTGATCCTCGATCTGCCCGAAGGGGAAAACGTCGATTTCAAGGCGGGCGGCTACATTCAGATCGAGTGCCCTCCCTACGACATCTCCTACAAAGACTACGACATTCCCGAGGAATACCGCGGCGACTGGGACAAATTCAACCTCTGGCAGTACCGCAGCGTTCTTCATGAACCGGCGATGCGCGCCTACTCGATGGCGAACTATCCGGAAGAGAAGGGTATGGTGATGCTCAACGTCCGTATCGCCTCTCCCCCGCCGCGGAAGCCGAACGTTCCCCCCGGGATCATGTCCTCCTACATCTTCAGCTTGAAGCCGGGCGACAAGGTCACGATCAGCGGCCCCTACGGCGAATTCTTCGTCCGCGACACCCCCGCCGAGAAGATCTACATCGGCGGCGGCGCGGGGATGGCGCCACTCCGCTCGCACGTCTTCGAACTTCTCAAGCATCGCCACGCCAACCAGAAGATCTCGTACTGGTACGGCGCGCGGAGTCTGCGCGAGGCGTTCTATGTGGAAGAGTTCGAAGCGCTGGCGCGCGAGTTCCCGAACTTCTCGTGGCATCTGGCCCTTTCGGAACCGCTTCCGGAAGACAACTGGACCGGCTCGACCGGATTCATCTCCAATGTCCTTTACGACGAGTACCTGAAAGACCACAAGGCGCCGGAAGACTGCGAATACTACATGTGCGGTCCGCCGATGATGATCAGCTCCGCCCTGAAGATGCTCGACTCGGTCGGCGTCGAGCGGGACAGCATCTTCTTCGACGATTTCGGCGGCTGATTCTTCCGCCGTTCCGATTGCCGGACGAAGGAAACCGAAAGGGGAACGCCCGTTCTTCTTTCGGTTTTTTTCGGCCCGCTTCCCCCTGAGCGATGTTGCCACATTCAGGGCGAGACGGTAAAATAAAAGGGTGTTTGACAGTCAACTCAGCCGGAGACCCCATATCCTCATGTCCGATACGAACAACGATCCTCTTTCCGTCCCCGAGGGGCGGGAACCGGCCGGATCCCCGCCGCATGAGCCTCTCCTGACAGGTCAGCGGCGGCTGGCGAACTACGGGATCATCGCCATTTCGATCATCGTCATCCTTGCCGGAATCCACCAGGCGCAGGGTGTGCTGACCCCGATCTTCATCGCCGCCTTTTTCGCCGTCATCCTCTATTCGTTCTACGCGTACATGCGCGAGCGGGGTCTTTTCGGAATCAAGTTCTCGCGGATCGGCGCGGTTACGCTGATCACCTGCGTGGTTCTCCTTTTCAGCATGATTCTGACGATGGTTCTGACGACGCAGCTGAGCCAGTTCTCGCGGAAGTTTCCCTCCTACTGGAGTTCGTTCAGCGAGGCGGTGATCAAGTCGAACGACGCGCTGATGAAACGGAACATCGAGCTGAAAGAGATCTTCGACTTCATTCCGTTCCTCGAAAAGAAAAGTGAAGATGCCGCCGAGCCTCCCGCGCTGACGCAGGAGACGGTTCCCGCCCTTCCGGCGCCCGACGGTGCGGCGGATCCCGCCGGCGAGACGGAAAACGGCGACGAGTCTCTCCTTCCCGACGACGGCGCGGGCCCGCTTTCAAGCACGCTGCAGCTTGCGCTTCTCGACGAGGATGACGACATCCTACCGCCGACGAATTTCAAAGAGACCCCCGAAAAGATGATTCAGGTCAGCATGAAGATGATCTACCGCTACCTCATCGAGGGGCTCGGCAAACTCATGTCGTTTGTCAGCATGATCTTCCTGGTCGTGCTGCTCCTCTTCTTCATGCTCGTCGAGGCGATCCATCTTCCCGAAAAGGTGAAAGCGGCGATCGGCGCCCAGGAGAACGAGCGCGTCGTCTCGACGGTCGCGATGATCCGCAAATACATGACGATCAAAACCATCGTCAGCCTGATGGTCGCCGTTTCGGTTATGATTCTCCTCCTGGCGCTGGAAGTCGAGTACTGGGCGCTGTGGGGGCTTCTGGCCTTCTTCCTGAACTTCATTCCGAACATCGGTTCGATCGTCGCCGCGATTCCGCCGATCATCGTCGCTTTCGCCGACAAGGGGGGCGGCATTGCGCTGATCGTCGCAGCGGGCTATCTCGTGATCAACTTTTTCTTCGGCTACCTCGTCGAGCCGAAACTTCTGGGGGACGGTCTGGGAATTTCCTCGCTGGTCGTTCTCCTCTCCCTGGTGATCTGGGGCGCGCTTTTGGGGTCGGTCGGCATGTTCCTTTCGCCTCCGCTGGCGGTCATCTGCAAAATCATCCTTTCGCAGTTCGACGAGACCCGGTGGATCGCCGTCCTCATGGCGAGCCGCCCGCCCGCACCCCCGAAACAGAAACCGGCGCTCCCTCCTCCCGCGTCGGCTCCGTCATCTTCTGATTGAATGAAAGGCTAAACACAATGACCACCGGTAAACACCGCTGTCTTTCGGCCGGCATCCTCTTCGCCGACGTCGGCTGCGTGCCGATCCCGCACTGCCCCGTGCCGGGCGAACTGGTTCAGACCGAAGGGGTCATGCTCTCCCTGGGGGGGTGCGCCTCGAATGTCGCGCTCAATCTTTCCCGCCTCGAAATCCCGACCGGGCTTTGCGGGAGCGTCGGAGACGACTCGTTCAGCGATTTTGTCATCCGTTCGCTCGACGCGCCGTTCGTCGACGTTTCGGGACTCCGCCGTGTGTCGAACTCCTGTCCCGGAATTTCGCTTATCATCAACGTGACCGGCGAAGACCGCCGTTTCGTCAGCACGACCGGAGCCAACGGGCACTTTTCGATTTCCGACATTCCGCAAGACTGGGCCGACGAGGCCGAGGTCTTCTACCTGGGCGGGTACCTCATGATGCCTGAACTCGAAAAGCCCGAAACAGCCGAGTTCCTCCGCAAGTTTCAGGCGCGCGGAGGGAAGACGATCCTCGACTTGGTTCTTTACGGCAAACGTCCTTACTGGGACGTGATCAAACCGCTTCTGCCCTACGTCGACTACTTCACGCCGAACGACGACGAAGGCCTGGCGGTCTGCGGCAAGGCCGACCCGGTCGACCAGGCGAAGTTTTTCCTCGACGCCGGCGCAAGGTGCGTGGTGATCACCTGCGGCGAGAAAGGTTCGCTCTACTATTCCGACGCCGAAAAGTTCAGAACCGGCATCTTCAAGACCGAGTTTATCGGCGGAACCGGTTCGGGGGACGCGTTCGCCGCCGGGTTCATCGCGGGGCTTCTGGCGGGGGACGACCCGTACGCGCTGATGAGCCGAGCCAGCGCCCAGGGAATGAGCTGCGTCCGCCACGTGAGCGCCACCGAATCGGTTTTTACCAAGGCCGAGTCCGAGGCGTTTCTCGCCGAAAACAGACTGGAATATCAGCAGATTTGAAACCGTCCCCGTTCCGGCGGACAGAGAAAGAAATACGGAGAAAAAGCATGAGAATCGGAGTTTTGTGCAGCGGCGGCGACGCCCCCGGAATGAACCCGTGTATCCGCGCGATCGTGCGCGCGGCCGGTCTGTATCACCATCAGGTGGTCGGGATCCGTCACGGCTACCAGGGACTTCTGGACGGAGATTTTCGCCGCGGGGACGGCAACTACAACGTGCTGGGGGCCCGCGATGTTTCGGGCCTGACCAGCCGCGGCGGGACGATCCTTCACAGCAGCCGGTGTCCCGAATTCGCCACGCCCGAAGGGAACCGACGCGCCGCCGAGATGCTGACCCGACATGAGTTCGACGCGCTGATCGTGATAGGCGGGAACGGTTCGCTCGCCGGCGCGCTCGACCTGTCGAAGGTTTGGAAAGGTCAGATCATCGGCCTTCCCGGAACGATCGACAACGACCTGCTCGGCACCGACGCGACGATCGGATTTCCGACGGCGATTCAGACGGCGGTCGAGGCGATCGACAAGCTCCGCGACACCGCCGGCAGCCACGACATGATGTTCATCGTCGAGGTGATGGGCCGGCACTGCGGCGACCTGGCGCTCCGGACGGCGGTCGCCGGCGGATGCGAGATCGTCGCGGTGCCCGAGATACCGACCGACATTCCGAAGATCGTTGAAAAGCTCAAGTACTACCGCGAGCTGGGGAAACGCTCGATGGTCATGGTCGTCGCCGAAGGGGACGATATGGGCGGCGCGTATAACATGATGAACGCCCTCAAGGAGGGGGGGAGCCCCTACGAAATGCGCGTCGTTGTTCTGGGACACGTTCAGCGGGGAGGGACTCCCTGTCCCGGCGACCGGCTTCTGGCGGCGGTTCTCGGCGTCGGCGCGATCGAGGCGATCCAGCACGGCGAATCGGGGAAGATGGTCGGCTACATCAACGCCAAACTGAAACTCTCGCCGCTTGAAGAGGTGATC
>JAGCAH010000063.1 GCA_017652805.1 Thermoguttaceae bacterium | reverse complement strand
TGACCGCAAACCGTTCCAAGCTCATTTTCGTTCTGAGCCTGCTCTTCTGTTTCGCGTCCGCCGCGCTGGCCGCCGACGTGCCGGCGGAAGATGCCGACGCAGTCGCCACGCGTTCGGCGGAGCTCGCGGCGGCCGTTCCCGCCGAACCGGTCCCGCTGATCCCCCCGATCACCGACCGTGAAAAGTGGGAGTATTTCGCATCCTGCACCGAGTCGGCCCGAATCGTCGAAAAAGCCGAAAAGTACCTCACCGAACCGATCCCCGAACTCCCCGAAGAGCTCTACAAGGAATATTTCGTCAGCGGAAACCGGACACGCTACCAGAACCGGCGGAAGGTTTGGGTCGATCGCTTTTCAACACTGGCGATGGCCGAACTGATCGAAAACGAAGGGCGTTTCGTTCCCGCGCTCGAAGAGATCATCCGCAGATTCTGCGGGTACCCGAGCTGGCTCCTCCCGGCTCATGACCATATCGCCTCCGTCTACGACGGCAAAGACGAAGGTCCCGACCTGGCTGCCGCCGAGTTCGGCGGCGATCTCGGAATCGCGGTGCAGGCGATGGAACCGGTCCTTTCGCCCGAAGTAACACAAATGGCGCGCGAGAACATCCGCCGCCGCATCCTGGCTCCGGTTCGGAACAAGATCGAAAAGGGCGGCTGTCCCATGATGGACTGGGTCTTCGCCACTCATAACTGGAACCCGGTCTGCTTCTGCGGAACGACGGCGGCGGCCCTTTCGGTCTGCGTGTCCGCCGAAGAGCGCGCGTGGTTCCTTGCCGCGGCCGAACATTTCGTTCCGAAGTATTATTTCAGCGGCATTACCGGCGACGGCTACTGCTCCGAGGGGGTCAGCTACTGGAGCTACGGATTCGGCCATTTCGTCATCCTCGCCGAACTCGCCCATCGCGGCTCGGGCGGCGCGGTCAACCTTTACACACACCCGAAAGTCCGCCCGCTCACCGAATTCGCGCTGAAGATGGAAGCCGCGCCCGACCGCTACGCCGCGTTCGCCGACTGTTCCCCTGCCGTCAGACTCGACAAACAGATCTTCGCGCTCCTGAGCCGGCGGCTCGATCTCGGCCTGTCCGAAATCGAGCGGGACTACGGCTATCCCCGCTGCACGGTCAAGACGCTGACCGCCGCGGCGGCGTATTTCTTCCCCCCGTATGACGCCGGCGGCGAACTCCCTCCCCTCGCGCCTTCCCCGGACGGGAAATCCGCCGACTTTCTCGCCGAACCGGTCAGCTTTTTCCCCGACGCCGGCGTGGTCATCTGCCGGCCGCCGAAAGGGGACGACTCGCAATTTGCCGCGGTCTTCAAGGGGGGGAACAACGGCGAGTTGCACAATCACAACGACATCGGCACCTTCTGCGTTCTGCGTGGTGGCGTCTGGCTCGTCGTTGATCCGGGCAAGGAGACCTATTCGGCCCGGACCTTCTCGGAACGCCGCTACGAGGGGGAACTCCTCAACTCGTTCGGGCATCCTGTTCCGCGCATCAACGGCACGCTGCAGAAGACCGGCGGCGAGGTCCTGGCCCAGGTTCTCGAATTCGAGCAGACCGAAAAGAGCGTGGTTTACACGCTCGACCTTTCGAGCGCCTATGCCGGTTCCGGCACCGAAAAGGTGCTACGCCGGTTCGAATACACACGCGCCGGCGGGAACGCCCCGAACCGTCTCACCGTGACCGACACGGTCACCTTCGCGCCCGGCGCGGCACGCGCGGCCGATTTTCCGCTCATCACGTTCGAGGACTGGACACCAATCGACGAACGGACGGTCGAAATCACCCCGCGCCCCGCCGCAGACGGGTCGGCCGGTCCCGGAATCCGTGTTACCGTTTCGGCGCGCGGCGAAAACGGCACACCTGTTCCGGGACGGTTTGCCGAACAAACCGTCGGCAAAGGCGACCGGATGACCCCCCAAAAACCGAAACGGATCGCCTGGGAAACAGAACTCGCCGAAGGACGCACCCTGACCGTCGTCACAACGATCGAGTAGGGCCGTTTTCCAGAACCACCCAAAGGAACCGACCATGCCCTCAAACTTCCCCAAGCTCATTTCTATCCTGACTCTGTTCCTCTGTTCCGCGGCCGCCGCGCTGGCCGCCGATGTGCCGGCGGAAGACGCCGACGCGGTCGCTGTGCGCGAGGCGGAACTGGCGGCGGTCATTCCCGCCGAACCGGTTCGGCTGATTCCCCCGATCACCGACCGTGAAAAATGGAAGTTTTACGCGTCCTGCGCCGATTCGGCTCAAATCATCAAAAGAGCCAAAAAGTACCTTACCGAACCGATCCCCGAACTCCCGGAAGAGCTCTATAAGGAATTTTTTGTCAACGGAAACCGATTGAACTACCGGGATCAGCGAATGATCTGGGAAGAGCGGTTTTTAACACTCGCCATGGCCGAACTGACTGAAGGCAAAGGCCGTTTTATTCCCGCGCTTGAAGAGATTATCCGCCGGTTCTG
>JAGCAH010000062.1 GCA_017652805.1 Thermoguttaceae bacterium | reverse complement strand
GACATGGGGGGGAGTCTTGGCGGGCGCGTTCTCCACCGCGCTTCTGACCATGGGACTCGGTTACTTCCTCCCCCTGCCGAAATGGTGGCAGCCCCTCGTTCTGGGGTTCTGTGTCTCGCTGATGGGGTTCTTCGGAAGTATCACTTTCAGCGCAATCAAACGGGACCGCGAACAGCGGCGGGCCGAAGAAAAGCGCCGGAATAATTCAAAACTCTACTTTCCCGACGAGCGGGTTGTTCTCATGGCGGGGCACAACAGTTTTCTCGACCGGATCGACTCGCTCTGTTTCGCGGCGCCGATCTACTACCACCTCGTCTGGATCTTCGTCAACGTCGACTTCAACTTCTTCTGAGCGCGCGGCGCACCGCGGGTTCTACGGCGGCGCGGGACTCTTTCGGCTAGTTCCGGGCGGCGTCGTTTTTTATGCTGCCGCGGATCCGGCGCAGATCGCGGCGGCGCACCGGTTCGTCCGAAGTTCGTGAATCGACCGAAACCGCAGGATTATCCCCCAGAAGAAAATACTCGTCATCGCCCAGACGGCGGGGGGGCGTACTTCCGTAACCGGTATCGCGATACAGGAGAAACCGCGCCGGAATATAATCCCGGGGATTCTCGGTCAGGAGGATCAGCGGGCAGTTCACCGGAAGATTCTTCTCCGAAACCGGCGGGTTCGGAAACGAGCCGCACGGTTTCTCATCGAGCGAAACCGTCAGCGCGCCGTCGGCGCACGAAAGGGTCACCACCTTCCCGTCGGCGGGCATCTCGCAAGAATAGGACGGCGCGCCGTCAAAATCGGCGATGGCAAGCTTCGGGGCCTCTTCCGGACCGTTTTCTTCGGAAAGAAGAATGCGCCGTAATACAAGCGTCTCGGCCGCCGCGCCGCGCGCGGCCAGCCAGGCGCGGTCCCCCTGATTGACGATCAGCGCCCCCTCGCCGAGGTAGGATCGCGGAAACTCGATCGTGTAATCGTCGACAAAATCAACCGCCGTCGGCTCGTCGAGCGACGGCGAGGACGCCGTGTTGGTCACCGCCAGCGGAAACGACGCCGCGTTCGGCGATTCCCCTTCCAGAACGGGGGACGGAAGCCGATTCAGAAAGAGGAGCCTTCCCGGCTCGTCCTTTCGGACGGTATTCAGAAAGACCCGCGACCAACGCGCCTTCGGTTTCGCTACCGGAACGCCGTTGACGTAAAGAGCGCCGCGGCGCAATTCGACCTCTTCTCCCGGAAGTCCCGCGATCCGTTTCACCGCCAGGGTGCCGCCGGAGAGGCGCAGCGCGGTCATCTGCCACCGGTCACGCCGCGGCTCGGGCCGGCCGTATCGGGCGACGAAAAGCAGGTCTCCTTTCACGAGCTCGCGCGGGTTCAGGGGGATTTCCGAAAACCCGCAGCCGGGACAGGAACCGAACCGCGCATTTTTGATCTTCTCGCGAGAAGCGCCGCTGACGGTCAGGGTGATCAGATTATGGCATCGCGGACATTCCAGATTCCAGTGCGGGCCGTAAAGGGTCGGCTCCATCGACGAACTGAGGACGCGCACGGGGATCGGCGCGAAGACGAAATAAAGCGCGGCGGCGAGAAGAGAAAAAGCGAGAATCCACCACATTTTCATTCTATGCCCCTCTAAACAAAAAACGCGTACCGACGACCGCCGAACATTCAAGAGATAATACCATAGAAAAGGAAAGGCCCCAAGAGGGGTTGCCTCTTAGGGCCTTGGGGACCGGCAATACCTACTTTCGCAGTGTTTCTACTATCATCGGCTCCGAAAGCTTAACTTCTGTATTCGGGATGGGAACAGGTGGGACCTTTCGGATAT
>JAGCAH010000008.1 GCA_017652805.1 Thermoguttaceae bacterium | reverse complement strand
GTCGATACGGGGGATACGTCGGATAATTCTGGTCTCGATCAGGCGCCCCGCAATAGCGGCCGCTCCCCCTACGGTGTCTGGGGGGCGCTGGGGAGCGCCACTGGGGGGGAGAGCATCTCGCTCTGAGTCGAAATGGGAGCGTTTTGCGGGTAAATCTGTACGAAGTTCGGGAAACTTCGTAAAAATTTTATTTTTTCAGACAAGGGGGGTTGACCGCAATTTCCCGATATGTTAGAAAAAGTAGACTCGGGGGGTGTTCCTCCGGGAAAGAAATGATTTAAAATTTTTGTCCATTAAACAGGAAAGCGAGGCCGGCGATGTCGAAGTACGCCGTTTCGTTGTTAGTTCTCCTCTCTTCTCTCTGCCTCGTTGCGGCATGCAAAAAGTCGGATTATCCCGAGGGGTTTCCGAAGATTCATCCGATTCAGCTTAAAGTCGTTGAAAACGGTACTCCGGTCGAAGGCGCGCAAGTAGTGGTTCATTACAACGATCAGAGTTTAGCCAAATGGCGGACATCCGCGTTTTCCAATGCCGATGGCGTGGTGAAGCTGATGACCCGCGGGTTTGAAGGGGCGCCCGAGGGGGAAGGCGTGTTTCTCGTCGAAAAGAAGGATCCGCCGGTCAAGCAGGATGAAAACGGCAACTTCGTGGCGGGGAATACCGAAAACCAGCTCGACGAGCGCTTCTCCGATCCGGACGAGAGCCCCTTTAAGGTTTCGATCCCGAAAAAACAGAAAGGGATAATCGTTATCGACCTGGGGAGCGAGACGGTCTCGGCCGAGTAGTCGACGGAAAACAAAAACGGGGAGGTTTCTCCCCGAAGTGTTTCATTCCATATTTTATTCATTTCCTTTGTTTGGAGAGACAGAAAATGATTAAACCCTTTGAGAAGAGGAGCGGCTTTACGCTGGTCGAACTTCTGGTCGTGATCGCGATCATCGGGATCCTGATCGGGCTCCTTCTGCCGGCGGTTCAGGCGGCTCGGGAAGCGGCGCGCCGGATGAAATGTGCGAACAACTTAAAGCAGCTGGCGCTGGCGGTGAACACTTACGCCGAGGCGCACGGCGCCTTTCCGGCGGCGAACACCGGCTACGGCGCTTACGGACCGTGTCCAGGCGGCTATGGCGGAACGGTTGCCGGGGACGTCGGGGTCGTCAGCGGCTTTGTAATGCTGATGCCTTTTATGGAACAGAACCAGATCTGGGACCGCTTTGTCGAGACCTCGAACCGAATCAAACAGAACGGTTTGTTGAACACTGCTCTTATCACGATGCCGATGGGCGAGGGTTGCCTTCGCGCCTATGACGGTTATGACGGCTGCCCTCTGCCCCACTGGGGGATGGGAGGGGCGGCAATGACGATGCTCGCCTGTCCTTCCGATCCGCTGGGGGGGAAGATCAGAGTTTTCGCCGATGCGCAGATTCAGATCGATGCGCGCACCGCGACGGAAGAGGAAGTGAGCGTCGGCCCCTCTTCTTACGCCTTCTGCTACGGCGACGCCTACGGTAATGGAATCGCTCAGGGCGCCGCCGGAACGGACGATGCGTGGAGCAATCCGAAGACCGAGAATGGGAAAAACGGGGGGCTTGCCCGTCGCGCGCCGTTCGGCTCGCACTACTGGCAGACCTTTTCGGGGGTCAAAGACGGCGCGTCGAACACCATCGCGTTCAGTGAGTTTGTTTCGGGCGAAGCGCCTTGGGCTGAAGGTCAGGGAGAGAAAGTCAAAAATCTGAAAGCTATTCCTCAGATTATGACCGATCCGGGCGCTGCTCCTTCGGAGTGCCTTAACCTGGTCGATTCCGATGATCCGACGCGCGGACGAGACGGTTTCGGTCACCAGGGGACTTACCGCGGAACGATATGGTATGTCGGCAATCCTCTTTTCTCCGGGTTTACGACGATCCTTCCGCCGAACTCCAAAGTCTTCTGCTCCGTCGTGTTCATAACCGCCGGTTCGATTGCCGGCGGGGCGCGGAGCAGCCATGCCGGCGGCGTGAATGCCTCGATGCTCGACGGTTCGGTCCGCTTCATCACCAACAGCGTCGATACCGGCGACGGTGAGGCAGACGGCGGGCTCGATGTGCCTCCTCGGCTCTCCGGCCGTTCCCCCTACGGCGTCTGGGGCGCGCTGGGAACCGCCAACGGCGGCGAAAGCAAGTCGATCTGATTCTTCCGCGCAGGCGCCTTCGGGCGCCTGCTTTTTTTTCGGGGCGGCGTTTTCGGGCGCCGCCCCGCTTCGGGTTTGTACCGGAAGGAACAGTTCTCCCCCGAAAGGGGGAAAGTTCTTTTCGGTTCGCAAATAAAAGAAAGCAAATTTTGCTGAAGAAGGTTGTTTTTTAAAATCTGATCGGCTACAATCCCCATCGGAGTCGGAGAGACTCCGGTTACGGTTTTCGCTCTCCGCCCCGGCGGCGGGAAAGCCGTATTTTTTGATTCCCCTTTGGGGGAGATCGCCAGGACAGAAGTTTCAACGATTCGTTTCCCGTTATTTTTTTATTGACTGAAAGGAATGACCATGAAAAAGATCCGTGAACGCTCGCTCCGTTTAGAGTCCCTTGAAGACCGTATGCTTCTGGCCGTGACCGCCGGAGGATTCGAATCGGCCGCCGCCGTCTGCGCCGCCGATCCGCTTCCGACCGCCGCGGTTCAGCTGGAGACGCCGACCGGTCTTGACGCGACCTGCACCGCGAACAACACGCTCAACGTGACGTGGAACGCCGTTTCCAATGCGTCGAGTTACACCGTCTACTACAAAACGACGACCGCGGCGTCGTGGCGCTCGTCCTCCCCGGCGACGAACTCGGTCACGCTCCGAGGTCTGGTCGCAAAGAATGCCTATGAAATCAAGGTGGTGGCGAACGGCGACGGGGTGAACTACACCAATTCGGAAGAGTCGGACACGATCACGAGCATGCCGACGGCCGGATTCAGTACAGTGGTGACGACCCTCGACGATATCGCCGTGGTGGAGAGTCCGACCGGGCCGATTTCGCTCCGCCAGGCGGTCTATTTCGCGTCGAAAACCGGCAACACCGTCACCTTCGCCGAGGGGCTGGAAGGGACGATCGACCTGGCTCCCTACGGGCATATCAAAAATATCGGTGGGAGTTTCGGGATCGACGGCGACAACCGAATCACCGTGACCAATACCGCTTCCGACGGGAAGGGGCGCCTTTTCCTGGTCTACAACTACGACGAACTGATCACTTCGATCACCCTGAAGAATATCGTGCTGACCGGCGCGACGGCGACCAGTTATACACAGTTCAATAAATCGGAAGAAGCGCCGAACCCGGACGGCGCGGGGTTCGGTTCCTCCTTCATGCTCTATTCGCCTTACTCAAAGGTCGACGTAACGGTCGATAACGTAACGATTACCGACTGCGTCGGGACGGAGAACGGAACCTTCTACCTCTTCGGTGTGGGGAACCTCAATATGACCAACTGCACGATCCGCGGGAACCGTACGGGAAGCGGCGGCGGGTTCTACCTCCAGGAATGCGATAACTTCACGATTTCCGACTGCGTCTTCGACGGCAACATCGCCAACTACAACGGCGGCGGCGTGGCGATCGTCGGCTGCACCAACGGCGAGATTAACGATTCTCTGATCACGAATAACGCCGCCTACTCCACTTCGACCGATATTTCGCCGAGCGGGGGCGGTCTTTACGTCGACGGGATCTACAAAGGAGGTGCATATCAGTACACGGTATTTTCGAGCCTGACCCTGAACAACACGACCATTTCGGGGAACAGGATCGACATCGATCCGGAAGTCGGGGAAACGTTCTTCTTTTGGGACGCCGAAGGGGGCGGGATCTGTATCTACAACAGCAATTTCACGACGAACGAGTGCACGATTTCCGACAACGGGATTTCTCACGCCATCAGCGGAGCGGGCGGCGGGGTCTTCGCCATCTATAAGGACGAATACGGCTACGAGTACACGGTGAAGAACGACGCTTACCGTCCTTACAACGGCACCCTCCGCTTCAACAAGACCTACCTGACCGGAAACAGCATCGGCACGTTTGACGATTTCCCCGGCGGCGTCTACGGTGCGTCCGGCGGCGCGGTCTGGGCCTGCGGAAACCTGATTTTCGTCGATTCGGTTATCGCCGACAATGTGATTTACGGTAAAGATACTAATAGTCTGGTCGCTTCGGCCGTGTATGACTACTGCCATAACGTGTTCAACGATAACGGCGATATAGTGCTTATGACCTCCATGTTCCTCTATTACACGACCGTTGCCGGCAACAAGGCCTATTCGCTCAACGGCCGTGCTCTGGGCGACGAGTCGGGCGCGTTCCGCGATTACGGAAACTCCTATTTCTGGGGGTCCACGATCCTGGGGAACCAGACGGTCGATATGAACGGAACCCGCGATGACGCTTCGGACGACGTGGTCCAGGACCTGGATTACTACACTTTCGCCATTGAAGAAAACCGGGTCGCGCTTCCGCGGTTCCTTTCCTGCGCGGTGAATCCCGATACGATGCGTAAAGTTGAAAATCCCAACTGGGTTACCGGTTATATCATGGGGACGTACTACAACGACGCAGAGTTCACCGTCCTGTCGGCCGGCCAGCAGAAGGATGCCAGCGCGTATCTGAAAGACGACAACGTCTACGTTTCCGATTACAACGATGTCTTCAAGAACCACGCGGCGGGCGACTACACGCCGGCCGCGGGGTCGCCGGCGGTCGACGCCATGAATATGGATCTGTGGAGCACCGGATTCGGTTACCTTTACGACATCCGCGGGGAAGGCTACTATCGTCTGGTGAACGACATCGCCGATATCGGCGCGTATGAACTCCAGGTTGCCAAGCCGACCTTTGAGGTGACGATCGTCAGCTACGAGGGGGACTACGACGGCGCGGCGCATTCGGTCACCGTCAGCGGCCTCGCGGAAGGGGACGCGGTTTATTACAGCGCCGACGGTGCCCACTACGTTACCGATCCGATCGCCTATACCGATCCGGGCGCCTATACGACCTACGTCAAAGTCGAACGCGCCGGTTACGAAGATTTCACCGGTTCCGGAACGGTCACGATCAACGACGTGACGCCGAGCGAACAGCTTGCGGTGCCGACGATCACGACGGGGACGCGCGGGATCTACGTTTCCTACGGCGCGAACCGCCACAACATCCAGTGGGGCGCGGTGGCGAATGCCTCGGGCTATGAGGTTCAGTACTCGACCGACGGCGGTTCCACCTGGTCGCGAACCATTTCGGCTTCCGGGCTCTCGGCGGTGATTACGGGCCTGACCTACGGCGCCGACGTGACTTACCGCGTCCGCGCGCTGGGGACCGGTTCTTATACCGATTCGGACTGGAGCCGGACGAAGACGTTCAACGTCTGCCCGATGGACATCGACGGCAACGGCGATATTTCGGGCAGCGACCGAACTCTGCTTGGAAAGAGCTGGATGGCCGAAGAGGGTGACGACGACTATCAGTACTATGCCGATATCGACGGCAACGACGAAGTTTCGGGTTCGGACCGAACTTTTATGGGTCGGAACTGGATGAAAGAGGAGGGCGACGACGACCTGGTTTATCCTCGTGCGCTCGCCGCCGACACAGCGTTTGCGGGCTACGAGGCGGGCGACTTCGGCTTTGATTCCGACGTCTTCTGATCCAGAATCTCTGAGTCTTGCCGAAGGGGGG
>JAGCAH010000061.1 GCA_017652805.1 Thermoguttaceae bacterium | reverse complement strand
GATCGCCTCGCGCGAAAATCTCCTGGCGGTTCATGTGAATCACAAGCTCCGGGGCGGCGAGTCGGACGGGGACGCCGCTTTCTGCGTCCGGCTCGCCGAAAAGTACGGCGTGCCGATTCGGGTCGAGTCGATCGATCCCGACGAAATGGACGCCGCCGCGGCGCGGGAAGGGGGGCTCGAAGCGGGCGCACGCGCGATCCGGTACCGCCTTCTCCTCGAAAACGCCGAACGGTTCGGCGCGCGCTACGTTCTGACCGCCCACCATGCCGACGACCAGATCGAAACGGTTCTCAACCGTCTTTTCCGCGGCAGCGGGATCGACGGGCTCGCCGGAATGAGCCGGTTCCGTCCGCTGAGCGAGGCGGTCGTTCTCGCCCGGCCGTTCCTTTCACTGACCCGGGCCGACCTGACCGACTACCTGACCCGGCTCGGCGAGTCGTGGCGGGTCGACTCGTCGAACGGTTCCCCCGACTTTCTGCGGAATCGGATTCGGCATGAACTGATCCCCCTCCTGCGCGACCTCTTTCCCGGCAAGGCGGAAAGTTCCGTTCTGAAACTCGCCGCGCACGCCGCGCGGCTGAAAGAGTTTCTCGAGTCCCGGCTCGATGAGGCGCTGGAACCCGGCGCCGAAGAGGGAACGCCCGATTCGGACGGCGGAGCGCGCGTTTCGGCGGAACGGCTTGCCGCGCTTGACCCGCTCCTGGCGGCGGTTTTCTTCCGCCGCCTCTGGCGCGAGCGCGGCTGGCCGATGGGAGGAATGGACGCGGCCCGCTGGGAGGCGCTGGCGCGGATGGCGCTCGGCGAGGGACCGCGGCGGCGTTCCCTGCCGGGAGGACTGACCGCCGAACGGCACGGCGGCGACCTTCTGATCTTCCCGACCCCGGCAGAGGGCGGGGAGAAAGATTAGAGGGGGAATCGGTCCGCCCGAGTCGCTCCCTCCCCCTTGTCGAAAAGGCTTGCCGGGTTAGAATATGACTGTTTAAGCGGTTTTATAGCCGAAAAGCATTACAGTTGTCAGGCCCGCTCCGGCCCGCGCCGGGGCGAGTTCGTATTTTTTGAAGAATGGTGAAGAAATGCCGAAACTGAAGACCCACAAAGGGGCCGCGAAACGTTTCCGCGTTACGAAGAACGGCAAAGTCAAGCATCGTCATTCCGGCACGAGCCACCTGGCTTGGCGTATGACGAGCAAACGCGTTCGTTCTCTCCGCGGGACCGATCCCGCCGCGACCTGTGAAGAAAAAAGAATCATCCGCGCGCTGGCGATGGGTGGTCGCTGATTCCCTTTCGGGAAGTCGATCCGGAACGCGGTTTTCCGGGCGGTTCTGACCGCAAAAAACCGCGGCGGTTTCCCCCTTTCCGCCCCGAACGGTTCGGCGGAAGGGCCGCAAGTGAAACCGCTTCCCGCGAAACGGGGCGGGCATAAGAACGCCGGTCATAAGAGTTCGCGTCGTGCGTCTCCTTAAATCGATTCGACCGGGGCCTGCGCCGTCTGCGCCGCACGGTATCATCTACCGCGGCCGTAAAAAAGAAAGACAGGAACAATGAGAGTAAAAAAAGGCGCCGCTCGTCGGCAAGCTAAAAGACGTCTGTTCAAACAGGCCAAAGGGTATCGCGGCGGACGCGCGAAGCTCCTGCGCACCATGAAAGAAACGCTGGTGCGCGCCCAGGCTTTCGCCACCCGTGACCGCCGCGTTCGTAAACGCGATATGCGCAGCCTCTGGATCGTTCGTATCAACGCCGCCGTTCGGATGAACGGACTCCGCTACAGCCAGTTCATCAGCGGACTGAAAAAGGCGAATATCGAACTCGACCGCCGCTCACTCGCCGAAATGGCCGTTTACGATCCCGCCGCGTTCACCCAGGTGATCGAAACGGTGAAAAAGGCGCTGGCCTAGTCGTTCGCCTAGCCGCTTAAACAGAAGGTTCCCTCATTCCCCTGCGGAGATGAGGGAATTTTTTTCGGCCATTATACCCTCTTATCTCACGCGCTTTTTAAAATTGCTCTGGACGCTCCGCCTTGATTTGGTTATTCTTCGCGGAATTGTTTTAACCGAGCGGCCCGTTTTTTTCGGGCGAGCGGCGAATTAGACGGGAGTCCGAGGTCAGATGATGGTCCGACATGAATCCCCGCTGAACCGGTTTTTCCGCGTCTCGGCCGGGTTGTTCTGTGCTTTGATCCTTTTCGCCTTCGCTTCGCTCTGCGCCGAGGAGCTTTCCGGCGCGGAGGGGATCGAGGCGCGGTATCAGACGGCGTTCGAGAAGTTCTCGCGCAGCGATATCGCCGGCGCGCTCGACGATTTGAACCGGATGGCGGCCGATGATTCGATGATGATCCCTCCGCGGCTGATTCTGGCGCAATGGTTTACCCAGGCGAAGAATCCCAGCGCGGTACGGCTCTGCCTCGAAAAGGCGGTTGAGGAGAGCCCCGACGACCCGGAGGCGTATATCCTCCTCGCCGAAAATTCTCTGCGGCAGGGGGAGTGGGCCGCCGCCGATCTTCTGCTGGGTCAGGCGGAAATCCTTCTCGAAGAGGAAGGGAGCGTCCCGAACCCGCAGCGGCGTCATTCCCTGACCGTGTCGCTCCGAAAGAACGAGGTGGTTCTCTGCCAGGCGCGGGAAAATTGGAGCGCGATGCAGCGGTATCTCGCCGATCTCTGGAAGATGGGCGAAAAGAGTCCCGATACGTGTAAACTGATCGGCGTGTCGTATTTCCATCTGGGGGACGCGGCGAAAGCGCGGCAGTGGTTCGGACAGGGGTATAAGATATCCCCCGAAACGGAACTTTCGGCGGACGAGATGATGGCGCGCCTCTATCTGGCCGCCGGCGACCGGCCGCGCGCGCAGGAAGCGCTCAACGCCGCGCTCAAGGAAAACCCCGACTCTCAGACGGCGCTCTACCTTTCGCTGGTCATCGCTCTGGGGGGCGGCGACGCGGCGCGCGTGAAAGCGCTCTCCGAGCGGCTCCGCGCCGCCGATCCGCAGGATCCCGCTGCGATCAGGACGTGCGGGATCGCCGCGCTCTATCTGGCCGACTATCCGCGCGCCGAGGCGCTCTTCCGGGAAGGACTCCGCCGTCAGCCGGAAAACACCGAAATCGAGAACGGACTGGCGCTGGCGCTCTGCGAACAGGCCGACCCGGAAAAGATCCGGCAGGCGGTTCAGATCGCCACGATGAACCAGCAGAAGGTCACCGATAACCGGGAATACCTGGCGACGCTCGGCTGGGCGCTCTATAAGTCGGGCGAAATCGACCGTGCGCTCGAAATCTTACAGCAGACGGCGGCCGACGGAAAGGTGAATTCGCAGACCGCGTATTACCTGGGCGAGGTTCTTTACGCGAAAGGAAGAGTCGAAGACGCCAAACGGATGCTCGCCGCCTCGCTTTCGGGAACCGCCCCGTTCGCCAAACGCGCGGCGGCCGAGGAGCTGCTGGAAAAAATCAAATAAAACCGCGCCGCGCGGCGCGGTCCCCGGATCGTTTCGTTCGACCGGGGGAATCGTCAACCTTAACGGAGTTCAATAATGACGCTGTGGTATATCTGTCAAGCGGAGTTCCCGAAACGGAAAGGGGGCCTCACGGCGCTGGCGGCGCTTCTGCTGACCCTCGCCGCGGTCGGCTGCCATCCGTTCCCGCAGGTGTATCCCGGACGCGGCGCGGTCGGTCCGTTCCCGTCCGAGCAGCGCGGCTCGTTAAGAGAATGGGAGGAACCCGCCGCGCGCGAAGACGAGGACGCCGTTCGAAACCACCCGTCGGCTCCGCTCGGGCATATCAAGCCGGTCGGCTATACACAGAAGAGTTTCGGGGATATGGCGCAGGACGAGAACAGGCTTCCGCCGACCAGCGGCGAGGTTCAGTGGAGCGACGCGCCGATGCAGATCGGCGAGTCGGATCCGTCTTCGCCGTCCGACACCTCGTTGCCGCTGGTGCAGGATCTGTCGGCGTATCAGGCCGACAGCGGCGATTCGGATTCGGAAGACGCGCTGATCGATTCGATCGTTTCTTCCGCCCCTCTCTCCAAAGGGAACGTTTCGTCTAATCCGATGAAGGCTGCGCTGGCCGACTCGATTCAGCATCCGAAAGCGCAGAGTATCGCCGATATCACGTTCCTTCCCGAAACGTCGGCGGATAAGGCGCCCGTGCCGATTTCCGAGGCCGCGGAGGGTTGGCGCGGCGCTACGCAGCGGGCGATCGCCCTCCTGAAAGAGGAAATCGACCGCCGCGCGCGGGCGGGGGAAATCTGCGCTGCCGAAGAGGCGCGTCTGAGGCTCCTCCTCCTGACGACGGGGAATATCCCCGGCGCGGCGGAAAAGATCGCCGGAATGGACCCGAATCTCCAGCTCTTCTGGGAACGGGAATGCCGCGGACTGGGCCGGTTCATCGAAACGCAGGAGACGGCGTCCGACGCGGGCGGCGAGAAGAGCGCGTGGATGGAAACCCTTCCCGATTTTCAGGAAGGGGTGCGGGCGCTCAAGACCGGAATGCCCCTGGCGGTTCGTAAATCGCTATTCGTGAAAGAGCCCTCGGTGTTCGGGTATTACGAGGAGGTTCCGGGATCGTTCGCGCCGGGCGGAACGGTGAACGCCTATTTTGAACTCGACAACGTCGTCTGTAAGCCGTCTGAAGGGGGAAACGGCTGTGATATCTCGGTCCTCTGTCGGCGGGAGCTGGTCGACTCGCTCAATCGAAACGTCGTCGAGACGAAAGAAAAACTGTGCGAAGGCCATTCGGCCAGCCCGCTCAACGATATCGTCTTGAACCTTTCGGTCTCGCTGCCGGAACGGATTCCGGCGGGGACCTATACGCTCCGGACGGTCTTTCTCGACCGGAACAGCGACCTCTCCCGGCCGGTCACCCACACGATGGAGATTCGGGTCGACTGAACGAATTCCCCGCTCGAAAACGCCTGACCGGCGCGTGTCTCTTTGTGAAACACGCGCCGGTTTTTTGTATAAAAAAAGAGCCGGAAATCGGAGTTTCCGGCTCTTTGGGCGGCGCGCAGAAAGAAAGGTAGAAAGGCCTGCGCGCCGCGAACGGTTTAGAGGAAAATCAGCACCAGCCGCGGAGTTTGGCGGCGTCGGCGACCCGCTTGACGGCGACCAGATAGGCCGCGTCGCGCAGATTGGTTTTCTTTTCCTGAGACATGTCGTAAACGGCCTTGAACGCCTTGGTCATCTTCTGATCGAGACGCTGCTGAACCTCTTCGAGGCTCCAGTAGAAGTTCTGGGCGTTCTGGCACTGCTCGAAGTAGGAGACCGTCACGCCGCCGGCGTTGGCCAGGTAGTCGGGCAGGACGATGACGCCTTTGCTGTCGAGGATTTTGTCCCCTTCCGGCGTGGTCGGGCCGTTGGCCAGCTCGAGCGAGATCTTGCACTGAACCGTCGCGGCGGTCTTTTCGTTGATCGTGTTTTCCATCGCCGCGGGAATCAGGACCGTCACCGGCAGAGCGAGGAGCTCTTCGTTGGTGATCTCTTTGGCGCCCGGGAACCCTTTGAGCGAGCCGTTGGCCAGTTTATAATTGACAAGCGTCTGCGCGTCGATCCCCTCGGGATTGTAGACACCGCCCTTCGAGTCGGAAGCGGCGACCAGTTTCATGCCGAGGATGCTCTCGCCGAGTGTGGCGGCGAACTGACCGGCGTTGCCGAACCCCTGAACGGCGAACGGCTGGTTTTTCAGGTCAATGTTGTAGGCCTTCGCCGCTTCGCGAAGGACGTAGATTCCGCCGCGGGCGGTGGCGTCGCCGCGCCCTTCCGAACCGCCGATCGCCAGCGGTTTGCCGGTGATGACGCCCGGATGCTTTTCCTGCATGATCGTTTCGAATTCGTCCATCATCCACGCCATGATCTGGCCGTTGGTGTAGACGTCCGGCGCGGGAACGTCTTTGGTGATTCCGAGGATCGGGGCGATCGCGCGGATGTAGGCGCGGGCAAGACGTTCTTTTTCGCCGTCGGAGAGCTCTTTCGGGTTGCAGATGATCCCGCCTTTGCCGCCGCCGAGCGGAATGTCGACGACCGAAGTTTTCCAGGTCATCCAGCAGGCCAGCGCCCGAACGGTATCGATCGTTTCGGTCGGATACCAGCGGATCCCGCCCTTGGCCGGGCCGCGGGCGGTGTTGTACTGAACACGGAACCCTTTGAAGATCTTGACCTTGCCGTCATCCATCCGGACAGGGAGGGTGACCCACATCTCGCGCTGAGGATTGCGAAGAAGTTCCGAGGTCGCCTCGTCGAGACCGAGCGCCTTCGTCGCCTTGTCAACGTGCTCTTGAGCCACTTCGAACGGATTGTACGCTTTCGCCATTGTCCTGCTCTCCTTTTCTTTTCTTATACCGTGGGCAGACGGTATAAACTTTTGAAATGGTAATATAACTAAACTTTATACAGATCAACTCCTTATTCCGTATGGTAATAGGGATTATGGTTTGAGGACTCTTTTCTGCAAGTGGGGGGAATCGTAAAAAGAGGGAGAATCTTTGATTTTCTCAAAAATTCTCCCGAAAGGGTCGGACCGATTAAAAAAGAAAAACTCGGTATTATAAAAGGTTATATCGGACGTCTCCCCCGACGATCGTCATGACGGCGCGACCGCGGAACTTTTTGCCGAGCCACGGCGTGTTGCAGCTCTTGGAATGGATCGCCTCTTCGGTGAGGGTCCATTCCGCGTCGGGGTCGATGACCGTAACATCGGCATCGGCGCCGACGGCAAGCGTCCCTTTATCGATCCCCAAAATCCGCGACGGGTTGACCGACATCTTTTCGACGAGACGCGGCCAGGTCATCAGACCCGAAGCGATGAATTTTTCGATCATCAGGGGGAGCGCGGTTTCAAGGCCGATAATCCCGAACGGGGCGACGTTGATCTCGCGGATTTTCTTCTCGCGGGCGTGGGGGGCGTGGTCGGTAGCGATCGCGTCGATCGTCCCGTCGAGGAGCCCCTCGATGCACGCCTCGACGTGCCGCGCGCTTCGCAGAGGCGGGTTCATCTTGAAGTTCGAGTCGAAACTCCGGAGCGACTCGTCGGTCAGCGTCAGATGGTGCGGCGTCACCTCGGCGGTCACCCGAACCCCACGCTCCTTGGCGCGCCGGATCGCGGCCACCGCCCCGGCGGTCGAAACGTGCATGACGTGCAGCCGCGCGCCGGTGATTTCGGCCAGGTGGACGTCGCGCGAGACCATGATATCTTCGGCGGCGGCGGGCATCCCGCGCAGACCGAGCTCGAGCGAGACGAGTCCCTCGTGCATGACGCCCCCCTTGTCGAGCGGGAGCGATTCGGCGTGGCTGAGAACCGGCTTGTCGAACATCAGAGTGTATTCCATGGCGCGGCGCATCAGTTCGGCGTCGGCGACGGGCGCGCCGTCGTCGGTACAGCCGACGGCCCCGGCGGCAAAGAGAACCCCGAGTTCGGCCAGCTCGTTCCCCTCGCGATTCTTGCTGATGCAGCAGAGGGGATAGACGCGGCAGTGCCTCGCGCGAAGCGCCAGCTGACGGACCAGTTCGACCGAAGCCTGTGTGTCAAGCGGCGGCTGGGTGTTGGGACAGCAGGCGATCGAGGTGAACCCCCCGGCGACCGCGGCAAATGCGCCGCTTTCGATCGACTCATCTTCTTCCCCCCCCGGTTCGCGAAGATGGACGTGAAGGTCGATCAGACCCGGAACGGCGATTTTGCCGGAAAGGTCGCAGCGCCTGGCGTCGGCGGGGATCTCTGCCGGGTCGATCGCGGCGATCTTCCCCTCCTGAATCAGCAGGTTCACTTGACGGTCCAGTCCCGAGGCCGGATCGACCACGCGGGCGTTTTCAAGAAAGAGAGTGCTCATTGTTAAGGAATGACTGTCTGGTTTGTGTTACTTTGAGTTTTTCTGACCGGCCGAAAGGGTCAGCCAGAGGGCGGCCATCCGAACGGCGACGCCGTTGGTGACCTGGTCGAGGATCGCCGACTGAGGGCCGTCAGCCACTTCGGGGGTGATCTCAACGCCGCGGTTGATCGGACCGGGGGCGATGATCAAAACGTCTTTTTTGCACGCCGCCAGCCGCTGGGCGTTCATCGCGTACAGAAGCGCGTATTCCCGAATCGAAGGGAAGGGACGCACCACCTGCCGCTCGAACTGGATTCGAAGGAGATTGAAGACGTCGACCCGCGGAAGGATCGCGTCGAGCGAATAGGAATACTCGACGCCCAGATCGCGCCACCCTTGAGACACAAGAGTCGAAGGACCGCAGACGATGACTTTGGCGCCGAGCTTTTTCAGACCGTAGATGTCGGAACGGGCGGTTCGGCTGTGGGCGATGTCACCGACCAGTGCTACGGTCAGCCCCTCGACGCGGCCGAATCGGCGGCGGATCGTTAAGATGTCCAGAAGCGCCTGCGTCGGGTGCTCGTGGGTGCCGTCCCCGGCGTTTAAGACCGAACAGCGCTCGAGCCGTTTCGAAAGGATGTGCGGCGTTCCGGGACAACCGTGGCGGATCACCACGGCGTCGACCCCCATCGCCAGGATGTTCTGCGCGGTGTCGATGATCGTCTCCCCCTTGGAAAGACTGCTCGTCGCCGCGGCGAAATCGACCACGTCGGCGCCGAGCCTCCGGCCCGCCAGGCCGAAACTCGTCTTGGTGCGCGTCGAGTTCTCAAAGAAAAGGTTGACGATCGTCCGGCCGGCGAGAAGGGGGATCTTCCGCCCCGTGCCGCGGGGGTCTTCAAGGATCTCCCGGCGGAATCGCTCGGCGGTGTCGAGGAGAAGGGTGATTTCTTTTTTGGAAAGGGTTTCAAGACCCAAAAGATGGGAACGCGTCCATTCGGCCGGAGGCGTTCCCCAAGTCGCTGCTGATGCTGACATGCTGTTTGCCGCTCTTTTCTGATGAAACTTTCACTCGGTTTGACCGGCGCTCCGACGGAGAACGGAGATGCCGCCCGAGCGTGACGAAACCGCTACGCGGTGCGGCGCTCTTCCTGCTCGGGCCTGAGAGAATTCTCTGACTCAACCGCAGGGTTCGTCTCGCGCGTACCGTATCCGCGGACGCCGTATCTCTTACTGTGCGAACCGTAACCGCTGCCGTAGCCGCTGCCGTAGCCGTAACCGTAGCCGCCGCCGTAGCCGTAACCGTAACCGCCGCCATAGCCGTAACCGCCGCCGTAGCCGTAGCCGCCGCCATAGCCGTAACCGCCGCCGTAGCCGTAGCCGCCGCCGTAACCGCCGTAACCGGTGCCGTAGCCGCCGTAACCCTGATCGGCGACCGCGAACTCGTTGTAGAAGCGGTGCTTCTCAAAGCAGTTAACCGTGCAGCCGATGACGTTCGCCCCGACTTCCAGAAGGTTTCGAAGCCCCTGGATCGCGTCGGGTCGGCCGTGCCGACGGATACGCATATTATAGATAATCGCGTCGACTTTGGAAGCTATAATACACGGGTCGTTGACGTAGAGGACCGGCGACGAGTCGATGAGAATCACATCGTAGATTTCCCGCATTTTGTCGATGAACTCTTGCAGCACCGGGCCGGAAAGGAGTTCGGCGGGGTGTTTCCGCTTGATCCCGGCGGAGATGACGGTCAGGTTTTTGACCGCCGTCGGCTGAATGATCTCTTCGTACGTCTTGGCGCCGGCCAGAAGGTCGGAAAAGCCCGCCTTGTTTTCGAGGTTGAACCACTTGTGAACGTCCGGCTTTCGGATGTCGCCGTCGATCAGAAGGACTTTCTTGTCGGCGTCGGCGGTTTTGATCGCCATGTTGCAGATGAACATCGTCTTTCCGTCCGCCGGGTGGGGACTCGTCCCCTGGAGAACCTGAATGTTCTTCTTTTCGTCCGGGTTGAGGAAGAGTCTCGTCCTCAACCCGCTGAAGACCTCGCACTGCGTCGAGTTCGGCATGTGATAGGTGATCAGACGCTGGACCGGAACGCCCCGGGTTGAGGTTCCCTTTTTCGGCTGAACCTCTTTGACCCCCTTGGAGAAGCCGGGGAACTGCGCCAGGATCGGGATGCAGAGCGCCCGCTCGATTTCATTCGGTTCGCGGAACGTTTTGTCGTTGATATCGAGGGCGAAAGCCAAACCGGTGCCGACGGTGGTTCCGATGAGCCCGCCGACCAGGAGGTAGAGGTAGAGGTTCGGCGAGAAGGGACGCCGCGGCGTGGTGGGAGGGTCGAGAATCTCAACCTGATATCCGCCGTAGTTTCCGATGAGGGCGACCTCGTCCAGGCGTTTGCCGAGTTGGACGAAGGTGTCTTTCTGCGAGGCGATGGTGAATTTCATCGAATCGATCGTCTGACGGTACTCGGTGATGTCGCGAACCTTCTCGTCCTGATCGGTGATGAATTTCTGCATCGTCTCTCGCTGCTGTTGGATCTCTTTGATCTTTCCTTTCAGCACGTCGATGTAGGTGGACAGAAGCTGCGGGTAGGTAAAGATTCCGACCTTGTGGAGCGTGGCGATGTCCCCGTTTTCACCGGTCGTTTCGCGTTTGGTCTGTTCGAGGAGGCGGCGGCGTTCGAGAAGCGCTTTCATCTGGGGGTTGTCATCGCCGATCCCCAGGTTTTTCAGTCTGGCGATTTCCATCTCGACGTTGACCGCTTCCTGCATTTCAATGTTGACAGCGGTGGTGATCTGTGCGTTCGCTTTGACATCTTCCTGCCGTCCGCCCTGCGCCAGGAAGGAGATCGTACTGACCGTCTGGTCGTCTTCGCCCCCGCTGCCGAGAAGGCCGATGATCTGCTCGTCGGGGATCGTCTCAATGTCGCGGCCGGCAATTGTACTCTCGACGATGTCGAGGCGGTTTTGGTATTTCAGAAGCTGGTAGTCGATTTCGACGAGTTTTGTCTCCATGTCCTGAAGACGCGTCAGAAGCGGGTTGTTCGTCTCGTCGCCGATAAAGGTGTGCGGCGAGGTCTGAATGTAGCGCTTCATCTCTTCGGTGGCGGCTTCGAGCCCCTTTTCCATATCGATCCGCCCCCGTTCGATCGCCTGTGTGACACTGTTGGCCTGTTCGGTGTGCCGGTTCGTCATGTAGATCTTATACTGGTCGACGACCTCCTGCAAAATGACACGCGCCTGGATTGGCGAAGAGGCGACGCAGGTGACCGAAATGACGTTCGCCTTTTTGGCGTCTCCGCCGGAATCCCCCCCCACATGCACCGTAAGGGCGTTGCGCAGCGCTCCGCGTCCGACGATGACGCCGTCGTCGAAGTCGAAGATGTCAATGTGCTTTTTCTTTGCCGGGTCGTCTTTCATCGAGTTCCACGCTGCGGTCAGAACCTCGTCGCCGGTGAGGATCGCGACCAGCGAAGGGAGGAAGGAGTTCACGCGGAAGTCGTCGGTCAGCCCCTGCCTGCCCCCGGCGATGATGGCGCTCGAATCGCGAGTGGTGATAAAGAGCGTGGCGTTCGAGGCGTATCGGTTCGGGGTGATGGAATACTTGTAGCACGCCGCGCCGACCCCCGCGAAAATGAAGAGGAGGATTACCAGAAACTGTCGGCGCATCATCACCAGAATCCCGAAGAAGTCGACATCCTTCTGCGGGGCGCGGCGGTTGCGCGGCGCGATGACTTTCATTCCCGGATTTGCGGGGGAAGCATGTTTTCTGTCGGAATTGTCCATGGAACGTCCCTCTTTTTGCCGAGCGGCACGTTATGAATTTCGTTTGGAGTGGTCTTTTCTCCGGCGCGTTGAGTCGGTCTCGAAAAAACGCGCGGAGCGTTTCGACTGAGTATATAGAAAAAAAGATGGGTTGTTAAGGGGAATTTTCAGCCCGAACAATCCGGGAAAAAGGTTCGGACTGCGATATTTTGCAGTTTACCCACCTTCCGCTTTTTATCGGCGTAAAACGATCGACGGAATCCCTTTGCGGAAAAGGGGGTATGCGCTGAAGAGGAAAAGTCAAGGCAAACAAAAACGCGGCGAATCACTCGCCGCGTTTTCGATCTGTGAAAGCGATCTCGAATCAGAATTTGGAGACCGGACCGGGGAGCCCGAGCAGCCCCAGAAGTCCCAGAAGTCCCAGCGCGCCGAGGCCGCCGCCGCAAGGCGCACAGCAAGCGCCGCCGCAGTTGCCGCACGCGTTGTAGGAGTACTGACCGCAGGTATTGCATGCGGTGGCATAGGCGTCGGAGGCGTAACCGCGGTAAACCGGCGAGGGGGTCTGGATCCCCGACCCGACGCAGTTGACATACGTCCAGTATTTGACTTTGTTATCGGAGAGGGGGAGGGACGGATCAAACTCGTCCGGGAAGCGAGCCAAACCGCACTTGTTCAGGAAGAGGACGAGGTATTCTTCCTGGTTGATATCGTAGGAGATCGTGATTTCGGTCGAGCCGAAGACATCGTCACGTTCCTGTTCGGCCATCACGCTCCAGTCGCCCGAGTCAAGGCCGATGACGGTAAACTCGCCCGTCTCGCTGGTCGTGAACTCGGTGACGATCTGATCGTTTTGGCTGAACGTTCCGTGAACTGAGCCATAGGGGATATAGTGGTCTTCACCGGTCGGAACCGTAAAGACGATACCGTGAATGACCTTTCCCCCCGCAATCCCCTCCTGAGGCTGAGGAATCGCGATTTTCGCCGGTTGGGGCGACTCGGCCGTCTCGGGCATGTCCGTCGAGATCAGGTCGTTCAGAACGATATCGCCGTCAGCGGCAGAGACCGAAACGACGAATCCCTGCAGACAGAATCCCAGAACCGCCGCAAGGGATAAGAAGATCGCTTTAAAACTTGACATAGGCTTTACCTGTTTCAATAATTTGATCGGGTTTTCCCGACGCATAACGGAGATCCGGAGAGGCCCAACCCGGACTGGATTCCCGATAACTCCTATTATAACTACTTTCCCAATGTTATGCAATCCCCCAAATGGGATAATAACAAAGCTCAGGAACCCCCTTCGCTATTATAGTCCCTCATCTTAACTATCGAACCTTTTTTTTGTTCAAACGCCCAAAAAAAGGGAGTTTTCGGAAGCTTCTTTCAACAGTCAGGGGAATTGTTCCGGTTTTAAGCGTTGTGTCGGCGAAGAAAAGAATCGATCTGAGGAGCGATCATTTCGACCGGACCGTTGTTGTCGATGACCAGATCGGCCCGCGCGCGCTTCTCTTCGAGGGGGATCTGACGCGCCTCGCGGCGGAGGAGCTCGTCGGCCGACCAGGCGCGCTCCGCGGCGCGCTCCTGACGGAGAGAAAGGTCGGTATCGACAAAGATGATTTCATCACAGAGCCGGTCGAGACCCGTCTCGCATAACAGGGGAGCATCGAGGAGGACGAGCCGATCCCCCCGGGACCGGCAGGCGGCGAGCTCTTCGCCGACCCGAGCCGTGATTTCCGGGTGAAGGATCCTGTTGAGCGCATCGAGTTCTTCCGACCCGGGGACGTCGAAAACCGCCCGCGCCAAAAGGGGACGGGCGATCTGCCCGTCCCGAAAGACACCGTTTCCCCAACGGGCGCGGACGGCTTGTTTGACCGGCTCGGTCTCGAGGAGATCATGCCCGATCCGGTCGGCGTCGATGAGCCGGGCGCCGCGGCGGAGGATTTCGGCCGCGACGCGGCTTTTTCCCGAGGCGATCCCCCCGATAATCCCGATGACCTTCATTGGATCGCCGGTGGGGGAGTGAAAGGGACCTCGCGGGCGTTCCCCCACAACTCGTCGAGGGCGTAGAACTCGCGCTTTTCCGGTTCGAAGAGGTGTACGACGACATCGCCGTAGTCGAGGACGATCCAGCGGCTCTCCTGATACCCTTCGATTCCGCGGCGGCGGTCGCCCATCTCTTTTTCAAAACGGTCGTCGATTTCGTCGCTCATCGCGTGGAGCTGCCGACGGCTCGCCCCCGAGGCGATGACGAAAAAGTCGAAAACGCGGGTGATTTCGCGCAGATCGAGGATTTTGATCTCTGTGCCCTTGTTTTCGGCGATAATCTGCGCCGCGATCATGGCGCGCTCCTGTGCGCTCGGCAACGGTTTCTTTTCTGTACTGTCCATATCCCTCTTTAAAGTGATTTCTGACCGGATTCTGACCTGAATCGGGCGCCGGAACGCCCCGAATTTGACGGAGGAAAGAGACGTTTCCTCTCCGGCGCTCCCCTTATTATACCCGTTTTTCGGGGAGAATAAGACCCCGTCGGAAGATTCCGATCGGAAGTGAAATGCGAAATTTGACCGATCTTTCATTTTTAACGATTTTTACGAAAGTGTGGGAAATAAATAGCCGAAATATTTGAAAGCAGAAAAAAGGGTCTCCTCGTGCAGACCTTTCACCAGCTTTCGGAACGGATTCCGAAGCAGAACAGCAGGATGTTGTGATGAAGAAACAGTTTGACATGAAGTTTCTTTCGCTGATCGTTGCGGTCGGCCTCGGCCTGTTGGCCGGCTGTACCTCGATCCCACAGCGGGAGACGGTCTCGGTGGCAGGATATGCCAGCATGAGAAGCGAGGGACCGCGGTCAAGTATGGAGCAGATCAATATGGTCAAGCTCCGAATGGATCGTCCGCCAGTGGAACTTCTCGGACCGGGGGATGTCCTTGGGATTTATATTTCAACGGTGACCGGCAGTGAGGAAGTGCCCCCGCCGGTCTATAACGTTGACGGGAAGTCGGAAGAAGACCCCGCGTCGGGGTATCCCTATCCGGTTCGGAGCGACGGAACTCTTTCCCTCCCGCTCCTGGCCGAGCCGATCTACGTCGAGGGGATGTCGCTGATCGAGGCCGAAAACGCGATCCGTACCGCCTACACGATCAAGAAGCGTCTCTTGGGGAGCGAAGCGAAGATTAGCGTCACGCTGATCAAAAAGCGGACGATCAACGTCTGCGTGATCCGCGAAGACCTGAGTCTGGCGATCGACCCGAGCCGCGGCAGTTCAAGCTCAACGCAGATCACCGCGGCGAAGGGGACCGGCGAGACCTATTTCGGGAACGTCGGCCGAGGCAGCGCGGTCTCGCTCGCCCTGCCGATCTATAAGAACGACATTCTCGAAGCGCTCGCCCGTTCCGGCGGTATGCCCGGTCTGAACGCGAAGAACGAACTGATTATTCTGCGCAAGACCAGCAACGACGGAAACGGTTTTGACAACGGGGACTACCTGCCGAAAGACGGCGAGGCGTTTGCCCTGAGCGTCAGCGAACGGTACAACGAGACCGGTCAGCTCGACTCGTTCGGTTCGGATATGGGGATCATCCGTATCCCGCTGCGCGTCCTTCCGTGCGAAGAACCGCCGCACCTGACGAGCGACGACGTGACCCTGCGCGACGGCGATGTGATCTACATTCAGTCCCGTGAAGCCGAGGTCTATTATACCGGCGGTCTGATCAAAGGGGGCGTCCACGCGATCCCGCGTGACTATGACCTCGACGTTCTCTCGGCGATCGCGGCGGCCGGCGGCGGTGTCGGCGCCGGGGTCAGCGGCACTGACTCGGCGACCGGCGGACGGAGCAATTTCCTCCTGGCGCCGAGCCGGATCCTGATCATCCGAAACAACAACGGTCGTCAGGTGGCGATCTCGCTGAAAAAGAACGACGCCCTCCGCGATCCCTCGAGCCGAGTCTACATCGAACCGAACGACGTGATCCTGGTCGAATACACTAACTTCGAGACGTTCTTTAACATCATCTTCAGCACGATCCGCGTCAACATCAACCCGAAAGACTTCTGGAATTGATCGACGGTGAAAACCGTACAATATCCTGCGACAAACCCCGCGGAAGCATCCTTTCTTCCGCGGGGTTTGTCTTCTTCCCCCCCCTTTCCTTTTTTTCCCGAAGAAGGTACAATATTATAGAAGTTTAGCGCTTTGACGCGCATCGGCTCTCAACCCCGCTTGGGTGAGTGTTATATTTCAGACGTCAACAGCGAAAACAACCCTCGATATCTTTTGGAGTTTCCCTTTCCGCGCTGGCCCCTGTGGAAATTCAACAGTTATCGTCGTCGTCATTTTCGGAGAGAACTCACTTCTAGCCTCCCACCCCTTTACCCTTTTTTGCAGTCTCAGACTCACGGTCTGGACAAGGAGACCATTTTATGCCACGCAAGAAGTCAAACCCCTCAGACGAACGCCCGCAGGAAAACAACGATTCCGATCGGGAAAAAGAACAGCCGATTCCGTCCGAAGAAGACGGACAGGACTCGTATTCGGATTACGCAAACGAGATCGAAGAGATCTGGAACTCGTCGTCCCGGACGCGCCGTCGCCGGAGCGAATCGGTCGATCCGGTTCCGCACGAAGAACCCGACACGACGGAAAACGTCGAGTCCGACGCCGACGACTCGAACGAATCCTACTCTTACGGCGGTTTTTCCCGCGGTCGGGGGCGGCGTTCTTATGACAACGCCCGCTGGGGGCGTTACGGCGGCCGTGGCGAAGAGGACTCTTCCGACGGCGAACATTCGGACGAGGGCGATTCCGAAGGTTACTCTGACCGTTCGCGCGGTTCGGTCTGGAACCGTGCCTCGTATTACGACCGTCCGCGCGGCGACTATCGCAACCGCTACGGGCGCGACGACCGCGACTACCGCGGCGGTTACGACCAGGATCGCAACGGACAGGACGACTCCTCTCAGGAAGGACGCCGCCCCTATCGTCAGGGAGGTTACCGCCAGGGCGGCTATCGCCAGGGCGGGTATCGCCAGGGCGGGTATAACCAAGGCGGGTATCGCCAGAATTACCAGCAGGACGGCTACCAGCAGGGGGGGTATCAGAATAACCGCTTCCGGCAGGAGCGCTTCTACCGCCGCCACTACCGTGATAACGATATGCGCGTGATTCGCGACAGCGATATCCGCGGCGGAAGCGAGCCGATCACCGGATCCGAGAACACGTCCGTTCCCGAAAACCTCCAGCAGGAACGTCCCTACCGTCCTTACTACAACAACTACCGCCGCTACACAAATCCCGGCTATCCGAACGAGGTCCTCGACCAGATGGAACCGGAGCACGCCCCGCGCGGTAAATACGGCGAACCCCTTTCGCTCGCCGAAGAACTCGCTTCGGAACGCTATCACAATAAAGACGCCGAAGAGACTCCCGCCGCGGTCTTCACACCCGAAGAGATCGCCGCCCTCGACGAGCCCGAAATGACCGGCGCCGATTTCATCGCCTCGCTCGAAGCGATGGACGCCCAGCAACTGGTCAGGGAGGCGCGGAAGTACCCCGTCGACGACGACGCCGCCAAGAAAAAACGCGAAGCGTGTTTCCGCGTTCTCAAAGAAAAGATCAAAGTGAGCGGGATGATGTACGGCGAGGGGACCCTCGAAATCCTCCCCGAGGAGTTCGGTTTCCTTCGAAATCCGGAATTTCATTATCTTTCCTGCCCCGACGACATCTACATCTCGCCGAGCCAAATCCGCCGTTTCGGTCTGCGGAACGGCTCGACCGTCTTCGGCCAGATCCGCCCCCCAAAAGAAAAGGAGCGCTATTTCGCTCTTCTGAGGATCGAGTCGATCAACGACGATGATCCGAACATCCTTCTGAACAAGCCTCTTTTCGATGACCTGACCGCCATGCATCCGGATCAGCGGATCGTTCTCGAGACGCCCGACGAGGATATGAACACGCGCGTCGTCGACCTGATCGTTCCGGTCGGATTCGGCCAGCGCGGTCTGATCGTCAGCCCCCCCCGCGCCGGGAAGACGGTCCTCATGCAGAAGATGGCCCGTTCGGTTCTGACCAATTACCCGAACGCGTATGTCTTTATGCTCCTGGTTGACGAACGGCCCGAAGAGGTGACCGATATGGAACGGCAGGTGAAAGGCCCCCACTGCGAGGTGATCAGCTCCACCTTCGACGAACCGGCCGCCCGCCATATCCAGGTTTCGGAAATGGTTCTCGACAAGGCCAAGCGTATGGTCGAATACGGCAAAGACGTTGTGATCTTCCTCGACTCGATCACCCGTCTGGCGCGCGCCTGGAACAACGAGTGCCCCACCAGCGGCAAGACCCTTTCCGGCGGTGTCGACGCCGGCGCGCTCCAGCAGCCGAAAAAGTTCTTCGGTTCCGCGCGCAAGGTCGAAGAAGGCGGATCGCTGACGATCATCGCCACCGCCCTGGTCGACACCGGAAGCCGAATGGACGAGGTCATTTTCGAAGAGTTCAAAGGGACGGGGAATTTGGAGATCTGGCTCGACCGCTCGCTGGTCGACAAGCGGATCTGGCCCGCGATCGATATTTCGCGCAGCGGAACGCGCCGCGAAGAGATGATCCTCGATCCCGAGGAACACAAGCGGATGACGGTTCTCCGCCGTATCCTCAACGAAATGAACCCGCCCGACGCGATGGAGTTCCTGACGCAGAAACTCGCCAAGACGCAGAACAACGCCGAGTTCCTCATGAGCCTGAACCTCGGGTCATACTGATCGGCTTTGCGAGCGCCGTTTAAAAAGAAGGAGTGTGTATCATGACCGTCTACGAAGGGAAATACCCCCCGAGGGGGGCCGGAAAGATCGCCGTCATAGTCTCAAAGTATAACAAGACGATTACCGAGCGCCTTCTCGAAGGCGCGCTGGGTCAGCTGAAAGAGGGCGGAATCCGCGACGCCGACATCGACGTGGTCTGGGTTCCCGGCGCTTTCGAAATTCCGATGATGGCTCAGCGTTTCGCTTTCGATCCGGAATATCAGTCCGTGATCTGCCTGGGATGCGTCATCAAGGGGGAAACGACCCACGACGAACATATCAACCGCGCGGTCAGCCTCCAACTGGCGCGCATTTCCGTCGACTCGGTCGTTCCGATCGGGTTCGGCGTTTTGACGTGTAATACAATTGAACAGGCCGCTGCACGCTCGACGATGCAGGCCCCCGGAAGCGATAAAACCGTCGGCGAACAGCTCGGCAACAAGGGGGTCGAGGCTGCCGCCGCGGTCCTGGAAATGCTCGACGTCATCTCACAGCTCCCCGAGCTTCCCCCGGAAGACGGAATCGACGATTCGCTTCTTTCCTCTCTGACGTTCAACGCCCGCCGCTATCAGGACGGCGAGTTCGACGACGAAGAAGACGCCTACGACGAATACGACGACGGCGACGAGGACGAGCGCCGCCGCCCGGCGCGTTACGGCCGCGAGTTCTTCCCCCGCCGCGGAAAAGATTCCGACCGGAAGAAGGAAAAGAAGGAAGAGAAATCGGGACACGGCAAAAAGTTCCGCAAAGAGGGGAAATCGTTCGGCGAGCACGGCAAAAAAGGGAAGTCGAAATCTTTTAAAAAGGGAAAGTAACCCCCTCAGATGGCAAACGAGATCAGAAAACCCGGGTTTCGCGGGCGGAGTTTCGCCCGGACGATCGCCTTTCAGATTATCTGCGAGCATGACGTCAATCCCGGCGGGTTGACCGCGCTGGACGACGACTACATCCGCGCGAAGTTTTCGGAACTCTCCGGCGCCGACGCCTCTGACGAAGACGACGCGCTCCTGGCGGCCGAAGAGCGTCCCCGCGGAAAGGTCTCGTCCGAAGACGTCGCTCAGTGGAGCGATTTCGCGCGGACGCTGATCCGCGCCACCCTTTCGGGACGGGATGCCGTCGACCGACAGCTCGCGGAAGCTTCCGAGAACTGGCGGCTCGATCGGATGTCGCTGACCGATCGGAACATTTTGCGAATGGCGGTCGCCGAGATCGGACTGGGAACCCCCGCCGCCGTGGCGATCAACGAGGCGGTCGAACTGGGGAAAAAGTTCGGACGCGACGCCGAGTCCCCGAAGTTTATCAACGGGATCCTGGGACGGGTGGTTCAGGAACAAAACCGCACATCCGACGAGGGGCCACTCCCCCCGCAGTAGCAGCGCGCGTTCAGAAGGGAAGCTCAAAAAATGGGGTTTTTCGGTAAGATCAAATCAGGGCTGAAACAGGGTCTGGCCAAGACGGTCTCGATTCTGAACACCGACGTCCGCGACCTTTTCAAAACCGAGGGGCGTCTGGTCGACGACGCCTTCTGCGATGAGCTCTTTGAGGTTTTGGTGAAGACCGACATGGGGGTTTCGACGGCGCAGGAGGCCGCCGACCGGGTGAAGAAAGATTTCCGCGGCCGCGTGGTCGAACGGGACGCGATTATCGAAGCGGTCAAGGCGAAACTCAAGACCCTGATGGCTCAGGACAACGCGCCGCTCCGATTTGCCGAAAGCGGGCCGACGATCTGGCTCGTTTGCGGCGTCAACGGCTGCGGCAAGACGACGAGCATTGCCAAACTCGGCAAACTCTTCTCGTCGCAGGGGAAAAAGGTCGTTTTGGGAGCCGCCGACACGTTCCGCGCCGCGGCGGTCGACCAGCTCAAAATCTGGGCCGACCGCCTGGGACTTGACCTGGTCGTCGGTCCTCCCCGGAGCGATCCGGCGAGCGTTGCCCACAAAGCGGCTGCCCGCGCGATCGAAACGGGCGCCGATCTGTGTATCATCGATACCGCCGGCCGCCTTCAGACGAACCGAAATCTGATGAACGAACTCGAAAAGATCAAACGGGTCGTTCAGAAGATGGTTCCCGACGCTCCGCACGAGTCGATTCTGGTTCTCGACGCCACGATGGGGCAGAACGGTTTGAGTCAGGCCCGCGCGTTCACCGAGTCGGCGGCGTGCAGCGGAATCTTTCTGACCAAGCTCGACGGAACCGCCCGCGGCGGAGCCGTCGCGGCGATTCGCAAAGAGGTCGGGCTTCCCGTCCGATACGTCGGGCTGGGAGAGTCGGCCGATGACATTGTCGCGTTCAATCCCGACGAGTTCGTTGACGCGATGTTTGAAAATTTGGATTAGACGATTGTGAGGAGATAAATGACAAAGCGTCTTTCGACGATCGAAGAAGCGGTGAAGGCCTTAAAGGCCGGAGAACTCGTCATTGTGATGGACGACGAGAACCGTGAAAACGAAGGAGACTTTGTCTGCGCCGCGGAACTGGCCACGGTCGAAGGGATCAATTTCATGCTGAAGAACGGACGGGGTCAGGTTTGTATGCCCCTCCTCCCTGAAGCATGCCGACGCCTTGACCTGAACCAGATGGTTCAGGATAACACCGCTCCCCTGCAGACGGCGTTTACCGTTCCGGTCGACCACGTTTCGTGCCGCACTGGAATCACCGCGCAGGAAAAAACCGCGACGATCCTAGCGCTGGCCGACCCGAACAGTAAGCCGGGCGATTTCGTCCGACCCGGGCATCTCTTCCCCCTCAAGGCGAAAGAAGGGGGCGTTTTGCGCCGCGCCGGGCATACCGAGGCGGTCATCGACCTGACCCGCCTGGCGGGACTTCGCCCCTGCGGGGTCTTGTGCGAAATCCTCAACGAGACCGGGAACCGCGCCAACACCGAACAGCTGATGGATTTGGCCGAAAGGCATAACCTGCAGATCATCACGATCGAAGACCTGATCAAATACCGCCGTCAGCGGGAGAGGATCGTCGAACGGGTCGCCGAAGCGAACCTGCCGACCAAATACGGCTCGGCGCGGATCTACGCGTATAAAATCAAATACGAAGAAGGGGATCCGGTCGCCGTTGTCTACGGCGATCCTTCGAAGGTCGACTCGCCGCTGGTACGGCTCCATTCCTCTTGTTTTACGGGGGATCTGATCGCGTCGCTTCGGTGCGACTGCGGCGATCAGCTTCACAAGTCGCTGGCGATGATCGGAAAAGAGGGCGTCGGCGTTCTGGTCTACCTTCCCCAGGAAGGGCGCGGAATCGGGCTGACCGAGAAGATCAAAGCCTACGCGCTGCAAGACGGCGGACTCGATACGGTCGACGCCAATCTGGCGCTCGGGCATGGGGTCGATCTGCGCGACTACGGCGTCGGGATCCAGATTCTGCAGGATCTGGGACTCCACAAGATCCGCCTCATGACGAACAATCCCAAAAAGACTGACGCCTTCATTTACGAGGGGTTCGGACTCTCCGTGACCGAACAGGTCCCGATCGTCTGCCCGGTCAACGAATATAACCGCTGTTACATTGAAACGAAGCGAGACAGGATGGGACACACGTTCCCGACAGAAAGCTGAAAACCCGGCGCTTCTCCCCCCGGAGGGGAGGGGCGCCTTTTGAATAGGTGTCGTATTTCACGGTATTCCCTCTGCCCCATTCGGAGACGACGATGAAAAAAGCGCGTTTGGCTGTTGAAACTCTTGAATCGCGTGAACTTCTGGCGGTGGCCGCAGGCGCACTGTTTGACGCGCCGCCCCTTTCCGCGTCGTCCGCGCTTCCGGCGGCGCTCCCTCTGGCGACGTCCGCCGAGGGGATTGTTTCCCTTTCGGGGGAAGGCATCGCGCCGGTTTCCGGGGCGGAGTACGCCGACGTGACGGTTCATCTTTCGACCACGCGCGCGGCCGCGGCCGATTTCGCCTCCCTCACCCTTTTCGTCGGGATCCAGGAAGCGGGTCTGGCGACCGTTTCGGTTTCGCAGTTCGATCCCGCCGCGGCGGGGTTTCAGATCGCGGACAAGTCGATCCCCGCGGTGCCGGAGATCAAGTTGACGCCTCTTTTTACGACGAATCTGATTTCGAACGGCTCCTGGGCGTTCTACCTCTATCCCGGCGGGGAAAACGCTCCCGTCGACGGCGCGTGGTACATAAAGGCGACCTGGTTTAACCCATTTTCCGGCGACTGGACCGGCGGCGCCGACACCGTCGGGGCGGGAATCGATTTGGTCTCGCTCCGGCTGAATCTCAATCCCGAACTGATCAGACCGACAACGGTCGAGGTCAATTTCGACGCCCAGTGCGGCGAAGGCTGGACGGTCGACGCGGACAGTTATACGTTCACCGCCGAACCGAAGGCCACGTCGAACCTGGTGGCGTGCCCCGATCCGAGCGCGGTGACGGTTCAGACCGGGTGCAAGTTCTTCGTCTCCGGCGCCGGGTCGTACGCGGTCGGCGCTCGGCCGATCGCCTCGTGGCGCTGGGGGTACACGTCCGCGGGGTCGGCTGACGCGGAGGGCGAGGAGGTGTGGCTTTCCGCCAATAAGTTAAAATATACACAAAACAGCGCGTCCGTCTCGCTCGTGGTCGGCGATGCCGTCGGCAATCTGAGCCTTCCGGCGGAGATCCGGGTGACGCGCGTTCCCGTTGCCCCTTCGGTGACCGGAAAACTCTCTTCGTTCGTCGGCGGACGTGTGGTGGTTGCTGATCTGTGTTACAGTGATGCCGCCGGAGAAGTCGGGACGTTTTGGGAAATTGACTGGGGGGACGGGACGGTCGAGGAGTTCACGTTCCTTTCGAACACGCTTTCGGCTTCCCATGTGTATCAAAGTGGCGTCGCGGCGGCTCCAGCGGTTCGCGTGACAAATTCCGCGGGGGAAGTCAGCGCGTTTTCGCGGATCGGTTAGAGCCAGTCTTTCCGCTGCCGGCTGCTCGGGATTTTCAGTTCGTCGCGGTACTTCGCCACGGTTCGGCGCGAGATATCCGCCCCCCTGGCCTTGAGCCGGGCGGCGATCTCCTCGTCGGAAAGCGGGTTCTTCTTATCTTCGCCGTCGATCATCTCTTTGATCCGGTTTTTGACCGAGCTTGCGGAAAGTTCGTCCGAGTCGGATTTGACCGCTCCCGAAAAGAACGATTTGAGGGAGTAAAGTCCCGTCGGCGCCTCTAGCCATTTGTCGCTGCACGCGCGCGAAACGGTGGAGATGTCGATCCCGAGTTCGTCAGCGATCTGCTGCATCTTGAGGGGGCGAAGACTTTCGGGACCGTCTTCAAAAAAAGAATTCTGCCGCTGTACGATCGCCTGACCGACCCGAAGAAGGGTGAGTTTCCGTTGCCGAAGCGCCTCGATGAACCATTGCGCCCGTCCGATATTTTTTCGGAGATACTCTTTGGTTTCGCTGTCGGTCTCCTTATTTTTGAGCATTGACTTGTATTCGGAGTTGATCCCGAGCCGGATCTGATTTCCGTCGTTGATATCGACGTCCCATCGGCCGTCTTCCCCCTTATAGACGATGAGGTCGGGAACGACCGCCGGCGAAGTCTCGACATTGAAATCGCTTCCCGGATGAGGATTGAGCTTCCGTATCTCGCGGATCCCTTCTTCGATCTCCTCTTTTGTATAGCCGGTCTCTCTGATGATGAGCGGGATCCGGTTGTGGAGGATGTCGTCATAGTGGCGCTCCAAAAGGAGGCGGACCATCTCGCGGTGAGGGGTCTCGTCGGTCACCTGAAGGAGGAGAGCTTCGGCGACCGACCGCGCGCCGACTCCCGGCGGGTCCATCGACCGAACCGTCTCCAACGCCTTCTTCCAAACCTCTTTTTCGGCCTCGTCGGCGTTCTCCCCCCATAGTTCTTCGAGCGGAACCTTTAACAGGCCGTCGGGATCGATGTTCCCGATGATCGTTTCGCACGCGTTTTTTTGGCGGTCGGAGAGGTCGAACCAGGGGAGCTGATCAAGAAGGTGTTCCTCGAGCGTCTCCCCCCCCGAGGCAATATTGTCGATCAGATCCTGATGGCGCTGCGCGGCCTCTTCGAGCCAGTTCTGTGAACGGACGGGATCCTCGTCGATCGTTCCGGAATAGGTCTCGGCGAATTCGTCGACAAGGCGGAAGTCTTCTTCCCATCCCGAAGCGTCTTCGGTGTTTTCTTCTCTCCGGTCTTCACCCGGGGAAGACTCATCCGATTCGGATTGCGGAGAATCGTCCGTCTCGGACGGTTCGGATTCCAAGTCGGCGGAGCCGTCGTCGATCTCCAGAAGAGGGTTCGTCTCCATCTCGGCGTCGATCCGCTGCTCCAGCTGCTGGATCGGAAGCTGGAGAAGCTCCTGCGCCTGAATCATCCGCTGAGTCAGAATCTGCTTCTGTTGCTGGCTTTGAGTTTGCCCCAGAGAAAACCGCATGCTCATCGTCAGTGGCGCCTCTTAAAATTTCTGACGTCCCTTGATGGCATCGGAAAGCATCTCCTTGTTCGCGAATTCGAGGGTACTTCCGGTAGTGATCCCGCGCGCCAGGCGTGTGATCTTGATCGGGTTCCCCTGGAGGCGGCTCCCGATATAGAGGGCGGTTCCGTCCCCCTCGACGGTCGGATTGGTCGCCATGATCAGTTCCCTGACCTCTTCTTTTTGTACCCGCGAGATGAGCGCGTCGATCGTCAGCTGGTCGGCGGTGACCCCGTCCAGGGGGGAAATCCGTCCCAGAAGGACGTGATAGAGTCCGCGGTAGCAGCCGGTCTGTTCAATCGAGATCAGATCGCGCGGCTGTTCGACGACGCAGATCATGCTGTGATCCCGCCCGGGGTCGCGGCAGATGTCGCAGAGCGGTTCCTCGGAGAGGTTGTAGCACTCCCGGCAATAGCGAACCCGTTCTTTGACCGTGCGGATCGAGTCGCAAAGTTCCAGCGCGTCCTCTTTCGACATCTTTAATATGTGGTAGGTGATTCGTTCCGACGATTTCTTTCCGATTCCGGGGAGCTTTTCAAGCTCCTTCATCATCTTAACGACCGATTCGGTGATTTCGCTCATAGCGGAGAGGGGTCCTTCGGTGATTCTTCTTACGGTACGCTTCGTGCGCGCCCTTTTTACAATACAAAAGACGCATTTCGGCCAAGCGCCGAACACGTCGATTCTAGCGTTTCCCGCCATTATTTTCAAGTGAGAGGTTCCGCTCGCCTATCTTTTGTATCTTGCGCACTTTCTCTTGGAAAGGGGTGGCGTTAGCCCGGACGGAACTTGAAATGACCCCTGTTGATAATATAAGAAAGATAGGCTAAGTTTTCCGGTCGTCCCGGTTCTTTCGATTAATCCGATTTTGAGAAAAAAACGCTTTTTAGCGGTCGTATCGGTTTTTTTCTAATGTTCTCATTGGGAAGGAACGATTTTAAGATATGACGGACAAAGCTGTTTTCAGCTTTGCGCGGCGTCATATCCGTTCCAAAGGGGACGGAAAAATGAGCCGGCGGGCGAGGCGGAGTCCGAACGAATTCACCGACCGCAAAAGACCGGTAAATTCAGTTTGAAAGCAGGGAAGTAATTAGTAAAAAAGGAGTGTCGTTTTGAAACCGACTAGAAAAACCGAATCAGGAATGGCGGCCCTCGCGCTCGGACTTATCGTCGCGCTCGTACCGCAGACGGAAAGGATTTCCATTCTTTCGGCGCAGGAACCGGTTGCGGCTGTCGCGCAGGCGCAGACGTCCGATTCTCTCAGGCAGAATCAGGCACTCCTTTTGAAAGCGCGTTTGGCGCTGATGGGAAAAGACGTTCCCACGGCCGAGCGTTATGTCGAGGATGCCGACGCTTTGGGGTGCACCTACAGCCGCGGGTGCGACCGACCCGATTATGTCCGGGCGGTGATCGACGAGTTTAAACTCGCCGACAGCCGGGCGAAATCGGAAGGGATGACCGAATCGGTTCGGCAGGATCTGGCGCACAGTTATCTGAACCAGGCCGACGCCCTGCGCCGGTGCCGTTCGTTCAACGAAGCCGAGGCGCTCGTGAACGCGGCGGTCAATCTGGGAGTCGCCACCGATACCGACGCGATTCAAAAGAAGATGGATCCCGAATCGATCAGAGAGCGGATCGCGAAAGACCGCGTGACCGCCGAGTCGATCCGGAAAGCTTCCGCCGCCCCCAAACCGGCGATGACCGGAATGTCGGCGGTCGCGCAGCGCCGCGTCGATCAGATCGAAAAAGCGACGAAGGAAGCGCGCGCGCTCTTTAACCGCGGGAAGGTCGACGAAGCGGAAAAACTCGCCCGCGATCTGATCGCGATGGAGATTCCCGAAAACGCGTTTTCCGCCGATTCCCCGAACCGCCTTCTGGCCGATATCGCCGCCTCGCGCGGCGACGCCGACGCGATCGCCTCGACTTCGTTCGAAGGGAACGCGACCGCGACGAGCGGGATCCGCCAGGTCGAGGGGTTCGAACTGAATCCCGCCGCCGAAAGTCAGAGCCACGGCTATCTCTACGCCCAGGAGGCCGCCAACGCCCTCCGTGCCGGGAACCGCGAAGCCGCTCTGGCGAATTACCGCGATGCGCTCCGCTACGAGAGTGAACTCGACGCCGATACGGTTAAAGAGATTACCGGCGCCATCGCCGATCTGACCAATCCGCTCGGCCAGGCCGAGGAGAAGACCGTCTCGCAGAGCGGCGTCAACTTCAATCAGCCGCCGCAGAATATTCAGGCCGAAATCGCCGCGTATATCGTCAAGACGTATCAGGTCCGCAATACCGATCCGGACGAAGCGATCGCCATGCTCGAACAGCTGAAATCGGAGATCGAGGGGGCGAACATCAACGACGCGATCAAGAACAACTTCCTCTACTCGGTCGGAATGGCGGCCGCCGACACGAAGAAGTTCGCCGACGTTCACGGCCCGATGATCGCGCTGGACAACCAGAACCGCAAGGTTGACGAAGAGCGCCAGCAGGAAATGGAAGAGCGGATTCAGATCGAATACCGCATTGCCGAAGATGTCGAAAAGGTCAACCGCCTCATCGAAGACGGCAAATACGACGAGGCGCTGATCCTCGCCAAGAAGTGCAAGGATTACTCGCACGACAGCGCCGTCGCGATCCAGCTGGTCGAATGGGCGCGGATGAAGAAGCAGGCGGCGTTCAACGACGAACTCAAACGCGGCCGCGCCGACGGGATCCTCAACGCATTCAACGATGTCGAAGACGCCTCGGTGATCACGGTGACCGACGATAATCCCCTCTCCCTGAGCAAACGGTGGGACGTGGCGAAGAACCGGAAGGGATTCGAAACGGTGAGCGACCGCTCGGAAGCCGATCTCGAGATCCTCGCGAAACTCGACACGCGGATTACCCTGCCGTTTGATCAGCCGATGCCGCTGGCCAGCGTCCTCGACTATATCCGCGATACGATGCAGATCAATATCATTATCGACGAAGCTGCGCTCTCGCAGGCCGATATCACCTCGGACACGCCGGTCGAGACGAAGCTGCCGAATATCACCCTGAAGAATTATCTCAAGCATATTCTGGCTCCGTATGACCTGACCTACGTGGTCGGGGACGAGGTCCTGAAAATCACCGATAAGTCGCAGCGCGGCGGCGAGATTTACACCCGCGTCTACTACGTCGGCGACCTGACGATGAATATTCCGAACTTCAATCAGGTGAACAACCCGATGGATATGCAGTCGTCGTTCGACCGCGCCTATAACAACGCGCGCCGGATGTCCGGGTCGAAGTCGGTCGTCGATACGATCCCCGGTATGCAGCAGTCCAATTCCTTCGCCGGTTCGACGATGGTCTCGCCGAATATTCTGGCGCAGATTCAGGCCTCGGGCGGAAACGTCCCGTTCACCGGCGCCGCCGGGGGTGGGAACGACCCGGATGAACTGGTCAGCCTGATCACCGCGGTGGTCGATCCGGATTCATGGGATATCGTCGGCGAACCGCAGTATTTCTCGCTCAACAGCAGCCTGATCGTTCGTCAGAACGAAGAGAACCATAAGGATATCAAAGACCTGCTCGAAAAACTTCGCTCGATGATGGATATGCAGATCGCCATTGAGGTCCGCTACATCTCGATCAGCGACGAGTACTACGAACAGATCGGCGTGAACTTCGGCGCCACGTTCAAAACGAGCGCTCCGGCACGCGACGACGCCGACGGCCTGGTTCCGGACGGGAAGGGAATCTACGGGATCACGACCGCCGCGACCGGTACCGGTAAACCGTTCACCGAATCGCTCAATATCGATTTCTCGCAGAACAGCTACGGGATGGCGGTTCCTCAGTTCGGGAACTACGACCCCTCGGTCGGCGCGCAGCTCGGCTTCGCGATCCTGAGCGACATCGACACCTACTTCTTCATGAGCGCCTCAGAGGCGGACCGCCGCACCAACGTGATGCAGGCGCCGAAGGTGATGATGTTCAACGGTCAGACCGCACAGGTCACCGACCAGACTCAGGTCCCGTATGTCTACACGGTCATTCCGGTCGTCGGCGATTTCGCGGTGGCCCGCCAGCCGGTGACGACCGTGATCAACGAAGGCCAGTTCATGACGGTTCAGGCCTCGGTTCTGAGCGACCGCCGCCACGTCCGAATGACGCTGGTTCCGTTCTTCAGCACGATCGTTGACCGCGACCGAACGTTCAAATTCGACGGCACCGAGTCGACCGTCTCGAGCAGCACCTCTTCGTCGAAGGGGAGCGAAAATGTGGCGAGCGTCACCGACGAGCGGGACAACACCACGGCGTCCGAGCTGGTCAGCACGGGTACGACGATCCAGCAGCCGGTCGTCTCGAGTTTCTCGGTCAGCACCACGGTTCAGGTTCCGGACGGCGGAACGGTCCTCATGGGGGGTATCAAGCGTCTGAGCGAAGGGCGCAGCGAAGCGGGCGTTCCGATCCTGAGCAAGATCCCCTACATCAAACGGCTCTTCTCGAACACGAGCATCGGCCGTGAGACGACCAGCCTGATGATGATGGTGACCCCGCGTATCGTGATTCAGGAAGAGGAAGAACGCTACCTGACCGGCCTGACTCCGGACGACTTCAACAGCGGCGAAAGCAGCGACGCGTTCAAACTGAAGTAACGGGATTCAAATCGACTCGAAAGAAAACAGGAGCTCTGGCTCCTGTTTTTTTTCGAGTCTGAACCGGAAGCGGAGTTTTCGACAGGGAGAATATCGGAAAACATGAAAGACGCGGGAAAAATCAGACTGATCCTTTCGGATATCGACGGGGTCATGACCGACGGGAAGATCGTTTATACCGAGCGGTGCGGGGAGATCAAGGCGTTTTCGGCCCGGGACGGGTTTGGGATCCGTCTCTGGATGAAAACCGGCGGATTCTTCGGAGTGGTGACCGGTCGAAGTTCCGAGGTGGTTCGACTCCGATGTAACGACCTGGGCGTGAGCATTTTGGAACAGGGAATTCTCGATAAGGCCGAAACGGTTCGGCAGATCACCTCGCGCCTCGGCGTTTCGCTCGACGAGACGGCGTTTATCGGCGATGATTATCCCGACCTGCCGGCGCTGAAGATCGTCGGGTTCCCCGCTGGCGTCGCCGACGCCGCCGAGGAGGTTCGCGCCTCGTCGGTCTGGGTTTCCGACGTTCCCGGAGGGAAGGGGGCGGTTCGACAGCTGATCGAGACACTCCTGAAAGCGCGGGGGGAGTGGGATCGCGCGCTTGCCTTCTACCGGGGAGAGAATGTTTAGCGGGGCGCGCCGTTTCCGG
>JAGCAH010000060.1 GCA_017652805.1 Thermoguttaceae bacterium | reverse complement strand
GACGACCTGGTTTATCCTCGTGCGCTCGCCGCCGACACAGCGTTTGCGGGCTACGAGGCGGGCGACTTCGGCTTTGATTCCGACGTCTTCTGATCCAGAATCTCTGAGTCTTGCCGAAGGGGGGGGCCGTTTCGGGCCCCCTTTTTTTGCGGCGGGCGGGAGGCGGCAAGGCGATTCTGTCCGAAAAAAGACGTTCGTCCGGGCGCTCCTTCGGCTGGAAACGTTAAAATAGAGAAAAAGCCGAAAAAAGATAACCTTCCGGGGGGGAGAAAGTCCGATAGAATCTATAAAAAAACGGGATTCTTTTGCGATAAGGGTACTTTTCCGATGAAAAGTTTGTTAGAATGAGCCTGTTGGGAGTACCTGTCATTCTTCCGGGAAGTTTTCACCTCTCTTTTTTCCGTGTCGGCATTCCGGGCGGAAGCCGTCTTTTGAAAGACATATCCCCATTGGGGGAATCGATATCGGTATGTAACACATTTTTAACGTTTGTTTTTGCAATAGTTTATTTATTGAAAGGAAAGATTTATGAAGAAGATTCGTGAACGTTCCCTCCGTTTGGAAAATCTTGAAGACCGTATGCTTCTGGCCGTGACCGCCGGCGGCGCCGAGACGGCCGCGGCGGCGGCTTACGCCCCGGCCGATCCTCTCCCGACGGCGGCGACGCAGCTGGCGACCCCGACCGGTCTTGACGCGGCCTGCACCGCGAACAACACGCTCAACGTGACGTGGAACGCGGTTCCCAACGCGTCGAGTTACGCGGTCTACTACAAGACGACGACCGCGTCGGCGTGGCGCTCGGCCACCGCGTCGACGAACTCGGTCACGCTCCGCGGTCTGGTGGCGTCGAACGCGTACAACATCAAGGTGGTGGCGGTCGGCGACGGGACGAACTACACCAACTCGGAAGAGTCGGCGACGATTACCCGTATTCCGTCGACCGGCGTCAGTACGGTGGTGACGACGCTCGACGACATCCAGGCGGTCGCCGCGCCGAGCGGTCCGATCTCGTTTCGGCAGGCGGTCTACTTCGCTCAGCGGACCGGTATGAGCGTGACCTTCGCCGATAATCTTCAGGGTACGGTCGACCTGGCGACGTACGGTCAGATCGAACTTCTTTCGTCGGCGACGTCGTTCTCGATCGACGGTGACAACCGGATCACACTGACGAACTCCGGTTCGACGGGGCGCGACCGCCTCTTCACCGTCAGAGATTCCACGTCCGGGTATGACGTGAATATGTCGAACCTGACGCTGACCGGTTTTTCGGTGACCAACGACCCCGACTACTACGCCGACGGCGGCGCGATCTTTATCTGGAATACGGCGTTCGGCGGCAAGGGGACTCCGATGATCGAGTTCAGCCTCGACAACTGCACCGTGACCGGCAACAGCACGTCGGGCCGCGGCGGTTTCTTCTTCGCCTACGGCGGGGCGCTCACCACGACGAACTGCACCTTTACCGGGAACACCGCCAACGAGGGGGGCGCGGTTTATGTGCTGGCGGGGGATGTTCATCTGGCCGACTCCGAATTTTCCAGCAACGCCGCGGTCGGGAGGACTTCGGCTTCCGGCGGCGCCCTTGTCCTCAACACGTATTACGCCAGTACGATCGACGACTGCGTCTTTTCCGGCAACTCGGCGAAGATTTCGAGCGTCGACTACGGTTCGAGCGACACAGCGCAGGGCGGTGCGATCAGTATTCTCAGCGGCACGGATAAGACGAATGGTACCGACTTGGTTATCACCGACACCCAGCTCACCGGCAACACCGTGACGCGCGCCGACGGACAGTCTTACAACAACAAGAACCACGGGGGCGCCGTCTATGCCGTCAACGCCGGCGCGCGCTTCTATAACTGCAGAATTACCGGAAACACCGCGACGTACGGGCTTGAGAACAAGGGAGGCGCCATTTACACGGAAGGGACTTGGGGCAACGTTTCCGACGCCCAGCTCTTCTTCTTTATGACCGACCTTTCGGACAACTACGTCGGCTTCAAAGAGAGCGACACGATCGGCAGCATCGCGGGGAACTGCCCCAACAACGGCGGCGCGATCTATGGCCACGGCGTTTTCCATCTGGTCAACTGCACCGTGACCGACAACACCATTTACGGAAGCAAAGCGAGCAATATGGTCGCCCAAACGGCCGGTTCCGCTATTTTCTCCGATTCGAACGCGGTTTTTTACGACACCACCATCGCGGGGAACCGCGTGATCGGCTGGAATACCGGGTACAACAGAAACTATCCTTACGACTCGGCCGCGGTCGTCACTTACGGCGCGGTGTCGATTAAGACGAGCGCGATTCTGGGGAACTACTTCGAATATGCCGAGAATGGCGGGCGGCTTGAAAACGATATCTTCTCGTATTCCTGGCAGTCTTCGGCGCCCGATATGTCGGTTGAAAACTGCGCCTATAACCCCAACGCGGTTTATAAAGATTCGGGCAGCGAAGGGGCCGACGCCTGGAATTTCAATTTCTCGTCCAACTGTGTTCGGGTGACCGATTACAGCGCCTTCTTCAAAGATTACGCCGCCGGCGACTACACCCTTTCGGCGGATTCTCTCGGTGTCGACGTCGTCGATATGAACACGTGGATCGACTTCGGCTACGATTACGATATCCGCTACTACCTCGACGGTCAGGAGTGCTATCGTACCGTCAACGGGATCAACGATATCGGCGCGTATGAATATCAGACGACCCAGACGTTCGAAGTGACGATCGTCGACTACGAGGGAAGTTACGACGGCGAGGCTCACTCGGTCTCCGTCGAAGACCTCCAGGCGGGGGACGTGGTCTACTACAGCGCCGACGGCGCCAGTTACTCGAGGAGCGTGATTTCCTACACCGATCCGGGCACCTACACGACCTACGTCAAGGTCGAACGCGCCGGTTACGAGGATTTCATCGGCACCGGGACGGTGACGATCACCGCGGCGACGACCAAGATCGAAGTGGCGGTGGTGGTGAGCGCTTCCGCCGCGCCGGCGACCGAAGTCGACGTTCTTCCGAGCTCGATTTCGACCGCGACGGTCGGCGACACGCTCTACGCGCAGGTCTGGATTCTGAACAT
>JAGCAH010000059.1 GCA_017652805.1 Thermoguttaceae bacterium | reverse complement strand
TGTACCCAGGAATGGACGATGCCCGACGGGTTCGATCCGACAAAACTTCAGGCGACCGGATTCTGGCTCTGCGGCGACGGACAGGGGGAGGTCCTTAACGTGCAGGTCGGTCGGTGCAGCCAGCTGGTGAAGATCGACTTTACCGGTTGGAAATATGTCGAGCTGCTCGAAGCCGATTCGACCGAGGTGAGCCGTTATGTCTGGCCGCCGATGGAGTATTCGGTCTACACGCATTACCGGGAAATCGGCGACGCGCGCGTCTGTCGGCTCTGGTATAACAACATTCCCGCCGGAACGACGGTCCGATGCCTGATCGGTCCGCCGGCGGCGCTCCCCTACGGGGAATATGAACTGAAGAATCCGACCGTGACGGTCAACGGCCGTTCGGTCGTCCTTCCGGTCGCGCTGGAATCGGGTTCGTACGTCGAACTGCGCGGCGGGAAGTGCGTGAAATACGACGCGAAAGGGGTTCCCGCCGCCCAGTTCGCCCCCGAAGGGGCGGTTCCCCTTCTCAAAAAAGGGGAAAACCTCATTCGGGTCGGCGCCGAGTCGTCGGCGCCGACCTCGGCGCGGGCCGAGGCGACCGTCATCGGGGAAGGGGACCGCCTGCAGTAGCGCTTCGCGCTTTTTTCGATCGCTATACAAAATTTAGAACGGAGAGTTGCGATGAATGTTCGATCGATTTTCACTTTGGCCGCGCTCCTTTGCGCGGCGGGCGCCGCGCTTTTCGCCGCCGATGTTCCGGTAAAGCCGGGCGCCGACGCCGGCGAAAAGACGACGCTGAATATTCAGGGGATTGACTACACTTTCGTGTGGTGTCCCGCGGGAGAATTCGTGATGGGAAGCCCCGCCTCGGAGACGGGGCGTTTCGCCTCCGAAACGCCGCACCGGGTGACGCTGACGCGCGGTTTCTGGCTTCTGGAGTCGGAAGTGACCCAGGCGATGTGGCAAAACGTGATGGGGACGTCGGTGCGCGATCAGTGCAAAAAAGCGGGCGGAAAATGGGTGACCGCCGCCGGTCCGGAATTCCCGATCTACTATATCACCTGGGACGAGGCGAAGGCGTTCTGCGATAAGCTGAGCGAATTGTCGGGATGCGGGATCACCCTGCCGACCGAAGCAGAGTGGGAATACGCCTGCCGCGCGGGAACCAAAACCCCCTACGCGGCGGAGAACCTCGGCGATACCGCCTGGTACGCCGAAAACAGCGAGTATAAAACGCACGAGGTTAAAACCAAGGCGCCGAACGCCTGGGGCCTTTACGATATGCACGGGAATGTGTATGAATGGTGCCTCGACCAATACGGCGATCTCGGTCCCGAACCGGCGGCCGATCCGCTGGCGACCGCCGATGCCGCAACGCATGTTTACCGCGGCGGGTGCTGGGACAGCCTGGCGCGGAACTGCCGCAGCGCGTTCCGGATGAAGTACCCCGCGACGACGCGTCTCGATTATACGGGTCTGCGAATCCTGCTGGTTCCCGGCACTGAAGATTGACCGGTAAGGGCATTGTTGTGTTAAATCAATCGGCAAGCGCATATCGGATTGGCAGGGGGTTGAGACGATGAAAAGCAGAAATCGTGCCAAGATGTTCCAACCATCGGTGTTCATTCCGATTCTGGCGGTCTTCCTGTTTCTTTTTCCCGCATTCTCTTTTCCCGGAAGAGGGGAACAAGCCGGGGAAAAAGACCAGGCGGGCGGAAAAGCGGCTGTTGCCTGCGCCGATCATTCCGAACCGTTCGGACCCGGCTCGTTTGCCGGAGAAAAAAAGACGCTGACGGTCAGAGGCGTTGATTACGCGTTCCGCTGGTGTCCCCCCGGCGATTTTCTGATGGGAACTTCAAATCCGGCGGCGGATTTTCGCAATAACAATCCCTTGCATCGCGTAAGATTGACGCAGGGTTTTTGGATATTGGAAACTGAAGTCACGCAAAAGATGTGGAAAAGCGTGATGGGAACGGACGTGACTGTCCAGCGGGAAAAGGCGGCTGAACAGGATTCTGAAGAGGAAAAAGACTACTATGTTCTCGCCGGAGTCGGTCCGAATTACCCGGTCTATTATGTGAACTGGTGGGAAGCGGCTTCGTTCTGCCGCAGACTGAGTTTTCTTTCCGGACAGACTGTTCAGCTTCCGACCTCTGCTCAGTGGGAGTATGCCTGCCGTGCCGGGACACAGACCGATGTTTATTCCGGAAATATTGAAAATTTTCGACGTGATGATATTCCGGAATTGGATATGATCGCATGGTATGCCGGCAACGCCAGTATCGATTACAGCGGGGGGGAAGTTGACGAAGGATTTGACTTCGGTCCAGACGTCCGTTGCAAAAGGAGGTTTCAATCTAACGGTAATCTTTTAGGTTCGCACGAGGTCAGCGGGAAAGAGCCCAATCTTTGGGGACTTTACGATACGATCGGAAACGTTCGGGAATGGTGTTCAGACTGGGCCGATTTCGGCGATACCAGGGAGTGTTCTAAATATCCCTACAGAAGTTCCGTTAAATGGTGGAAAGGCTGGTATAGCGGCCCTTCCTATTATCACGCGACAGACGCAATCCGCACCGGATTCATTGTTCACGAGGAAGCTTTGGATGTGGAGGACTATTATATTACCGTTGATCCTGCAGGAATTCCTTTAGATGCCGGTTGGGGGAAGTTTCATCGGGGCGGGGGATGGCTCGCTATTTCCCGGGTTGATACCGCCGCGTGCCGTGATTACGAAATTCCGTACTGGCGGTGTATGGATTTAGGATTCCGGGTGGCGCTGATATCCGAAACCGCAGATGGTGAAAGTTTGGCGTCTGTTGTTCCCCGGACATTTCCCGGCGCGGCCTTGTACCGGGAAGGGATGAATGTTCCCTCCCTCTTGTTTGAAGACGGAGCCTGTACCGAATTTATTCCTCCGCCCATGAAGAACGGCCGTGATATTTCCCCTGCGGCACGGACACTGACAGCTCTTGCCGCCCAGCTTCTTAACGAGCGCCGGGTTCACCAGCCCAGGTGGGCTTACAACCTGTTGAGACTTTGCGGTATCGAATGGTTCGTGTGGTGACGGACAGGCGGAAATCGTTCATCGATTGCAGAAACTTTGTGTGGTGCGGAGACGGGACGGCGTTGCCGCTGTCTTCGCCTTACCCTTTAAAGATGTATACAAGAACACCAGTTGCAAAAGAGAGAGATAAATGCCGGAAACCGCGTTAGACCGCTTTTTACGTTATGTCCGCATCGAAACGACGTCGAAGGACGACGCCGAACAGGTGCCGAGTACGCCGGGCCAGCTTGAGTTCGGCGCGCTTCTGGCCGAGGAGCTCCGCGCGCTCGGCGCCGAAGAGGTCGCGCAGGACGGGCACGGCTATGTGACCGCCACGATTCCCGACCCGCGGCCCGCCGCGGAGCAGGCGGCGCGGCCGATTCCGGTGATGGGGTGGATCGCCCATCTCGATACCGCGCCTGACACTTCCGGGAAGAACGTCCGGCCGAAACTGGTCGACTATCACGGCGGCGCGATCCGACTCGAGTCGGGTGTGGAAATTCCCGAGTCGGAGGGGCTCCGAGCGTGTATCGGCGACACTCTGGTGGTGACCGACGGTACGACCCTGTTGGGGGCGGACGATAAATCGGGAGTGGCGGCGGTTATGACCGCCGCCGACACGCTTTTGAACGGGGCGGTCGAAGGGGTGCCGTATCCGCACGGGAAGATTCGGATCGCCTTTACTCCCGACGAGGAGGTCGGGCGGGGCGCCGAGTTTTTCGACGTCGCAGCGTTCGGCGCCGATTTTGCCTATACGGTCGACGGGGAGCTCCCCGGCGAGATCAACAAAGAAACCTTTTCCGCCGAACAGCTCCGCGTGAAGGTGACCGGTGTCGATATACACCCGGGAACCGCCAAAGGGGTGATGATCAATGCCGCCCGCGCGCTGGCCGGATTCGCCGCGGCGCTCCCCGCCGACCGCGCGCCCGAGTCGACCGAGGGGCGCGAGCCGTACGTTCACCTCTGCTCGATGAGCGGCGACGTCGGTTCGGCCGAGGCGCATGTCATCCTGCGGGCGTTTACCGACGAGGATATGGCGGAAAACCGCCGGATTTTGGACGAGATCATCGCACGGCAGAAGGAAGCTGTTCCGGGGAGCGTCTGGAACGCGGAATACAAAAAGCAGTATCCGAATATGGTCGAAGGACTAAGCGGGCACGAGCTGATTTTAACACGGCTCGAAGAGGCGGTTCGCCGCGCCGGCGCCGAACCGGTCTGGAAACCGATCCGGGGAGGAACCGACGGTTCGGTTCTGACCGAAAAGGGACTCCCGACCCCGAACATCTTTACCGGCGGGAATAACTTCCACGCGGTGACGGAGTGGCTTTCGGTGAACAAGATGCAGATCGCGGTTCAAACCCTGCTGAACCTCGCCGCTCTGTTTGCCCGGGGGTGATTGTTTTATCGCGACGCGGCGCGCGCCGTAACTCTCCTTTCTTTATTCGTTAAGGGGTTCCGATGCATATTGTCTTTGTTCTTCTTCCTCTGCTGGCCGCTGTATTGCTGATGACGCTGGCGAAAGTCAAGCCGGGAATCTCGCTCCTCGTCGCGTGGGGAATGATGGTCTGCACCGCGCTTTTCGTCTGGCGGCTTCCCGCCCTTCAGGTCGCCGCGGCGTCGGGGCTCGGTTTTTTCAAGGCCGTCGAGATCCTTTTTATCATCTTCGGCGCCATCCTGATTCTCGAAACGCTGACCCGGGGGCGCGCCATCGACGCGATCAACCGCGGGTTTTCCGGCGGATCCGACGACCCGCGGGTTCAGGTGATTATTATCGCCTGGCTCTTCGGCGGTCTGATCGAGGGGGCCGCGGGATTCGGCACTCCGGCGGCGCTGGCCGCGCCGCTTCTGGTCGGGCTTGGGTTCCCCCCGCTGGCGGCGGTCATGGTCGCGCTGATCTGCAACAGCCTTCCCGTGTCGTTCGGGGGGGCGGGAGTTCAGACCCACGCGGCCCTTTCGCTTATCGAGCCGCAGCTGCCGACCGCGTCGGGACTCGATTACGCCGGATTTGAGCAGGGGCTTCTCGACGCGATCACCAATCTGTTCGGGCCGGCGGGACTGGTGGTTCCCCTTCTGGCGGTTCTCTTCCTGACGCTCGGGTTCGGCGAAAAGAAATCGCTCCGGCCGACGCTCGAAATGATACCGTTTGCCCTCTTTTCGGGACTGGCGTTTATTATTCCGTGGAAGATCACCGCCCATTTCGCCGGGCCGGAACTGCCGACTCTCCTGGGCGCGTCGGTCGGACTGATCGTTACCCTTCTGGCGGTTCGGTTCAAGTTCCTGGTGCCGAAACGGAAATGGCAGTTTGCCGGAAAGTACCGCCGCGCGGACGTTCCGCTTCCGGAAGAGGAAGAGACCGCGCCTCCGGTTTCCCTCTGGCGCGCGTGGACTCCCTACGCGGCGATCATTCTCATTCTGCTGGCGACCCGCCTGGACGTCTTTAAAATCTATCCGCATCTGAAGAATATCTCGTTTGATATTCCCCTTTTGGGGGGCGAGCGGCCGATCGCCTTCCATTGCGCGTGGCTGACGAATCCGGGGATTCTGCCGTTTATCCTCGTCGCGTTTTTCTCGGTATTCCTTTTCGGGCTCTCCCGACGCCAGACGGCGGAGATTTTCGGACGCGCCCTGCACCGGACGCTTTGCGGACCGGCGCTGGCGCTCATTTCGGGCGTGGCGATGGTACAGATCATGATCAACTCCCTCGGCGGCGCCGCCGGTTACGACGGAATGCTGACCGAAACCGCGCATGCCGCCGCGGCGTGGACCGGCGCCAAGGCGTATCCGATCCTGGCGCCGTGGATCGGTGTTCTGGGCTCGTTCGTTTCGGGGTCGTGTACCGTTTCGAACGTTCTGTTCGCCTCGCTCCAGTTTAACGCCGCCGAAAAGCTCGCCATCTCGCCGGTGGCGGTCGTCGCGCTCCAGCAGATCGGCGGAGCGATCGGGAATATGATCTGTGTGAACAACGTCATTGCCGCGTGCGCCACCGTCGACGTGAAGGGGGAAGACGGGAAACTGATCCTGATTAATACCATTCCCGTCATTCTGACCGTCGCGATCGTGACTGTAACGGCGTATCTGGTCGTGTTTTAGAGTTAACGGAGCGAACCCGCCCAAACCGAGAGGAGAAAGTGATGATAAAACAGGTTTTCCCTTACGTATTATTGACCGCGGCGATATCGTTTTCCGCGGCGGCGGCCGATGAGCCCGCGCCGGAAGTTCTCGACGTCGGATCGAGTCTTCAGCTGTTCGCGGACGACTGGCTGGTCGCCTCGCTCGACAACGTTGAGCTGACGGTTCATCAGCCGCAGCGTCAGGATGAAGTGATCGATTTCGGCGACACTGCCTGGGAGGGGGACAGCGAAGGGTATTTCGCGATTATGTATGACGGCGAGCGGTACCACATGTATTACCACGCCTGGGGGCAGAATTCCGGGGAGCCGCTGTCGATCGCTTACATTACGAGCGATGACGGGATCCACTGGCAGCGGCCGAGCCTCGGCATCTGCGAGTTTCAGGGATCGAAAGAAAACAATATCGTGATGTTCGGTCTTCGCGATTACGGCAATCACGATTTCAATCCGTTCGTTGACAAAAAGCCGGGAACGCCTCCCGATGCGAAATATAAGGCGGTCGGCTTCCTTTTCGGCGGTAAAGAGGGAGACGGGCTTTTCGCGTTTCAGTCGTCCGACGCGATTCATTGGACCGAAGTCGCGCCCGGCCCGGTCTTTACCGGCCACGCGTTCGATACGCAGAACATCGCGTTCTGGTCCGAAAAGGAGAACCGCTACGTTCTCTACTACCGCGACTTCCGCGACGGGATCCGCGTGATCCGACGGGCGGTTTCGGACAACTTCGTCGATTGGACCGACGAGGGGGAGATCGTCTTTCCGGAAGGACAGGGCCCCACGAAGGAGACCCAGTTCTATACAAATCAGATTTCTCCCTATTACCGCAATAAAGACATTTACATCGGGTTTCCCGCCCGTTATACCGATCGGGGGGAACTACCCGGCACATGGGAACTGCCGGAACCGGATCAGCGAAAAGAACGGATGACGATTGAATCGCGCCTGGGGACCGCCGTGACCGACTCGATTTACATCATCAGCCGCGATGGGATCCATTTCTCACAGAGCAACGACGCCTTTATGTTGCCCGGTCTGCGAACGAAGTACAACTGGTTCTACGGGGACAACTACCTTGCCTGGCCGATGATCGAAACCGATTCGCTCAAAGACGATTCGCCCCGCGAACTGTCGATTTTCGCGACCGAGTCGTACGGGACGGGGAGTGATTCGCGCCTGCGGCGGTACACGCTTCGGATTGACGGGTTCGGCTCGCTCCACGCCAAATCGAAGATCGGATTTGCCGAGACCAAACCGATCGTTTTCAGCGGAAAGGAGCTGATTCTGAACGTCGCCACGAGCGCGGCAGGGAACCTCTGGGCGGAAATCTGCGGGCTCGACGGCAAACCGATTGAAGGATATTCGTTTGACGACTGTGATGTGGTCTTCGGCGACTTTATCGATCGGAAGGTGACCTGGCGCGGAGAGAGCGACCTTTCGGCGCTCGTCGGCAAGCCGGTGATCCTGAAATTTAAGATGGCCGAGACGGATCTCTTTTCGCTCCGGTTCGGGGACTGAAGATTCGGCGGACGAAATCAAAATCCCGGTTTCCTTTACGGAAGCCGGGATTTTTTAAGGGACGCACAGATTTTAAAAGGGGGGCCTTTCAGAGGTCGGAAAGCCACGCTTCGATGATGTAGGGAAGGTTTCCCATCCGGTCGATCTGTTCGAGCGCCCCGACGGTTCGTTCGGCGTTCCGGATCGCGCGGTCGGGGTCGGGACGGTTCTTCGCCGCCAGACGGAGTTCGGCACCCGACTCGATGTTTCCCGCCAACAGCGAGGTCTCGCCGGAAAGGAGGCGGGTCAGGTCGCGGTAGAAACGCGCCGCCCGCGCCAGGACGAGCGCCAGACGACGGCGTTTGAGTTCACTCTCGCGCGCTTTTTCCTTATCCTTCTTTTTTTCTTCCACGAATTCGATCACCCGTTTCGAGAAGGCGAGCGCGTCAATTTCCGGTTGGGCGAGCTGTTTGTAGAGAACGGGACGGAAGGTCTCCAGCGAGGCGTCGTTGAATTCCAGGGCGTTTTTACACGAGCCGTCGGCGAATCGCGCCAGACGCTTCGCCTCGTCGAAATCGGCGGCGATCCCGCGATTGACCAGGACGGTCGACAGGTCGAGGAGCGACAGGGGGAGGAACCGCACCGACTGACATCGGGAACGGATCGTCGGGAGCTGCTTGGCGGCACTCGTGCCGATTAGAATGATCACCGCCCCGCGCGGGGGTTCTTCCAACGTTTTCAAAAGGGAGTTCGCCCCCTCCTCGTTCAGGAAATCGGCGTCGTCGATGACCGCGACCTTTCGGCTGCCGAGATAGGGAGTGCGGAAGATATTGTAGCAGAGTCCGGATCGGCCGCGGTTCTCTTTCGGGCCCGCCAGCAGATCGATCGGAATCTGAGCCCGGTCGGCCGGTTTGGAGACGTAATAGAAGTCGGGATGGTTCGGGATGTCGAACGCGAGCGGGTCGTCCGGCTCGTCCGGCTCGAGGGAGGGGGGAGCCGCGCGGCGGCTTTTTGCCGGCAGCGGCTTTTCGTCCCGAACGACTTCTTCTTTGACCGGTCTGTATTTCATGTCGAAGAGACGGCACGACTCGCACGTTCCGCAGGGGACGAACCCGTCGGGAGAGAGACAGAGAACCGTCTTGGCCAGCTGAAAGGCGAACGTGCGTTTTCCGATCCCCTCGGGACCGGTAAAGAGAAAACTCCCCTCGAGCCGCCCGCGGGAAAACGCGCGGGAGAACATTTCGGCGACGCGGTCATGTCCTTCGATTCCCTGCCAGCTCATGAAAAAAGACGTTCGGTCAGTTCGGTGACGAATGAAAGGGGGTTCAGAGGGGCGCCCAGCGCCGCCTCGACGGATATGTATCGGTTCCGGAGTTCTTCGGGAACGGGAATCGACGGCTGATTCAGGTTGATTCCGATTCCGACGATCACCGTTTCGGCGGTCGGCGACTCGATCAGAATTCCGCAGACCTTTCGTCCGTTGAGCATCACGTCGTTCGGATGCTTGACGCGAACCGAAAACGGTTTCCGCTTCTGACCCCGGCGTCGGAGCGTCTGAGCCACCGCCGTGGCGGCCGCCACCGAAAGCTCCACCGATTCCCCCGCGGCCAGACCGAAATCGCTTCGTCGGGCGGCGTACGAAAGGAAAAGGCCCCCGTCGGGGGACCACCAGGAGTGACCCCCCCGACCGCGTCCGGCGGTCTGCCGGTCGGCGGCAAAGAGGATCGGTCCGCTGAGGGGCGTCCGTCTTCGGCGCAGATGGTCGCGTGCCCGGTCGTTGGTCGAGGCGGTTTCGACGTATCGAAAGACCTTGATCAGCGGCGTTTCTTTGGTCAGTGCGTTCCAGGATTGCGAACTCATGCCCCGATTATATCTGATTCGGCGGGGGGAAGGAAGGGGAACGAGAGTTGACCGCGATACGGAACGGCCCGACGTCGGTTCCCGTACCGTCGGAGCGGTTCATATCGATTGGGAGACGCCAAAAAAATTCGCGGTTCGGAAATGATCGCCGCTTCAAGTCTGTTTTCCCAGCCGAGTTTTTTCTTCTCTTGAAAGCCTTAAAACAATAACCCGGGAAAGAGAGGAATCTTGGATAAATCCGTTTGCCGAAGATACGGTTTTTTTGTGATAATCCCCTATTAAATATCCCTTGACCCGTTCTGGGGATTTATGTATTCTTTCGGCGGTTCTTTCATCTTTCACTGAGGTTTTTATGTTCGGAGTTCTGAAAAAACGCGGTTTTTTAAGGTTCGCGGCGGCCTTTTCTCTGACGGCTGCGGCTCTTTTTACCGCCTCCGCGTCCGTGCTTTTCGCCGACGGTTTTTATTCCGAGCAGTTCTCTCTGACCGCGCCGGGTGACCCGCCGATCGAACTTGCCGCAAGCAGCGCGTCGATCGACTCGCTGACCGAATTTGTCACGTCTGATGAAGTTTCTCCTTTCGACGTCGAAACGTCCGACCGGTGCGCGGCCGGCGGGTGCGGTGTTTTCGATGATATCGATTTCGCTTCGCTCGCCCTTTCCGACTCGCTGATGATTCTCGGTCAGGATTACGGCTACTGGAGCGCGGTTCAGTCTTCGCCGATCTTCGTGGCGCAGACGACCTCCGGTCTTTCGGCGGCTGATCAGGCGCCGACCCTCGGGACGGTCGGCAGCGTGCCGCAGTCGACCACGACGATCGCCCCGCCTCTCGACGCCGCGACACTGACTCCCTCGTCGGGAACGATCGCCCCGCCGGCGCCGATCGATTCGAATCCCGACTTTTTCAGTCAGCCGGTTCAGACGATGAAACGGTTCTGGGAAGGAACATCGGCGCATTACACATTCATTCCGAAACGCGGTTCGGTCGGTCTGGGACTGCATGACTTCGATTTCAATATGCAGTTTAACTTCCCCTGCAGGTGTCTTCCCCATTCGACCAAAGACGGAGCGAGCGGATACTGGTACTTCTCGCCGAACTTCGGGCTTCAGCTCTGGAATATGCCCGATGTTCCCGTTCACGCGATGCCGAACCAGACGTTCGACGCCTCGCTCGGGTTCGGATGCGCTCCCCAGTTCACCGACGATTTCGGCGCCGATCTCTGGATTCAGCTCGGCGTCGCCTCGTCGTTTAAGAAGATTGACAAGCACGCGTTCTTTATTCGCGGTCGGGGGTTGGCGACGGTTCGGATCAACGAGTATATCACCGCGTTGGGCGGGGTGACCTATTACGGACGGAATCGGTTCAAACTTCTCCCCTCAGGCGGTATCCGCTGGGTGCCGAACGAAAAGAACGACTGGTACATCGTCTTTCCGAACCCGCGTCTTTCGCACTACATCGCCAACATGAACGAGACCAAATGGTGGGGCTATCTCCAGGGAGATATCGGCGGGGGGCGCTGGCTGACCAAAGATTACGACGGGACGTATAACGTCGACTACAACGATTACCGCGTCGGGCTCGGTCTCCAGTTCGAATGCCCTTCCGGATTCAAGGGGGAATTCGAAGTCGGCGGCGCGTTCGGCCGACAGCTCTACGCCCATAAGCACGCCTACTACAAACCGAAGAGTTCCGTCTATCTGCAGGCAGGGTTTGCGTTCTAAATGCGTCTTCTTTTTTCTCTCGCGCTGTCGCTTGCGACTCTTTTCCTTATCAGCGCGCGGGAGCTCTCGGCACAGTCGACGGTAAAAGAGGGTGTCGGGTTTACGAACTACACTCCCCCCTCGCCCGGTCTGGTCGGCTATACGAACAGGGGGCGCACGAAAAAAAAGTCTGCTTCCCCCGCCGATCTGGTCGCTCCGCCCGAGATTCTTCCCGATACGTTTAACGATACCGACGCCGCGGCCGGCGCTCCGGCGCGCGGTTCGGGGGTCTCTCCCGATTTTCCGTATCTTTCCCGGTTCCTGTTCGGGGCGGTTCCGACAAACCGCGCCGAGCGGACGGCGGCGGTCACTCATCCGTCGCCGGTCGAGGGAGGACTCCTTTCCGCCGGCGGATTCATTCCCGAGTCGGCGTCTTCGCCATTCGATACCGGCGGGTCGAATACCTATATCTTGACGTCGGGGCAGCCGGTTTCCCAGACGGCGGCCTTTGACGGCGATACGTCCCGGCTTCCCGCACCGGTACTCGATACCCCTCCGGCCGGGTATTACTCGGCGATCGGCGAGGGGGGGCAGCTTGAAGAGGCGGATTCCCTTTCGTCCTTCTTCTCGGAACAGATCGTTCGCCGGCCCCGGTTCTTTCAGCAGGTTCGCGGGTCGGCCGAGTATATTCCGAACGTCGGAGAGCGGCGGAGCGGAATGACGACGTTCGGCGGCTCGGTACGTTTCGCGTTTCCGTTCCCCGACGCGAATCATCCCCTCATGATCACGCCCCGCTTTTCGTGGACCGATCTTTCGACCGCCCAGGCGCTCGAGCCGATCTTCGACGATAAGGTCGGCCTGTATACCGGCGGGCTTCAGGCCGATCTCTTCGCGCCCCTCTCTCCCTGTTTCCTTCTCAACGCGGGATTTGGCGCTTCGTGGAACTCGGATATGAAGAGCAGCTCACGCGACGCGCTCCGTCTGACGGGGCAGGTGGTCGGGATTTTCAAAATCTGCCAGACCGGGAGGATTATCGTCGGCGCGTCGTATCAGAATATCGCCGACTGGCGCGTGGTTCCGGTTTTCGGTATCGGATGGCAGCCGGACGACGACTTCTACATCGATGCGACCTTCCCACGCGCGAAAGCCTCGCGGCGAATCACCTGGATGCGGGGGGTACCGGAAATCGAAGATGGGAATTCCCCCTACTGGATCTATGCGACCGGCGAACTGACCGGGAATCGCTGGGCGGTTAGGCCGGAAGGACCTCTGCGGGACGTCTGGGGAAAGAGCGCGCTGATTTCCTATTACGATTACCGAATCCTGGGGGGAATCGAAAAGAGACTCGCCGGCGACGTCAACTGGGCGGTCGAAGGTGGGCTCGTCTTTTCGCGCCATTTGGAATATTCGGGGGGAACTACGATCGGGTATGCCGATTACAATGTCCATCCGAAAACGGCGGGAGTGGTTCGGCTTCGCGTCGATTACTGAAAGATGTTGAGTTTTCGATGAAATTCGCTCCGATCATCAAACTGCGCGAGAATACCCGCGACCGTCAGCAGATGGAAGTCGCCGCCGCCGTGTCGGAAGAGAGCGCGCTCCGCGCGCGTGCCGCGCGGCTCGACGAGGAGCTCCGGACGAATCTGGAAAAATGGCGGGAGGCGGAAACGCGTCGGCCGGTTCCGCTCGACGAACTCCGCCTCTTTGAAGCGCGCCGCCGGGAACTGACCCGTCGGAAAGAGGAGACGCTCCGGGAACTGACCCTCGCCGCCGAGAAGACAAACCGAGCGCGTGGCCGTCTGGGGGAGGCGGTAAAGAATGTGCGCGTTCTCGAAAACCTTCGCGACCGCCGACAGGCCGAAGCGGACGCCGCCGAAAAGAGAGAACGGGAAAAAGATTTCCGCGAAAACCATCTTTGCAAATAGCGTAAAGTTTTTAACCTGCCTATTTTTACAGAAGTGAATCAGCTTTTTTATAAAATTCAAATCATCCCTTGCATTATTGAGTTTCACCTATAAAATGAAGGTATGGTCCGTACATATAAGAACGGCCTGTTGTTTCCCCGAAGATCCCGTTTTTCGGCGAGTTTTTTGGGAGTGATCGGCAGCTGCTCTTTTCATTTCGTTCTGGATAGGCCTTTTTGAATCTCAAACCGGGTATCGATGCCCATGATGAGAGTCTGACGATGTTTCATTTTTCCGAGTTAAAAAAACCGTATGTTGTTCTTCTGCTTCTGGCGTTTTTTATACGCCCTGGGGCGGCGGGGATTCTCAACAGAGAATCGTTGAGCTCCGATCCGGACGGATATGTCGCGCTGGCTCAAAATATCCGCACTTACGGCGTTTTCGGAGAAGGGGAGACGCCGACGGCTTTTCGTCCCCCTCTCTATCCGGCGCTGCTGCGCGCGTTTTATGTCTTCACCCCGGCGTCGGCGGATCAAAGCGATTCCCGTCCCTTCTACCTTCTTTCGCAACAGGACGCGACAGTCCTTCTGCACTGGATCCTGGGGCTTCTGACGGTCGCGATTGTCTATCGTCTGGCGCTGATACTCAACTTTTCGCACGGGTGGGCGTTTGTCGCGGCGATGCTGGTCGTCGTCGATCCGATCCTTCTGGCGCAGTCGCGTGTTCCGATGACCGAAACGCTCGCCGCGTTCCTGGCGGTTCTGATCATCTGGACGCTGACCCTGGCGATGATGCCTCGGCAGAAGAACGCTCTCGCGTTCGTTGGAATCGGTCTGCTGTCCGGGTTTTCGGGACTCTGCCGGCCGGTCTTTCTCGTCTTCGGTCTTTTGATTTTTTTCGGTCTGTTGAATTATACCCGGATGCGAAAGCTTCTGATCAGATATCCGTTTGCGTTCCTCCTGGGGTTTATCGTGTTTCCTCTCCTTTGGGGGGCGCGGAACCAGGTCAAAATGGGGGAGTTCATCGTAACGACCACCCATGGCGGCTATACGCTCTTTCTGGCAAACAACGATTCCATCTATGACTACTACCGTGATCCCGGTCCGTTTTCCGGTCCGTGGGATCCGGCGGAATTCAAAGAGGAATGGGAATCGGTCCAGGAAGAAGAGTTTGAGGAGTACGGCAGAGAGTCCGGTCCGAAATGGGAACTTCGAAGGAACGATCTGGCATACAGCGCCGCGCATTCCGCGATGAGCCGAAATACTCAGAGGGCGGTGCTTGCTTCGGTGATTCGCATCGGGAACCTCTGGCAGTTCCTTCCTTACCGAACCGATCCGAACGAGTCACGGTGTCATAAGAACTGCCGCTATGCGGTCGGCGTTTTCTATGCCATTGAGCTTCCGCTCGCGTTCTTGGGATTCCTTTACATCTGTTGCCCGCTGGTGAGCCTCTCCCGCCGGCGGCTCCTGATCTCGCCGTACTGGTCGAATTGGTCGTGGCCGGTCTTCCTTCTGATCGCGATCCAGATTCCGCACATCATCTTCTGGACGAATATGCGGATGCGCGCCCCTCTGATGACGGTCGTGCCGATCTTCGCGGTAATCGGACTGAGGCTCTTCCTGACGCGGAAAGACGCCGAGCCGATCTCGATCGGCGGCCCGCCGACTCCGATGAAGAACCATGAGTCGGAAGAGAAAAACGACGCGTCTCCAAACCCATCCAAATAATTTCGGATCATCTTTCGGCCCGATTCGGATCGGTTGATCGGATCTATGCGGAAAAGCTCGGAATTTCGGCGTGAAATTCCGAGCTTTTCATCGTGTGGGAACGTCGGTCCATCTATTGGGACAGGGGGTGCGGAGTAGAAAAACGATATTACAGATCGTTTTTCCGGATCAGGACGAGGACGTTTTTGTAGATCGGCCGGCCCGAGACGATTCCCGAAAGGGAGAGGGGTTTGTCGACGCTCGCCTCTTCGGGCATCGGGATCATTCCCAGGTCAAGGAGAAACGCCTGGTCGAGCGGAAAGGAGACTTTGTCGGTCAGTTCGGTGTGGGCGATCTGCGGAGTCTCGGCGTTTAAAATCTGCCGGGGCGCCGATGTGGTCGGGATTTTCAACGGGACCGACAGCGTCTTTTCAATGACCGTGGAGTTGCACGAAAAGAGAATTTCCGCCTGCTCGCCGTTGGTCGAAACCAACGGCGTCGCTTCGAAACGGTATCCCTCGTCGATTTTGTGTACGTCGCTGACGTACCCCTGAGGCGTGGCGGCGGCAACCTGAATGTCGCGGACGTAGGTCCGCTGCTGCGCCGGGAGGACCCAGCCGAAGAGTTCGGTGTTCGGCACGTCGCTCCGCGAGGCGTTCAGCTCGGTGTAATCGGGGCGCTTCGAAATGGATTGGAGAAAGGTCGGCACATCGGTCTTGGCGAGGATCCAGCCGGAAATCTCTTCTTGGCCGACCGGATAGGGATGGAGGAGCGACGCGACCTTGGTCCGCCAGTCGGGAGAGTCGAGAAGGAATATCTGAATCCGGAAGACGATCTTTTTCTTTTCGGCATCCATGAAGCGGTCGAGGACGTTCGAGACGTACTGCTGTACCGCGGCGGTGTGGTAGACATACAGTTTATTCTTGCTCGCCGAAATCACGCCGAACGGCTCTTTGAACCAGAAATCTTTGCCGGTATCCTGCAGAATCCAGGTAACAATCGCCTGTTCGGGGTTCGGGAGATTCGGATAGAGGCTAGTGTACGGGGTCAGATCGTAGACCATCCAGAACTGACCGGCGTCGGCGGGGAGCGCGGTTAGTCCCCGTTCGGCCAAGGCGGTGTGGGGACCGGTAAAGTTTTCCTGAGCAAGACCAAACGCGGCGACGAAAAGAAACAGAACTGAAAAAAGAAATCGAGCCATCCCTGCCCCCCATCTTTTGACCGCTATGCGTCCGACGTCCCTCGGGCGCGGCGCGTTACTTGTATTTACCGAAAATAACGCAGACGTTGTGCCCGCCGAAACCGAAACTGTTCGACATCACCCGGCGCGCGTTGATCTGACGGGCCTTGAGCGGAATATAGTCGAGATCGCATTGCGGATCGGGTTCGGTCAGGTTGATCGTTGGCGGGGCGATACTGTCGCGAATGGTCAGAAGCGAAAAGATCGCCTCGGGCCCGCCGCTGCCGCCGAGCAGATGCCCGATATGGCTTTTGGTGCTCGACATCGGAATTTTATAGGCATATGAACCCAGAGCGCGTTTGATGGCGCTCGTCTCGGCCAGGTCTCCCAGTTTGGTTGCCGTTCCGTGAAGGTTAATGTAGTCGAGATCTTCGGGTGCGAGCGAAGCGGATCGGAGCGCGGCTTTCATCGCTTCGGCGGGATAAATTCCCTCGGCGTCGGGCTGGGTGATGTGGCAGGCATCGGTCGTCGCGCCGCAACCGAGGACTTCGCCCAAGATCGGAGCGCCCCGCTTCTTGGCGTGCTGAAGTTCCTCAAAGACGAGAATACCCGCCCCTTCGCCGATCACGAAGCCGTCGCGCTTCACGTCGAACGGGCAGGATGCCGTCTCGGGCGGAGTTTCGCGTTCGCTCAGCGCGCGCATCGCGCAGAAACCGGACAGACCAAGCTCGGAAACCGCCGACTCGGAACCGCCGGTAATGACGATATCGGCCTCACCCAGACGGATTGTGCGGAACGACTCGGACATGGCGCTGTTGGCACTGGCGCAGGCGGTCGCGATGCTGTAGGTGGGACCGTGAAGCCCGTAGGTGATCGCGATCTGACCCGGCGCGGCATTCGCCATGATTTTGGGAATGGTATAGGGAGAAACCTTCCCAGGCCCCATGTTTCGAAGGCGGTCCTGCTGGTGGGTGATCTCACCCAGACCGCCGACTCCGCAACCGGTGATCACACCGCAGCGGAACGGATCTTCTTTCGAGAAGTCAAGCCCGCTCGCCTTGACGGCGTCAATGGCCGAGGCGAGGGCGAAGAGAGTGAATCGGTCGAGCTTCCGGGTGTCCTTGACCGAGACGTAATTTTCGGGAACGAAGTCGTCGCAGAAACCGGCGACCTTTGAGCGAAACACCGAAAGCGGCTCCTCTGTAATCGAGCGGATACCGCTTTTCCCCGCGCAAAGGCTCTGCCAAACTTCTTCGACCCGGCACCCCAGAGGGGTGACCAGGCCGACACCCGTGACGACGACCCGTTTCGGCATATCTCAGCTATTATTTGGTTTTGAGCTGCTTTTCAATGTTTTCGATCACCTGACCGACGGTGGTGATGTTTTGAGCATCTTCTTCGACGATATCAATATCAAACTTTTCTTCGAAGACAATCATCAGTTCCGCGAAATCGAGAGAGTCGGCGCCAAGGTCGTTGGCAATGTCGGTATCGCTGGTGATGGTTTTGGGGTCAACGCCAAGTTGGTCGGCGATAATCGCGATGACTTTTTCCTTAACTTCTTCAGAGCTCATCGTTCAGACAACCTTTCTTTGAATTGTCGGCTTGATCTGTGTCAAACTTAAAGAACCCCCTGCCCGAGAGACCGGGGATCGATTTGAAAAATGAACAATGTCCTTAACTTCTGCAAGAACAAACGGATACCCTGACGGGACGGCGGTCATTATAATCGAAAAATCGAAAACCGACAAGGACAAATTGCCGCCTGCCGACAGACCGCCCCCGGGGGAGACTACATGATCATTCCGCCGTCGATCGCGATCACCTGGCCGGTGACAAACGAGGAATCGGGGGAGGCGAAATAGAGAACCGCGTTGGCGATATCGTCGGGGGAGCCGAAGCGACCGACCGGGATCCGGTTTTTCATTTCGGTGACGATCACCGGGTCGAGAACGGCGGTCATGTCGGTTTCGATGAAACCGGGCGCGATGGAGTTGACGGTGATGTTGCGGTTGGCCAGCTCTTTCGAGACGGTGCGGGTGAACCCGATCACTCCCGCTTTCGAGGCGGAATAGTTCGCCTGGCCGCGGTTGCCGATCAGTCCGCTGATGCTCGAAATATTGATGATTCGGCCGTACTTCTTTTTGCGCATCGCGCTGACGAAGGCGCGAGTCATGAGGAACGGACCCCGAAGGTTGACCGCGATCACGTCGTCCCACTGCTCGTCGGTCATGACGCGGACGAGAGTATCTTTGGTGATCCCGGCGTTGTTGACGAGGATATCGACTTTTCCGCCGAAATCTTCGAGAATCTGTTTCGAGACGGCTTCGACCTGGTCCGACTTGGAGACGTCGCAGATGTAGGCTTTCGCCGACCCGCCCGCCGCGTTGATCTCGTCAACCGACTTGCTGAGTTTTTCGGCGTTCGTTCCGATGCAGGCGACCGCGGCACCGGCGGCCGAAAGGGCTTTGGCAATTCCGAATCCGATCCCGCGGGTTGCCCCGGTGACGACGGCGTTTTGACCTTTCAGATCGACTTGGATCATAATGGTAACCTCCTGTTGGTGAATTAATCGGCGGGATTGAACCCCTCCGGTTTGATTTTGCGGTTAATCCGTTTCATCAGACCGCGAAGAACGCGGCCCGGACCGCTTTCGTAAAAGGTGTCGAACCCGGCGTCGAGCATCGCGCGGATCGACGTTTCCCAAAGTACGGGGCTTGTGAGCTGTTTTAAGAGGATCTGCCGGATTTCGGCCGGATCGGTGTGCGTTCGGGCGTCGACGTTGCTGTAAACCGGAATCCGAGGCGTTCGGAATTCGGCGGCGGCAAGCGCTTCGGACAGGATGTCGGCCGCCGACCCCATCAGCGGGGTGTGGAACGCACCGGCGACGGTCAGAGGAACAACTTTCATCGCGCCGGCCTCTTCGGCCAGGGCGGCGACGCGCTCGCATGCCGCGGCGCTTCCCGAGACGACAATGTTTCCGGGACAGAGGTAGTTGGCCGGAAGAAGAACGTCATTTTCCCGCGCTTGATCGCAGAGGGATTCGACTTTTTCATTTTCAAGACCGAGGACGCTGACCATCCCTCCCGCGGCGGCGTCGGAGGCCCGCTGCATCGCCTCGCCCCGTTTTTGGAGAAGGCGCAGGCCGTCTTCGAACGAAAGTGCTCCGGCAAACGCCAGGGCGGTGTACTCGCCCAGGCTCAGACCGGCCGCGGCCTCGGCCGAAGACGCCTCTTCGGGATTCGCGGCTTTGAACGCTTCCAGCGCGGCAAGCGACGTGACATAGATAGCCGGCTGGCAGACGGCGGTGGTGTTCAGCTTTTCCGCGGGACCGTTAAAGCAGACGTCGGCCAGATCGTAGCCGAGAATTTCAGATGCGCGCTCGTAAAGGTGTGCCGCGGCGGGAACGGCGTCAAAGAGAGGCTTCCCCATGCCGACGGCCTGAGCGCCCTGACCGGAGAATAAAAATGCTGTTTTTCCCATCACTTCACTCCATTTCTAGCGATGCCGAGCGACACGGTCAAATTCCGTAAAGAAGGAACGAGTACCTTCGACCGGCCGATACCGACGGCGGGAAGAAAACATTGCTCAGAAAAGCGAAACAGCACCCCCGGAACGAGGGTGCTGAGGAGATGATCACTCACCGGTTTTGACAACCTGGCGTCCCATGTAGTACCCGCAATTAGGGCAGACGACATGGCTGGGGATCATTTTGTTGCATTCAGGGCAGCTGGTCAGATTGACCGGCTTTTTCGCATCGTGAGAACGACGCGAACCCGTTCTGGCGTTGCTGTGCTTTCTCTTAGGAACTGCCATCGTAGACTCCGGTAGGTAACTATACTTGGATTGTTTTAGTGACTAAAACTCGCCAATAATTATATCCGTTTTTCAGGTCTGTCAAGTGAGAGGGGTGGAAAAAACCGTCCCGCCCCGAAAGACGCGGAAGATTCTAACCGAGACCGCCGTTTCGGTCAAGGGCGTTTTCGGCGGCGCGTCCGGCTGGGAAAGGAAGGAAAATCACCCCCTCCCGAAAGGTCTTCTTTTTTTCGGTATGCTATAATTAACAAAATAGTAGATTTGGGGGATTGCGGGAGATTCTCCTTGCAACTCCTGGATTTTTTATTAAAATTATCTATATAATATATATTGCCCAGATTGTTTTCTTTGGAGAGAAACGTCTATGTCATCCGTTCAGGACGATTCCAATAATCCCGATCCGAGAAAGAACGATGTTCCGTCCCCGCAAGGGCAGACCGATCCCGCGGCGGGCCAGACCGGAGAGGGGGCGAAGGGTCCCCAAGGCGAAGCGAACGCTGAGAACCAGATGTCCCAGCCGGCTCCGATCATCGAACATCGGCTTGATAAAGAGCTCAACTTTGTCGATCTTCTCCAGATCATAAAACGTCACCTCTTTCTGATCATCCTGGTCATGACCGCCGTTTCGATCGGGGTCGGCTACCGTTTCATGACGGCTCAGCGCCTCTATCGTTCGAACGCGATTATCCATATCTCTCAGAAAGATTCCGGAATTGAGGGGGGGAACAATACCCGAAGGTCCGCGAAAGAGGAAGATTTTCTCAATACGCTGATCGCGCTTCTCCAGAGCGACGACGTGATCGTTTCGACTTATCATAATATCGCCGAGAATGAAGAAAAGAAGAAGGACGTTATCTTCAGTGAGTTCGTTCGCGGTCCCGATGCCTGGAAGCAATACGTCGTGACGAACCTCAGGATCAAACTCGGCGGGGAGGGGGAAACGAAAAAGGCGAACGTCCTGAGCGTCTCGTATTCGTCCCCTTCGCCGAAAGAGGCGTTTATCGTGATTTCGAGTCTGCTGGATCAGTTTCAGATCTATTTCGAAAAGCAGTATACCAAGGCGACCAGCGCCGTTCAGCGTTCCCTTCAGGAAGGAATTCAAAATGTTAACGCCGGAATCGCCGAAACAAACCGTCAGCTCGACGATTATCTGGCCAGCTCGTCGGTGGCGATGATCGGGGTTCAGGACAGTAACCCCGTTCTGACCCGTATTCAGGAACTGGAAGAGAGTATCGTCGATATCGACTATCAGAAGATTCGGCTACAGAACCGACTCGATATGATCGAAAGCCGAATCAACGGTCGGAAGATCGCCGACATTCCCGAAGAGGAGCTGATCATTATCCTCGGCGCGGGAAACGAGACGGTCTCGGGGATCGGTCAGGAGCAGTCAATCGCGACGATTACCGCGCTGGCGCGGGGCGGGGATATGACCGATACGCTCGAAAGCACCCTCCTGACGCTCGATTTGGAACAATCGGCGTTGATGCTCAAAGAGATGGCCGAGCTGCGCGAGCAGAACGTCGGGGAAGATAACCCGCGGATGGTCGCGCTTCGGAAAGGGTACGAGGATCTGATCGAATACCGCAAGATGCAGACCGGTCTGGATGAGGGAGAGACGCTCAACCGAATTGGGATATTCACTTACCGGGAGTATATGGAGACGTATATCCAAGTTCTCCACGAAAAGATCGACGCGTTAACCGTTGAACGCAACCATCTGCAGGAGTTTATCGATTCCCAGGCGGATAACATTCAGAACATTAACGACCATTTTCTGAAGCTCGAGACGATCCACTTCTCGATCTCGTCGCAGAAAGAACTGAGTATGCAGCTGGTCCGCAAACTCGACCAGGTCAATATTTTGAGTAAGTACGGCGGCTATAAAATCGAGGTCGTGATGCCGCCGCGCGAACCGACGATTCCTTACGCACCGAACCGGCTGAAATACGGAATTCTCGCCCTCTTTTTAGGAGGACTGCTCGGGTTCGCCACGGCGTTTACGCTCGATATGGTCGATACCACGTTCCGGAATCCGGACGCGATCACCGCGGCGTTGGGGATTCGCCTTTTGGCGCAGATGCCCTCGTTCCAGATGAATCGGAAGTATAAGAGGGAACTCAGCAGAATTTCGATTGAGCCGGGCACGCCGATCGCGTCCCTGTTCGCCTATCATTTTCCCGATTCTCCCCAGTGCGAGACGTTCCGCGCGCTCCGATCGAAAATCTTTTTCAATAACCGGTCGAAGCCCCGTGTGGTACTCTTCACGAGCCCCCATTCCGGCGACGGGAAGACGACGTTTGTCTCGTCGATGGCGATCATGCTCGCCGAGGCGGATAAGAAAGTTCTTCTGATCGACGGAGATATCCGAAAGCCGGACGTTCATAAAAAATTCAATCTGAAAAACCAGGAAGGGTTTGCCGAACTCCTGGCGGGAACTCATTCCGAAGATGAACTCGTCCGCCCGACCAAGCTGAAGAATCTTTCGGTGATTACCGCGGGTCTCCAACGGAAGAACCCGTCGGAAAAGTTTATCGCCGCGAATCTGGTCCAGCTCTTTGAACGGCTCAAGACGAAATACGATTATGTCCTGGTCGACTCGTCGCCGGCGCTTTACGTTTCGGATGTCTGCAACGTCGCCGCCAAGGTCGACGGGGTGATCTACGTCTTCCGCATCCGCCGCAACGGTCAGCCCGACGTCACGCAGGGGGTGCGTATCATGGGAGATGTCGGCGCGAACTTTATCGGATGTGTCGTGAACTGCCATCAGAAACACCGCTTCTATGATCCGACCGCAACGTCGAAGAAGAGATCCTCTTACGGGTACGGGTATGGATACGGCTACGGTTACGGTTATGGCCGCGGCGGGTACGGCTACGGTCGAGGCGGTTACGGGTACGGTCCGGCGTACGGTTCGCCTTACGGCGCCAGTTACGGCAGTGCTTATACCGGTTACGGCTACGGCACCTACGGGAAGAAGTACGGCAATTACGGAGACGATGGGGAAAGCTCTTCCGACAGCGGCGCCGCGTCCGACGATAAGACGCCGAAAGACAGAGCCTGAGCGCGGATCATCGTCTGACATTTCGGCCGCAATGGGGGTCACGGGGAGCAAGTCGGCGCGCTGCGCGGCGAGAGCCCCCGGTCTCTAACCGGGGGGAGAGGTTCCCGCGCCCGTCGGAATGCCGTGATTCACCCAGACGAACCCCGGTTTTCACCGGGTGTGTTAAAACCTGGCCCGATGAGGTTCATAGGGGCAAGTTGCTCTCGAAAGGGGAATCAATGAAAAAGGTTCGGCGATCTGTATTTCTGTGGGGATTCCTCTTTTTTTCGTTCCTTCCGGCTCTGCGCGCTCAGGTTCTCTATGTGGCGGCGGCTGGAGATTTGCACGACTCGGCCTACGCCGATGAAATACGCGCGGGGCTGACGTTCTTTACTTCTCTTTTCGTTGAGAATCTGCCTGCCGAAAACGTTTCGGTCTATAACGCCCCTGATTCGAATTGGACCGGAGACGATATATCTGCCGCCGATCACCCAATCGCCGCGTTGAAAGTCGCAATCGAAACGTGTCCGGCCGCCGCGGACGACGGGATCCTGGTCTTCTGGTTCGGAAGGGGCGCTCTGGTGAAAGACGAGTTTCTCTTTTTTGTCAACGAACCGATTCCCGAGGAAAAAACGCCGCAGCCCTCGGCCGAAGAGCCCGAAACTGTTGACGCCGCCGAGGGGAACTCGGCGGATTCGGAAGTTGCCGGGGATGCCGAAAGTGAGTCGGCGTCGAAATATGTTACGCGGCGGATCCCGCGCAGCGAAGTGATCCTCTCCCTGAAGGAAAAGAAAATTCGGTTCGCCGGACTGATCACCGAATCAAGCCGTCAGTTCAAACGGGGAAATACAGAAAAGACCCCCCGCTACACGCCGAATACCGGCGAGATCACCTCGCTGATGTCAAGCCTCTTTTTCGAAACGCGCGGATTCCTCGATCTGAACTCGAGCCTCAAAAATCAGTCGTCTCTTTTGATCGATACGTACGGGAGCCTGATGATCGAATCTTTGGGAGAGTTTCTCGAGACGTGCGATTATAAGGCCGCCCGATGGACCGACGCGATCGACGCGGTCAACACGCTGATGCGCGAGAATTTCCGCGCCCATAAACAGAAAATCGACGTCTTTTCGGTTCCGAAAGAGCCGCACGTCCCGCCTCCGCCCCCGCCCCCCGGCGCGGGTCCCGGCCCCGGTGACCGTCATCGCCATTCGGCCGAGCGGTGGCGGGACGACTGGGACGAAATCGGCCGGTCAATTCGGGAGCGGATCGACCGGATGCCGGACGAACGCTATCCGACCGACTACCAGGCCGCGCCCGATCGATTTCGGTCTCGTTACTGG
>JAGCAH010000058.1 GCA_017652805.1 Thermoguttaceae bacterium | reverse complement strand
GCGGACGGAGCAAGAATGACGCCGCCGGAACTGCCGGTTGTCGAATTGTTCTCGAAGTTCGACTCGCTGATATCAATCGCCATTCCATAGATAACGCCGGCGAAATAGCTGGAATGGTTATCCGTAAAATCACTGTTGGTAATCTTGACCAGCCCCGTATCCAAATTGGCCACGGCACCGCCGGCAAGACCGGTATTGCCGGTAAACGTACTGCCGTCGATGGTAATCGTCCCCAAGCCGAGAACCGCGCCGCCGTAAGTCGACGAGTTATTGGCAAACTCGGAATCGGTCACTGTGACGGCGCCACCGGTGCTATAGGCGCCGAGTGCGCCGCCGTATCCTCCGGCAGCGGTCCTGTTACCGGTAAACTCAGATTCATCAACGGTAATCGAACCGGCCACCGTGAAGACGGCACCGCCGCGTGATTCAGCCGTGTTGCCGGTAAACGTGGATCCGCTTACGGTAATCGCCGACGAATAGGCGTAGATCGCGCCGCCGAACCTGCCCGACTTATTGGCATCAAAGACCGTATCGGTAACAGAGACCGCTCCCGACGCGCCGAAAATGGCGCCGCCGCCGTAGGCCTCGGAACCGGAAGAGACACCGCTCGTACTATTATCCGTAAACGTGCTGCCGTCTACGGTTATGGTCGAATCTCCGTTGCCGCTGATCGCGCCGCCGTAACTGACCGTTGCGGTTGTTTTGTTGCCGGTAAAGGTCGAATCATTAACCGCGGCTGAACCGCTGTAAACCCAGATCGCGCCGCCGCGCGCTCCCGTGGTGTTGGAAGCAAAGGTGCTGCCGCTGACCGTCAGCTGTCCCGCACTCATGAGCGCGCCGGCGTAGCTGCCTGTGCTGTTACTGGTGAATGTCGAATCGTTGATCGTCACAGTCCCCGATCCGTAAACCGCGCCGCCGTAGGAACCGGCGGTATTGTTTGTGAATACGGCATCTGTCAGAGAGAGCGTTCCGCTGGTCGAAGCGATCGCGCCGCTGTGTCCTGTCGCCGTATTCCCGGTGAACTCGGTGCCGGTGATCGTGATCGTATCGGTCGATCCGTAGATCGCGCCGCCGTTGGCCGCGCTGTTGTTCCTGAACACGCCGCCGGTGATCGTCATCGGGTCGTTGCTGCTGAGAATCGCACCGCCGTTGTTTGCCGCCGTGTTGTTCTCGAACAGGGTGTCGTCGGAGACGGTCAGCGAATTGTTGGCGCTGTAGATCGCGCCGCCGCCCGCGCCGGACGTGTTGCCGGTGAACGTGCCGCCGCTGATCGTCAGGTTCAGACCGTCGACGCAGATCGCGCCGCCGCTGGCGGTCGAGGCGTTGTTTTCGAAGACGCCGTCGTTAATGGTGAGCGTCTTCGAGCCGGTCAGCGCGGCCGTCGTTCCGATGGCGCTTCCGCTGACGGCTGTCGAAAGATTCTTGAACGTCAGGCCGTTGAACGTCATGTCGGCGGCTTCGGTGATCGTGAAGATCCGGAACGTCTCACCGTCGAAGGTGATGCGGCCCTCCCCTTCAATGACCAGCCCGTCGTGAGTCGAGGTCAGGGTAAAGCCTTCGCCGTCAACCTGCATCGTCCCGAGATTCGGCATGAACATGACGGTTGTATTGCTCAGGTCTTTGCCGTAGACGAAATCGGTTCCGGTCTCTTCGTTGTAGGTGAAGGTGCCGTCGGTCTGATAGTAAACCGTGAGCGCTTCGCGGAGCGAAATCTGGTAGTCCCACGGGTCAACTACGTCGCGGTCGGTGGTAACAATCATCGACGGGGTTTCGGGACCGGCCCCGCCGCCCTGCCATTCATACGCGCCGTAATCGTAATATGTGGCGTAAGGACGGACACGTCCCGCCAGATCGATGTCGTCGGGATGACCGGTTGTAAGGCCGGTTCCGTTAACCGCGACCGAACGGTCGGCGAGATAGTAGGCGGTCATCACGTCGCCGCCGCCGGCAAAGAGGATGTCGCCGGTATGATACTGCTGGCTGTCGGCATCGGGATTGAACGTGCCGCCGTTCGCCACCACGGTTCCGTAGAGGGAGTTGACGGTGTTCAGTACCGACTGCTGGGTCGAAAGTTCGGCATCGAGAAGAATCGAGTAGGAAGCGGTGACCTGCGCGGTATTGACGTTGTTCTGGACGTAGAGATCCGGACCGGCCGCGCCGCTGTTCCCGGCAACGGTTGACCAGGAGATATTGAGCGAGGCTTTATCGTAGAGATAGATGCCGCCGCCGTTGCCTGCCGCGGTGTTGTCGGCGACGAGCGACTGGTAAATCACCCCGCTGCCTTTGAACATGTCGATCCCGCCGCCGGTACTGCCGGCGGTGTTCTCGACGATCCAGCTGTAATTGACCGTCAGACCAATACTGGTGGTCTGGATCGCGCCGCCGGAACCCGCCGCGGAGTTGCCGCGGAAGAGGCTGCGGTTGATCGTGACCGGCTCACCTTCGCCACCGAAGACCCGGAGAGCACCGCCGTCGCCGACGCTTGCCTGGTTATCCGTGAACCGGCTGTCATTAATCGTGATATGGTCGATACTGCCCGATCCGTAGTAGATCGCGCCGCCTTCGCCTCCGAACCAGTTCTGCTCGTCCTCGCTGTATGCGCCGGCCGCTTTGTTGCCGTCGAACAGAGTACCGGAGATTTCCAAAACGGAGCCGTCCTGAACCCGGATAGCGCCGCCCTTATTGATCGTCTCGTTTCCGGTGAATGTGGAGTCGATGATGGAAATTGCGTCTTCATCATTATAATATGTGACCGCGTAAACCGCGCCGCCGTCGTGGCCGGCGGTATTCTTATCGAAGACAACTTTATTCAGCGTGAGCGACTCGGTATCTTCCACATAAACCGCGCCGCCGGATCTCGACGCCGAGTTGCCGGTGAAGGCGGTTTCGGTAAAGGTGACCGTGCCGCCGGGCCAGGCGACAAACGCGCCGCCGTAGGCCGCGGTGTTGGACTCGAACGAACTGCCGGAGACACTCACCGCCGACCCCTCCGAATTGGCGTAGATCGCGCCGCCGTAACCTTCTTCGGCAACAGCGCTGTTGTTCCGGAACGACGAACCGGTAACGGTCAGCTTGCTGCCAAAGACCGCGCCGGCGTGGTTCGCGGAGTTGCGGACGAACTCGCTGTCGGTGATTGTCACATCGGACTCACCAAGACCGTAGATCGCGCCGCCGAGGCTCCCTGCGGAGTTCTTCGTGAAGTCGCCGCCGGATACGGTGATGGTCACGCCGTAGAGGGCGCCGCCGCGGGCCGCCGCCGAGTTGGACGTAAAGTCGGAATCGGTGACGGAGAGCGTGCTGCTGGCGAGAATCGCGCCGCCGTCGCCGCCGGTGGTAACTTCATGGGTAATCGTTTCGGTCCCGCTTCCTTCCACAGTTGTGATTACCTGGCGGGACCTGCGCAAAGCCTGCGTGTAAGTTGGGTTCGGATTCGAAAGATCGTAATACATGTTGTAATCGAGCTCGTGAATGAAAGTGCCGTTTTCATCTTCGACGTAGCTCGACGTCGCGGTATCGTAGGAGTATTTGGTCAGATCGGCGATGGCGAAGTATTCCTCGTTTTCCTGGCCCGTTCTGAAGTACCCCCAAACGTAATCGCCGTTCACATCATACTCGTAATCAACAACGGTTACAGTAACCGGAACTTCTTCGGTCACCGTCTCGGTTATCCCGACCGCCTTGTTGTTCGTAAATGTACTGCCGATTACGTCAATTGACGTGCCATAAACCGCACCACCGCGGACGTTTGCCGTGTTCGAGGCAAATCCGGAATCGGTGATAGTCAGGTTGGTGCCGTAGATGGCGCCGCCGCTACCGCCGACAAACTGCTGAGATGTAACCGTGGTTGTGGTTGTGGTTGTAACGGTCTGCCAGGAGTATCGGGTCAACTCCGAAATGAGAACATATTCACCCCCATACCAATCGTATGTATAATCACCCGCTTCAACCGGAACGTATTGCCCCGTTCCTGCGTTATAGACAAATTGATCTGCCAGATCTGCGGGAAGAACATATTCATCGGTCCACGTATCGAAAACATACTCGCCCGACGGATCCGCAAAGTACCCCTCTTCTGTTTCCGTTGTGGTCACATCTTCGGTCACCGTCTGGACTTCACCAAGCACCTTATTGTTCGTGAACTGCCCGTCTGTCACAGTCACGGTAATGCCGTAGATGGCGCCGCCGTTGGCCGCGCTGTTGGCGGAGAAGATGCTGCCGTCGGAAATAACGGTATCGGCGGAATCACTGTAGATGGCGCCGCCGTCGCCGGTTGCCGTGTTGCGGGTAAAGGTGTCGTCGGTCGTTTCGACATGGCCGCCGTAGATGGCGCCGCCGTTGACCGTTGCACTGTTGCTCCCGTAGAGGGACTCTGAGGAAATGACGGTATCGCCGTAAACCGCGCCGCCGTTTTCGCTCGCCGTGTTGCGGGAGAAGACGGAGTCGGTCACAGTAAGGGTGGTGTCGGCCGCCCCGTAGACGGCGCCGCCGCTGGCGGCACTGTTGCGCGAGAAGGTACCGTCGGCAATGGTCAGGTCGGTCGCGGTGTAGATCGCGCCGCCGTCGGCCGCCGCCGTGTTGTAGATGAACTCGCCGTCGGTAATGGTGAGCGCCGCGCCGGCGTTGTAGATCGCACCGCCGCTGGCGGTCGCTTCGTTGTCGCTGAAGAGACCGCCGTCAACCACGACGTTGAGCGAACCGGCATAGATCGCGCCGCCGCCTTCCGCCGTGTTGCCGAGGAAGTCGCTGTCGCTGATCGTGACGGTCTTGTCGCCGGTCAGGCCATCGGCAATCGAGATCGCCGCGCCGTCGGCGTCGGTGACATTATTCTTGAACGTCAGGCCGTTGAACGTGATATCGGCGGCCTCGGTAATCGTGAAGATCTGGAACTCCTCGCCTTCGAAGACGATGCGGTCGTCACCTTCGATGACCAGGTTGTTGTAATCGTAAGCGTCGCCGAGTTCGTAACCGGCGTCCGGATCGATGACTTTCAGGCCGGGCTTGAAGGTGATCGTGCTGTTGGCCGTGTCGTCGGCATAGCTGAACGTACCGGTCTGGCTGTCGTAGACCGCTTCCGCCCCCTCTTCCTTCTTGAAGTAGACAGTAAGCGCTTCACGGAGCGAAATCTCATTATCGAACGGATCGACGATGTCTTCGGCAATCGTGACGACGGTCGACGCGTCTTCCGGTCCGAGGATCGAAGCGGTCGTCGTGTTGACCGTGTAGGTGTAATTGTCCTTATCGGCGCCGCCGTAGGCAGTGTCGGGAACCGTGACAGTCACGGTCTTATCTTCGCCCCACGCGGGAGTATCGAACAGGGCGGTTACGGCATCCAAATCGACGGTCACTTCGTCGCCGCTGATCAGCGTGACGAACGCGTAATCGGTCACGGTCGCGGTGTCGTTTCCGTCAAAGTTCTTGTCTTCGGCGGTGAAGTTGAGCTCAATCGCTTTCGGCGTAATCGTTCCGGTCGCCGTTCCGAGTGTCACGGTGTAGTTACCGGCATCGGCGCCGCCGAGGGTGAAGTCGCTGACGTTCACCTGCTTACCGGTACCGGCGTTCTTGTTGGCGAATTCAGCCACAGCGCCCGTCACCGTCACAACATCACCGTCATAGAGGGTCACGAACGTGTAGCCGTCGGTGATCGTCGCCGCGGTCGTGCCGTCGTAGACTTTCTCGTCGGCGGTGAAATTGACCGTGATCGCTTTCGGCGTGATATCGGCAGTCACGTCGGCAAGGGTAATCTCGTAGTTGCCGGCATCGGCGCCGCCGTAGGTAAGACCGGTAACCGAAACGGCCTTCTCCTCTCCGACGTTCTTGTCGGCAAAGGTTGCGGAAGCGTTGGTGAAATCGACCGTCACAACATCGCCGTCGATCAGCGTATCGAACGAGTAATCGCCCTCGTTGGTTTTGAGCGTCGCCGCAGTATCGGCATTGTATTCCTTATCTTCGGCGGAGAGATTCAGCGTGACCGCTTTCGCCGTAATGCTGGCGGCGGTTGTCTCTTCAGCGGTAATGTTGTAGTTATCAACATCGTCGCCGTCAATCGAGTAGTCGCTGACCGTTACGGCTTTGTCGGTACCGACGTTCTTGTCGGCAAACGTGCCGGAGCTGACTGTCACCGTGACATCGTCGCCCGCAACAAGACCTTCGAGATCGTAACCGCTGATCACCGCGTCGGTGCTGCCGTCGTACTCCCTGCTTTCCGCCGTGAATTTCACGGTCAGGTCTTTCGCCGCAATGTCGGCGGTCATGTCGGCAAGGGTAATGGTGTAGTTGCCGGCATCGGCGCCGCCGTAGGTAAGGCCGGCGACCGAAACGGCTTTGTCTTCTCCGACGTTCTTGTCGGCAAACGAAGCCGAGGTCCAGGAGGCGGTCACTTCGTCGCCCGCAACCAGCGTGTCGAACGTGTAAACACTGTTGATCGCCGCGTCGGTGGTGCCGTCATATTCCTTGTCCTCGGCGGAAAGGTTCAGCGTCACCGCTTTCGGCGTGATGCTGGCGGTCACCGGCGCAACGGTAATCTCGTAGTTGTCCTTGTCGGCGCCGCCGTAGGCGAGACCGGTCACGGTCACGGCCTTGCCGGCACCGACGTTCTTGTCGGCGAACGAAGCCGAGGTCCAGGAGGCGGTCACTTCGTCACCCGCAATCAGCGTGTCGAAGGAGTAATCACTGCCGAGCTCCGCATCAGCGTTTCCATCATAAACTTTATCCCCGGCGGTCAGGTTGAGCGTAACCCCCTTCTTGAAGATGTCGGCCTGAAGGGTTTCGGTAACCGGTACGATGTAGTTTTTCGCCGCGTCGCCCGAAATGACGTAGGCGACGGTCACGTCTTTATCGTCGCCCGCGTTCTTATCGGCAAAGCGGCCGAGCGCGGTGACGGTGATGGCGGACTCTTCGCCGGAAACGATGTTGCCGAGCGCGCCGGCGGTCACTTCGGCGGCGGTGGTGCCGTCGTAGACCTTGTCGGTCACTTCGGTGCCGGAAATCGTGAGCTGACGCTTGTTAATTGTCAGGGTGGCGCTGCCGGTCCAGTCGGAGTAGTTGTCGCGGCTGACCTTGGCGTAAACCTTGTAGACGCCCGCGTCGGTGTAGGCCGGAATCTGCGCCGAGTAGGTTTCGCCGTCGACCGAGTAGAGAACGGTGTCGGTCGTCAGAGCGCCTTCGACGGTCACCGAGTGCAGCTCGCCGTCGTAGGTGAAGGTCTGGTCATTGAAGATGATACCCAGCTCGTCGGCGATGATCGAGGCCTTGACAATCTCGGTCACCGGGGCGATGTAGTTGGAATCGTCGACCGTGTAGGTCACGGTCACGTCCTTGTTCTGGCCGACATCCGGGGTATCGAAGAGGCCGGAAGCGGTCAGTTCGACCGTCTCGCCGCTGACCAGGTTCCCGAGGTTCGCCGGGTCGGCGTGGACCGTCGCGGTCCGGTCACCGTCATAGATCTTGTCGTCGGCATAGGTGCCGGTAATCGTGAGCTGGCGCGGCGTAATCGACGCGCTGCCGGTTTCCGAGGTCGGCATGAGCTCGTAGTTCCCCGCATCGGCGCCGGTAATGGTATAGGTGATTTCAAGGTTGTTGTAGACGCCGACATCTTTGCCGGTGAACTCGGTCGTCGCGCCGCCGGTGACGTCGTCCCCTTCGACCAGGTTGAAGAGACCGCCGATCGTGACGGTCGCCGCAGTCGTGCCGTCGTAGACCTTATCCTGAACCTGCGCGCCGTAGACGTAGATCAAACGAGGCGTGATATCGGCCGTGAGGGTTTCGGACGTGGTCTGCAGGTCGTAGTTCCCCGCCGAATCGCCGGTCAGCCAGTAACTGACCGACACGTCTTTATCTTCACCGACGTTCTTGTCGCTGAAGGTTCCTTCGTGGTTGAACGTAACCTCGTCGCCGGCAATCAGGCCGTGAACGGTTCCGAGGTGGAGCAGCGCTTCCGTGCTGCCGTCATAGGTCTTGTCGTTCGCGGTGGTTCCGGTAACCGTAACCGGAGCCTTGGTGATTTCGGCCTCGTCGGTTTCATAGGGAACAGCCAGGACGTAATTGTCGGCGTCGTCGCCGGTGAGGGCATAGGTCACCGTCACGTCATAGACGCCGACGTTCGGGCTGGCGAACGCGCCGCTTGCGGTAATCGCAACATCGTCGCCGGTGACTTTGCCGACAAGATCGCCGAGAACGATCTCGGCGTCGACGGTCATGTCGTAAACCTTGTCCTTAACATCGACGCTCGCGACGGAAATTTCCTTTTTCAGGATCGTGCCGCTGAGGGTCTGGGTCGTGAATTCAAGCTCGTAGTTCGCCTTCGAAGCATCGTCGAGTTCATAGGTGGCTTCGACGTCCTTGTTCATGCCGGCGCTCGCGGTATCGAACAGGCCGGTCGCGGTCACGGTCACCGTATCGGTTCCGGCCACGCCGCTGAGCGTGTAGCCGGAAAGCTGTGCGTCGCGCGTGCCGTCGTAGTAACGGTCATCGACCTTCGTGCCGGTAACGGTAATCGTCCTCTTGGTGATCTTCGCCTCGTCGGCCGAAGAGGCGGTCGCCAGGGTGTAGTTGGCAACCGCGCCGGCATCGCCGGACAGCGCGTAATTGACCGTCACGACGTAGTCGCCGACCGCGGAATCTTCGAACTCGCCGGAGGCGGTAACGGCGACATCGTCGCCGGCAACAACGCCGCTGACCGTGCCGAGATGAATCACGGCGGCTGTCGTCGCATCGTAGACCTTGTTGTCAACCGTGCTGCCGCTGACGGTGATCTGGCGCGGGGTGATTTCGAGCTCGGCGCTGCCGGTCCAGTCTTCGTAACCGGCCCGCTGAACGGTCACGGAAACTTCATACGTGCCGACATTCCTGAACGTCGGCATTTCGGTGGAGGTCTGACCGTCATAGGTGTAGGTAATCACATCGCCCTCCTGGACGCCGCCCAGGAGGAAACCGTGCTGCGCGCCGTCGTAGACAACACTGCCGCCGGCAAACGAGTAGTCGCCGGCCGCGGCGTAGATCTCGCCGTTCACCAATTCGCTGACCGGAGCGAGGTAGTTCCCCGACTGCGCGCCGGAAATGGCGTAGGTGACCGGTACCGCCCAGGTGCCGACTCCGGCGGTGGTGAACTCGCCGGTGGCGGTGACGGTAACCTGGTCGCCTTCGACCAGATTGGTGAGTTCGCCGGCGATGACCGTTGCGGCGGTCGTGCCGTCATAGGCCTTGCTCTCGACCGTCGTGCCGGAGATCGTCAGCTGGAGCGGATTGACGGTGAGCTCGGCGCTGCCGGTCCAGTCGGCGTAATTTGCGCGCTGAACCTTCGCGTAGACCTTGTAGGTTCCCGCGTTGACGAATTCCGGAAGCTCGGCCGAGTAGGTCTCGGCGTCGAGCGAGTAGAGGACAACGTCGCCGTCTTCGAGATCGGCTTCGTCAACGGAAATCGAGTGACCGGTACCGTCGTAAGTCGCGGTATCATCGTCGAAGTCAACGGTGAACCCGGCCGGAGTGATCAGGGCGCGGATCGTCTCGCCGTCGGGAGCGGTGTAGTTCCCGTTCTCGTTTCCGGCAAGGGTGTAGGTGACCGCCACGTCCCACAGGCCGGTGTTCGGATCGGCAAACGTGCCGGCCGCGGTCACGGTAACTTCACCGTTGAGGATGCCGCTGACCGTGCCGAGGTTGACCGTCGCCCCGGTATCGCCATCATAGATCTTGTTTTCAACAGTCGTGCCGCTGACCGTGATCTGACGCGGGGTGATTGTGGCCTTCGTTTCGGATTCCGCAACGTCGTAGTTGGCCAAATCGCCGCCGTAGATAACGTATTGCACGTCGACGGCGCGCTCGCCCGCGTTGGCGCTTTCGAACGCCGAACCGACGGTGATCGCGACACTGACATCGTCGCCGTCAATCAGGCCGATGTACCCGGCGAACTCGACGTCGGCGGCAGTGGTGCTGTCGTAGACCTTGTCGCTGGCGGTGAAATTGAGCGTAAGCTGCCGCTTGCCGATCTCGCCGGCTGCCGAATCGAGCGAGACCGTGTAGTTTTCGGAGCCGGTGCCGGTGATCGTGTAGGCCAGGTTCACATCCTGCGTTCCGGCGGCGGCATTGGCGAATTCGCCGGTCACATCGACGTTGATGTTACCCTCGTCTTCGGTGTTGACAAAGCCGGTCACCACATAGGACAGGATATTCGCGTCGGTCGTGCCGTCGTAGGTCTTCGTCTCGACGCTGACGGAACGGACCGTCAGTTCGGCAGGCGTGATCGTCACACTGGCGCTGCCGGTCCAGTCGCTGTGATTGGCGCGCTGAACCTTGACATAGACTTTATGGGTTCCGGCATCGGTGAATTCCGGCTGATCGGCGGTGTAATTCTCGGCATCAAGCGAGTAGAGGATAATGTCGTCCGCTTCGGTGCCGCTGACGGTAACCGAGTGCGCATCGCCGTCATACACACCGCTGTAGCCCGTCAGGGTCACAGTGAATTCGGCGGGCGTGATAAGCGCGCGGACCGT
>JAGCAH010000007.1 GCA_017652805.1 Thermoguttaceae bacterium | reverse complement strand
TCCGCCTCTTATTTCAGCGGGAATACGAGCACGGCGTACGGCGGGGCGGTTTACGTCTGGACCGACGCGTCGGCGGAGATTTCGAACTCTTACTTCGTGAACAACAACGCGCCGAACGGGACGATCCGAAACGCGGGGGGCGAACTGAACCTGACCAACGTCGTGGTTTCGGGGAACGACCAGGGGATCGCTGGGTCCGCTTCCGCCCGGACGACGGCGACGAACGTTACCGTCTCGAACAATAAGCGGAGCGCGGTCCGGGGCGAGACCGGCGCGGAGTTCACGTTCTATAACAGCATCGTGGTCGGCGGCAATTCGGTTCTGTATCTCAACGGCGGGTCGGCGGTCGGCGGCGACGTCAACCTGTCGACGGTCGAGTTCGGCTCGAATTATACCGCCTACGACGGCGGCGACCTGTTCGCGGCGGACGGCTATACTCTGTACGGGAACAACCAGGCGCAGGGGGCGGGCGATTCCGCGTATAACGACACCCTGCAGGACGCGGCGGGGAACGACCGGTATTACGGCGGCGCGCTCGACTTGGGCGCGATCCAGCAGCTCGTTTCGGTCAGCGGCGCCAGCGTCGTTTACAACGGCGGGTATCAGGCGCCGATTGCGGTCTACGGTCCGGCCGCCGCCGTTCAATACTCCGACGACGGTCTGACGTGGAGCGATACGCCTTCGATGAAGAATGCCGGCACGTACACGCTTTATGTGAAGGTCGACGTCGACGGGGACGCGGCTAAAACGTTCCGGGTGACCGGCGAGATCACCCCGCTGCAGCTGACCGTCTCCGGTTCGGCGGTGGTCAACCGCGACTATGACGAGACGACCGACGCCGATATTATCGTCGGCGACGTCGCGACGCTCTACGACGACGTGACGGTGAGCGCGGCGGGCCGGTTCGCTTCGGAAAAGCCGGGCATCTGGGATGTGGCGGTCACTTATTCCGTTTCGGGCGAATTGGCGGGGAACTACCTTGCGCCCGAAGCCGAGACGCTTCAGGGAGAAATCTATAATCCGATCAGCTCGTCGCTTGTGGTGACGACTCTTGAAGATGTGATCGACGCGACCGATCATGTCAACTCGCTTCGCGAGGCGATTATCTATGCCGAGACGTTTACCGAACCGGTGACGATTACGTTCGCCGACGGCCTGGAAGGGACGATTCTGCTCGCCGAGGGCGCGCTGACGGTCAGTCCGCTCGCGCCGGTCACGATCGACGGGGACAACCGGATCACGATCGACGCCGATCATGCGGATCTCGCGTTCGAGATTCGCTCGGGCAAGGCGGTTCTCGCCAATCTTTCGATTACGAACGGGAACGACATTCGTTTCGGCGGCGCGATCCTTAACGCCGGCGACCTGACCCTTGAGAACGTCACGATTTCGGACTCGTATTCCGGGAAATACGGCGGCGCGGTCTATACGTCCAAGATGTCGAGCCTGACGGTGATCGACAGCTCCTTTATCGGCAACGCGTCGGAGTCGCACGGCGGCGCGATCTTCGTCGAAAAGGGGGCGACGGCCGATATCACGGGTTCGACGTTTACGGGGAACAGCAACCTCGCCTACGGCGCGGCGGTCTATCTCTGGAACGACGCGGTGGTGAACGTTTCGAACTCGCTCTTTTTGAACAACAACGCGCCGAACGGGACGATCCGGAACTACGGCGGCGAACTGAACCTGACTAACGTCGTCATTTCGGGGAACGATCAGGGGATATCGTCGACCGGCGGCGTGAATACCGCGGTGAACGTGACGATTTCGAACAACTTCCGCAGCGCGGTCCGCGGCGAGAATGGGGCGGCGTTCGCCTTCTACAACAGTATTCTGATCAACGACAGCGATCCGGAAATCAAAGATCAGGTCGGCACCTTCGATCTGCGCACCGGCGCGACGGTGACCGGCGACGCCAACCTTTCGACGGACGAATTCGGCGAAAACTTCGTCGAATATGACGGCGGCGGCCTGTTCGGCGCCGACGGCTATACGCTCGTCGGGAACAACCAGGCGTTCGACGCCGGCAACAACGAGTACGCCCTGACCGAGTTCGACGCGGTCGGGAATAACCGGTTCTATAACGGAACCGTGGATCTGGGGGGCGTCGAACAGATCTGCACCGCGGCCGGCACGACGGTCGTCTATAACGGCGAAGTTCAGGAACTCGTCCTCTTCGACGGTCCGGTGACCTGGACGGAATATTCCGAAGACGGTCAGACGTGGAGCAGCGAATACGACTATAAAGACGCCGGCACCTATACGTTCTTCGTCCGCTGCGGCGACGATACCGGCGATGAGGAAATTTACGAGGTTACCGCCACGATCGTTCCGGCGCAGCTTTCGATCAGCGGCACGAGCGTTGCCGATAAGGATTACGACGGGACAACGGCCGCCGCTATCACGGTCGGCACACTTTCGGGCGTGGCCGCCGGCGACGAGGTCGGCGTGACCGCATCGGGCGCGTTCCCGTCGGCGGAGATCGGCACCTACGACGTGACGGTCTCTTATACGCTGACCGGCGCGGCCGCGGCGAACTATATCGCCCCGGCCGATCAGACGTTCAGCGCCAGCATTACGCAGGGCCCGGCCCCGGAGATCACGTTTAAGGATGCCGAAAAGGTCTATAACGCCTCGGGGCAGTCGATTACGGTCAGCGGCGTGATTGCCGGCGACGTAGTTCTCTATTCGGCGGACGGCGCGACGTATTCCGCCGAAATTCCGGCGTATACCAACGTGGGCGAGTACACGGTCTACGCGAAGGTTCAGCGCGCCGGCCAGTCCGACTGGACGGGGAGCGCGGCTCTTACGATCACGCCGGCGACGATTACGGCGGTCGGGACGGCTTCGGACAAGACGTACGACGGCGGCGTTTCCGCCGCGACCGGCGTGACGGTTTCCGGCGTTCTGGGTCAGGACGACGTGACGGTTGCGGTGAGCGGCGCGTTTGCCGATAAGAACGCGGGCACCGAAAAGACGGTCAATCTGACGTACGAATTTGGCGGCGCCCAGGCGGGGAACTACGTTCTCGACGCGAACGCGACGGCGACGGCGGATATCAATAAAATTCAGCTTTCGATCGACGGCACGAGCGTTGCGGACAAGGATTACGACGGGACGACGGCCGCCGGTATCACGGTCGGCACCCTTTCGGGCGTCCTGGAAGGGGAATCGGTCGGCGTGACCGCTTCGGGCGCGTTCCCGGCATCGGCGGTCGGCACCTACGACGTGACGGTCACCTATACGCTGACCGGGGACGACGCGGCGAACTACCTCGCCCCGGCGGCTCAGACGTTCAGCGCGAGTATTCTCGAACTTCCGGCTCCGGATATCACGTTTGAGAATGCCGAAAAGGTCTATAACGCTTCGGCGCAGTCGATTACTGTTTCGGGCGCGATTGAAGGGGATACCGTTCTTTACTCAACGGACGGCAGCGCGTA
>JAGCAH010000057.1 GCA_017652805.1 Thermoguttaceae bacterium | reverse complement strand
TTTTTTGTGAAAGGATGAAGTGATGGTTCAAGGTATCGGAACATGGGGGCTGAGCAACACCGCTCGGGATCTTACGGACATTCTCGCGACGCTGATTCAGGAGCAGCCATTTTTCGTGAAGATGTTCCCAAAACGGTCGGCGGCCACCAGCGTTAAGCACGAGTGGCTTGAAGACGTGCTGAAACCCCATTCGGTGGCGTACACCGCTTATGCAAACGGGACGTTCACCTGCACCGACACGTCCGGATGGGCTGTCGGCGACGTTGTGCGTGTTAAGGGGGATCCGGCGCTGTTTGAGATCACGGCGGTTTCGGAAGGCGCGTCGGTCACGGTGAAATTTCTTGCGGCGAACGGTTCGTCGGTCACCGATCTGAGCGGCATTCCCGCTGAGGCGGGAACGCTGATTTTCGACCATACGCCGGTCAATCAGGGCTCGACACAGGGAGCGAGCCTGTTCAGCCAGTCCGGGGTTGAGTACAACTACACGGAGATCATCCGGGGTGACGTGGAGATCACCAACACGGCTCTGGCCGTTCGGACCTACGGCAACGAGAACGCAATGCCGTATCAGCTTCAGAGAGCGATGATCGCGATCATGCGGCAGATGAACAACATCGCGCTTTACGGAAGCCGTGGCGCGACCGCTCCGACAGCCCAGGCTCCAGGACGCGCGGGCGGACTCTACTTCTACGGAACCCAGCCGGGCGGCCTTGCCGTTGACGCCAGCAACGCTTCATGTTCCCTGAAAATCCTGAACGACGCGGCTCAGGCGATTCTGGACGCGGGGGGAAATCCCGACATGGTTCTCTGCGGTCCCGGCCAGGCAAGGGTGATCTCGCAGATCATGCGGCCGCAGATACAGCTCACACCGGGCGACACTCAGCGCGGCGCGTTCGCGAACAAGATCATCTCCGAATCGACGGGCCAGGTCATGAACGTGTTCATCGAACCGTCACTCATCAACCTCGACTCGGACATCTGGGTGATTGACTCGACCAGTCTGGGGATGTGTTATCTCGGTGGGCGCGAACTCCATTCGGAACCCGCGACCGCGCCGGGATACGACGGCCAGAAGTGGTCGATCATCGGCGAGTTCACGCTGGAGTTCAAGAACGCGAAACAGAAGCTGTGCCGCGTTAAGGGTCTGAAACCGTCGGCATCGTCGCTTTCGTGATGTCTTTCACGGCGAAGCCGACAGGGGGGAGCGAGAGAGGGGTTTCGTCTCCCGGTTCCCCTTCTCTCCACCCCCGCCACCCGCAACCGAAAGGACACTTTATGAAAATCCGTGAAACGATAGAAGGGGCGTCGGAAAACACCGTCGTCTACGAGAACAACGCCGGAGAGGCGATTTCGGTATCGAGACCGAAGATCTTTACACTCGAACAGATGATTTCGGAAATCGAGGCGAAGGAGAAAAAATCCGCGCCCTCTCCGAAAGGAAAACTCCCGAAAGAATCCCCTCTCCCGGAACAGACACCGTCTGAACGGGCTACAGCCCCGTCTAAGGGGGGCAAAGCGGACGGGACACCGGAACCCCCCGGACCGGACGGGGAGCGTCAGTGAGGGGTGTGCGGTGAAAATCATCGAGTCTGCGGAAAACGCGTTCGGCGCGTCGGTGCGGTATGAGCATGACGGCGAGATGTTCACCGTCCGCGGCACGTCCATTACAGAGATCAAGCGTCGCATTCTCGATGAACTCGCTGAGGAGGATCAATGCCGGAACGTTCCTGAACCGGAGTCATCCGGCGGCGAGGACGTTCCGGATCAGGAACCGGATCCTTCCGGCGAAGAGAAAGAAAACGGCTGAATAAGCCAAGACTGGCATTTTTACGGAAAGGACATATCCCAATGACCGCAAAGGAGAGAGCGCAGCTGATTTTCAACGCCGCGCAGATGGACAATAGCGACGTTTACGTGATTCGGAACGGTGCGAAGACCGGGCTGGCGACGGCTCTCGTACTCGACGGGAGAACGGTCGGCGTCGTTCACGCGGGAAACGGGTTCGAGGCGCTCGACGTGACCGACTGCGACGTGTTCCGGTGCGATCCGGTGCTCCTTTGCGGAGCCGAGAATCCGGAAGCGGCTGAATGATGAC
>JAGCAH010000056.1 GCA_017652805.1 Thermoguttaceae bacterium | reverse complement strand
GGCGGAACTCGAGTCGGCGCGGCTGGTATTGGCTCAGGAACTTGCCGGGCTCGAAGACGAACCGGCTCGGCTTCTGATGCGCCGGCTCGGGAAGAATTTTTTTCCCGCCCCCTGGGCCCGGCCGTCGTACGGCGATGCCGACGGATTGGCGGCGATCACCTTAGACGATATCCGCCGGGCATACGAAACTCACTATACGCCAAACGGCGCGGTGTTGAGCGTGGCGGGGAAAATTGACCCTGACGAGGTCGTACGCGCCGCCGAGCGGCTTTTCGGCGACTGGCGCGGGGAAGCGCGGGTTCTTCCCGCCGAGACTCCGTCGACGACACTCAAAGAACATATTCCGTTCGAGTCGGCTCAGACGCATATCGGACTGGCGTGGCCGACGGTGACAGTCGATCACGACGATTTCCTCCCGATGCGCTGCGCACTGGGAACGTTGAGCGGTGGGATGAGCTGCAGACTTTTCGACGAAGTGCGCGAAAAGCGAGGCCTCTGCTATTCGGTCAGCGCGTCGTATGCCGGAAGTAAATACCACGGCGGGGTTATGTGTTACTGCGGATCGAGCAACGAGACCGCCCAGCAGGCGCTCGATGTGATTATTGAACAGCTGAAACGTCTTTCGCGTGAGGGAATCACACAAACCGAGCTCGACCGGTGTAAGATCCGCCTGAAATCGAATCTGGTGATGTCGCAGGAGTCGACCGCGGTGCATGCCGGACAGATGGCCGCCGATTACGAGTATTTCGGCCGCGTCCGCACGATGGAGGAGATTCTTGCGCGAATCGACACGCTTCGGCTGGAGACGGTGAACGAAAAGATCGCCGCCCGACCGATCGGGCCTCTTCGCCTGGCGACGCTCGGGCCGAAGGAACTCGAGATCGACCCGGCTCTTTTGGGATAACTTTTTTCGGCCGTGGAGGGCTTTGGGGAGCCTTCGGCTAAAACGCGCCGGTCAGACGCGCAAAAATCGCCAGATCGAGCGCCACGCCGAGCGCGGCGTGCTGAACCCAGGTCGGCAGGAGCGACTTTGTGCGCAGCGCCAAACCTCCCCAGAAGAATGAACCGCCGATACAGCCGAGCGTTTCGGCCAGGGGATGGCCGAAATGGAGCATCGTCGCCGCCATCGTCTGAACGAGAATCGCGGCGTACGGCCCGAATTTCGGCAGCAATCCTTTCAGGAGAAAGCCACGGAACATGAATTCCCAGCCCAGGTAATAGCAGAGTGCGTAAACGGCCAGATGGAGACGGAAGAGGTTGACCGACGCACGTACCGCCAGGGGATTCAACGGGTAGACCATCGCGTATTTTGCGCCGGTACACCAGTAGCCCAGAACGATCATCAACGGGGTAAAGATCAGAATCGACTGAAGGGTGAAACGGTTCCCGAACGAAAGACCGTAGTCGGAAAGCTTTTCCCGAAATCCCCATTTAACGATCGCCATCGGGATCAGTCCCATCAGAAGGAGCGCGGCGAAACTTTTCAATTCTCCCGCCAGGAGGAGCGGGATCGGCAGGGGTTTTTCCTCGGCTAAGAGTTCAGCGCCGCGGCCGACTGACTGTGTATAGCAGGAAATCTCAATCTGTCCGACGCTTCCGGGAGAGGACGGAGGAAGGGGGAGGGAAGGAATATATTTCCAAAGGGTGAGCGCAAATGCGGCGTAAAGGAGGATCACCGTCGTTTTGATTTCCGCCCTGCCGAAAAAACGGAGGGCGTCCATCGGTCCGAAACTCTTTTCGGCTTGTTCGGGATTAGCGTTATTCGACGGTTTCTCGTTCACGGGTTCCGCTCTTTAAAGTTGAAGGAATGTCCCGGACGCGCAAAGAAGCGCTTTCCACAAAAAACGGATCAACGCCGAAAGCGCCGATCCGCCGAACAATGACCGCTTGACGGCCGCGGGAAAAGAACCTCGTCCCGCGGCCTGCGGCTGACTTGCGGTTCAGTTCGTCTTGATTTTCGCCAGTTCGGTATAATACTCGTACCGCTTGTGGATATCTTCCTGAGCTTTCGCTTCGAAGGTCGCGGCGGCTTCGGGATTGATCCGCTTGAGCTGCTTGAACCGGTTCTGTTTCGCTTCGAAGTCTTTCAGAAGCCCTTCCGGCGCCTTGCTGGCGACGACGAACGGCTTTTCAAGACGCGGGTCATACGACCAGAGCGGCCAGTAACCGCACTTGACGGCTTCTTTCTGGAGCTCCATACCGGCTTTCATATCGATCCCCTGTGCGATGCAGTGCGAGTAGGCGATGATCAGCGACGGACCGTGATACGATTCGGCGGCGATGAGGGTCTTGATCGCGTGGAGCGGATTGGCGCCGATCGAGATCTGACCGACGAACGCGGTGCCGTACGAGACGGCCATCATGCCGAGGTCTTTCTTGCCCATCGGTTTGCCGCCGGCGGCAAATTTGGCGACCGCGCCAAGCGGGGTCGCTTTCGAGGCCTGACCGCCGGTATTCGAGTAGACTTCGGTATCGAGAACCAGAATGTTGACGTCACGGTTCGAGGCAACGACGTGGTCAAGCCCGCCGTAACCGATATCGTAGGCCCAGCCGTCGCCGCCGATGATCCAGTTGCTGCGGCGGATCAGGTATTCGGCGGAAGCTGCCAGGAGCTTCGATTTTTCACAACAGCAGTCGCACCCTTCGGCCTTCGCCTTGACTTCGGCAACCCATTTGCGCTGCTGAGCGATCTCTTCTTCGGTTTCCTGTTTGTTGTTGAGGATATTTTCGACGAGGGCGTCGCCGAGCTTGTCTTTGGCGCCTTCGAGGATCTCCTTGACAAAGTTCCGCTGCTGATCGACGCCCAGACGCATCCCCATTCCGAATTCGGCGGCGTCTTCAAAGAGGGAGTTCGCCCAGCAGGGACCGCATCCGTTGGCGTTGACGGCGTACGGGGTGCTCGGGAGGTTCCCGCCGTAGATCGACGAACAACCGGTGGCGTTGGCAATCATCATGCGGTCGCCGAAGAGCTGGGTGATCAGCTTGACATACGGGGTTTCGCCGCAGCCGGCGCAGGCGCCGGAGAATTCAAAGAGGGGCAGAAGGAGCTGCGAACCTTTGATCGTACCGGGCTTGACCTTGGTACGGTCGTAGTCCGGAATCGAACGGAAGAATTCCCAGTTCGCCTTCTCGGCCTGTAGGTTGGCGATTTTGTCTTGGAGGTTGATCGCCTTTTTTCCTTCTTCGGCCTTGTTCTTGGCGGGGCAGACGTAAACGCACATGCCGCAGCCGGTGCAGTCTTCGGGAGCGACCTGGATCGTGGCGAGCTGGCCTTTGAACTCGGCTTTCGCTTCGGCCGACTTGAAAGTGGCCGGGGCGTCTTTGATTGCGTCGGCGTCGTAGACCTTCAGACGAATGGCGGCGTGCGGGCAGACCAGCGAGCACTGGCCGCACTGAATGCAGACGTCTTTGTCCCAAATCGGGATGTCGATGGCGACGCTCCGCTTTTCGTACTGGGTGGTAGCGGTCGGGAAGGTGCCGTCGGCGGCCTCGTTAAAGGCGCTGACCGGAAGTTTATTGCCGCGCGCCGACATGATCTCGGCGAGGGTCTTTTTCACGAATTCCGGCGCCGAAGGATCGATCCCGTCGATGCGGTGGAATTTCGAGGTGACCGCGGCTGGAACTTTGACTTCCTGGAGGGCCGGAAGCGCCGAGTCGACGGCGGCGTAGTTCTTCTGAACGACATCTTCGCCCTTCTTGCTGTAGGCCTTCTTGATCCCGTCCTTGATCCGCTGGATCGCTTCGGCCGGTTCCATGAAGTTGGCGAGCTTGAAGAAGCAGGTCTCCATTACGGTGTTGATACGTCCGCCCATACCGGCCGCTTTGGCGACCTTGACCGCGTCGATGACGTAGAACTTGAGTTTCTTTTCGATGATTTCCTGCTGGAGTTCGATCGGGAGGTAATCCCAGACTTCGTCGGCGCTGTACGGAGCGTTGAGAAGGAAGGTTCCCCCGTCGACGATGTTCGCCAGAAGGTCAACGCGTTCGGTAAAGACGAACTGATGGCAGGCGACGAAGTTCGCCTGATGGATCAGATAGGAGCCCTTGATCGGGCGGGGCGAGAGACGCAGATGCGAGATGGTGACCGACCCGGATTTCTTCGAGTCGTATTCGAAGTAGCCCTGGCAGTAGTTCGGGGTGTATTCGCCGACGATCTTCGAGGTCTCTTTGTTGGCGCCGACGGTACCGTCGCTACCCAGACCATAGAACATGCAGCGGCGCACGTCGTCTTTTTCGGTCGAGAAGTTTTCGTCATACTTGATGGAGCGGCCGGTGACGTCGTCTTCGATACCGACGACGAAGTTGTTCATCGGCTGGTCTTTTTCGAGTTCGTCATAGACGCCCTTGACCATCGCCGGGGTGAAGTCTTTCGAGGAGAGACCGTAGCGGCCGCCGACGATGATCGGCATGGCACCTTTCCAGCCCTGGGTCATGGCGGTGACAACGTCGAGGTAAAGAGGTTCGCCGAGACCGCCCGGTTCTTTGGTACGGTCGAGAACGGCGATCTTTTTGACCGTCTTGGGCATCGCGGCGAGGAACGCCTCGGCGTCGAACGGACGGTAGAGGCGGACGTTGACCATGCCGACGCCCTTGTCACTGCCGATGAAATCGAGGTATTCTTCAACGATACCGGAACCGCTCGCCATGATGACGATGACGTTTTCGGCGTTCGGGTCGCCGTAGTAGTCGAACAGATGATACTGACGGCCGGTCAGCTTGGCGAACTTGTCCATCTGCTCCTGGACGATTCCCGGAACCTTTTCGTAAGCGGTGTTGCACGCTTCACGAGCCTGGAAGAAGACGTCGGGGTTCTGAGCGGTACCGCGGATGACCGGGTGGTTCGGGCTGAGCGAATTGTCGCGGAACCATTTGATCTTTTCGATATCGAGCATCTGACGAACGATATCTTCCGGAATCTTTTCGAGCTTGTTGATCTCATGGCTGGTGCGGAACCCGTCGAAGAAGTGAACGAACGGGATTCGCGCCGCATGAGTCGAGGCGTAGGCGACCAGCGCCATATCGTGCGTTTCCTGAATGGTACCGCCGCAGAGCATCGCCCAGCCGCAGGAACGGACGGCCATGACGTCGCTGTGGTCGCCGAAGATCGAAAGGGCGTGAGTCGCCACGCAGCGAGCCGAAACGTGGAAGACCGTGGGGGTCATTTCGCCGGCGATTTTGAACATATTCGGGATCATCAGGAGGAGTCCCTGGCTGGCGGTAAAGGTGCAGGTCAGCGCACCGGCCTGAAGAGAACCGTGAACCGCGCCCGCCGCGCCGGCTTCGCTCTGCATTTCGACCACCTGAGGAATCGTGCCGAAGATGTTCTTTTTCCCTTTTGCGGCCCAGTCATCGGCCAGTTCTCCCATCGTCGAGGACGGGGTAATCGGGTAGATGGCCATCACTTCGTTACAAAGATGCGCGATCATTGTGGTCGCTTCATTACCGTCGGTCATGACAAAGCGTTTTTCTTCGCTCACGGTAGACTCCTCCAATGGGGTAAAGGATGTTTGGACTTATTCAAGAAAATAAAACCTGTTTATGTATCCGCGCGACCGAAACCCCATCTACTAACTGTCGAGGCGCAAACAGAGTCGGTCAAATTCTATTCTAACTCTCTTTCGCCTTTCTTCAAGAGTTCCCAAACGCAATTTTTTTCGTTTTAAGGTGAGTTTAGCTCTTGCTAACGGGGTGAAGATGGCATAAAATGGGGAACATACAAGGTCATTCTTTCAGCGTCAAATTTCCCCATTTAGGTAAAGGAAAAAGTATGAACCAGAATGTTTCACGCCGTCGTTTTTTGCAGGCTTCCGGTCTGGCTGCGGGGATTCTCGCTTCCGGCGCCGGGGTTCCGCGCGTTCACGCCGCGGAAAGTGATATGATCAAAGTCGCCTGGGTCGGCTGCGGTAACCGTGGCGGCGGCGCGGTGCGCCAGGCTCTCCAGGCGGAACCCCGCGCCAAACTCTGGGCGGTTGCCGACGCCTTCGAGGACAAAGCGAACGCCGCCATCGAGGCTCTCGAGGCGACGCACGAAGACCGTCTTTCCGAGGGGATCGAAGATCGCACATTCCACGGGCTCGAAGCATATAGGCAGGCAATCGATTCGCTCGATGACGGCGACGTGGTCCTTCTGACCACCCCGCCGGCGTTCCGCCCCCTCCACTACGAGTATGTGGTCAACTCGCCGAAGATGATCAACGTCTTCGCCGAAAAACCGGTGGCGACAGATATGGTCAATCTCCGCCGGATTCGCGCGGCGAACGAAAAAGCGCTTGCCAAGGGGATCAAAGTCGGGGTGGGGCTCAACAACCGGAACAAGTTCCGTTACGAAGAGACGATCAAGGCGATTCACGACGGCGTTCTGGGCGAAGTGGTCAACTGCTGGGTCTATCGGTTCCAGGGACCGCACAACCTCGGCCCGAAAGGGAACTACACCCCGCTTCAGCACCAGCTTCGGAACCTCTTCTGCTTCGACTGGACCAGCGGCGGGTTTATCGTCGACGCTCTGATCCATAACCTCGACATCGCCTGCTGGGCGGCCCGGGAATACCCCGCGTTTGCGCAGGGCTCCGGCGGCCGAACCCACCGTCCCGATAAAGACCAGCTGATCGATCTGGCGACGGTGGAGTACGTCTTCCCGAGCGGGAAACGCCTCCTGATGGGAACCCGCACCATGCCGAACACCTGGAGTAATTTCTGCTGCGTCGTTCAGGGAACCAAGGGCGTGGCGCACGTCGGGGAAGGGGTCGGCGACCCGAAAATCTACAAGGGGTACGAGGCGCTTCCGTTTTCCGGGTTCCGCGGCGATGTTCTTTGGGCGCCGACCGCCGGGGACAACGACTCGTATCAGACTGAGCATGACCGTCTTTTCTCGGCGATCCGTGAAGACCGTCCCTGGAACGAAATGGAACGGGGGATCATGGCGACCTTTACCGCGCTGATGGGCCGGTTCGCCGTCGAAACGGGTCAGCCGATCACTGCCGATCAGGCGTGGAAGTCCGAGTTCCGCTATGACAGCGAAATCGCCTACGACAACCTGGTCGATATCAACGGACCGTCGGTCGTCATGCCCGACGAAAACGGCGACTACTACATTTCGCATCCGGGCGTTACGAAATTTGTCTGACGAACCCTTTTGCGTTTGGTGAAACGATTCCGGGCTTGTGCTCCCCGTCCTCTTTCGGGGAGTACAGGCTTTCTTTTTAGACGGAAAGGTTTTTTCTCCCTCCATGACCGAATTTAAGCAGACGACTCTCGATAACGGATTGGACGTGATCGCCGAGGTGAATCCGAACGCCTACGCGGCGTCGATCGGTTTCTTTGTTCGTACCGGTTCCCGCGACGAGTCTGATGAAATTGCGGGCGTGAGCCACTTTCTGGAACATATGGTCTTCAAGGGAACTCCGAGGCGAAGCGCCGCCGATGTGAACCGCCAGCTTGACGAAATGGGGGGCGTCTCGAACGCGTTTACCACCGAAGAGGCGACCGTCTTCTACATTTCAGTTCTGCCGGAGCTGCAGACGCAAGCAGTCGATCTGTTGGCCGACATCCTTCGCCCCTCGCTTCGGGAAGATGACTTCAATACCGAAAAGAACGTCATTCTCGAAGAGATCAAGATGTACGAGGATCAGCCTCCGTTCGGGATCGACGAGAAGTGCCGCGAACTCTTCTTTCAGGGACATCCCCTCTCACGGAGCGTTCTGGGAACGCGCGAGACGGTTGGCGCATTGACCGTCGAACAGATGCGCGCCTATTTCGGCCGACGCTATGTTCCCGGGAATATTACCGTTGCCGCCAGCGGTGCGATTGATTTCGGGAAGTTCGTCGAAGACGTCAAAAACTGCTGCGGCGCGTGGGAAGCGCGGCCGGTCAGCCGAGAGACGTTCCGGCCGGTCGGCCGGCCGGGAAAAGAGATTTTCGTCCGCCCTTCGGCGACCCAGGAATACCTCTTTCTTCTTTCTGATGCCCCCTCGGGGAGGGACGATGAACGTTACGCGGCGGCAATCCTGGCGAATATCGTCGGCGACGATGTCGGCAGCCGCCTTTTCTGGAATCTGGTCGATAACGGGAAAGCCGACTACGCATCACTTGGGTTTTGCGACTTCTTTGACGGAGGTTACTTCTGTACCAGCCTCTGCGCTGCGCCGGAAAACGCCGCCGAAAACACTCGAATTGCCGAAGAAATCTGTGGCCGCGCGACAGACGAGGGAGTGACCGCCGAAGAGCTCGACCGCGCCAAAAATAAAATCCTCGCTCGGCTGGTGATGGCGTCGGAACGATCCCGCGGCCGACTTTTCTCGATCGGGAGCGAATGGACGGTGAACCGTGCCTACTCGCCGATCAGCGCCGATTTAAAGATCGTTCGCGAAATGGCGCTCGAACAGGTCAACGATCTTCTGAAAAAGTATCCGCTCACACCGAAGCTGACCGT
>JAGCAH010000055.1 GCA_017652805.1 Thermoguttaceae bacterium | reverse complement strand
TCCCGAAGGGCTCGACCCGCGCGGAGTCAACCATCAGAACAAGATGCGCCTGATCGCCGAAAAGAAACGCTGGGAAAATCCGCCGTTCGACCCCAATCGCGCGGACCGCCTGATGGCGTTCCGCCAGACCCCGACCAAACGCCTGATGCGGCGGGTCGATCTGCTCGGATTCGACAACCACGGGCCTCTGAGGGAAGAGCTCCTCGACGTGCCCGAGGTAACCCTCCTTCTGAAACAGCATATCGGCGCCCCGCTGACCCCGACGGTCAAACCGGGCGATGCGGTGCGAAAAGGGGACGTCATCGCGATCCGTCCGGTCGCCGACGGCAAACCCGCGCTCGGCGCCGACCTTCACGCCTCGATCGACGGTGTGGTTCGTTCGGTCGGCGAGAAGTCGATCGTCATCGGCAAATAAGAATCAAGTAATCACACAGATATACAGGAACGGAAGATTATGTCGAGCAAAGCTGCAGTCGGAGCGATTGAACTTTCGAGCATCGGAGTCGGGTATCAGGTTCAGGACGACCTTTTGAAATCGGCGAACGTCGATCTGCTGATCGCGCGGACCATCTGTGCGGGGAAATACCTGATCGTGGTCGCCGGAACGGTCAGCGACGTCGAGACCGCCCTCGAGACCGCCCGCGCCGTCGGGAAAGACGCCGTGGCCGACAGCCTGGTCGTCTCGAACATTCATCCGGCGGTCTTTCCGGCGATGACGCAGTCGGTCGTCCTTTCGCCCGAAGAGACCGGCGCGCTCGGAATCGTCGAGACGTTCAGCGCCTCGAGCGCGATGGTCGCCGCCGACGTCGCCGCCAAGGCCGCCAGCGTGACGATCTTCCGTCTGAGTCTGGCGATGGCGATGGGGGGGAAAGGACTTCTGATGATGACCGGCAGCGTCGCCGACGTCGAAGCGGCGGTTCAGGCCGCCGCCGAGGCTGTCAAGGAACACGGTCTGCTGGTGAGCACCACGGTGATCCCCCGCCCGTCGAAAGAGCTGTTCTGCGACTACATTTAACACGGCGCGTTTCACCGTCTGTCCCCCCTTGAAGCGAGCAGCGGAAAACAGCGCTTCAAGGGGTTTTTGTTCCTCCCCCGCGGGGACTCGCGAAACGGAATCGTCCGGCGGTGTTTTCCTGAACCGCGTGTAGCGACCCGCTGTAATGAAAGAAATATTTACCCGCTCTTCACGAACTTCAGCGTCTGCCGTGATGTTTTTCGGAAAGGGCGTGTTTCTCTCGGAAAGGAAGAATTCCATGAACCGGTGTGTTTACCATCCTTTCGTATTGCTTTTGGCCGTCGGACTCTTTACGCTCGCCGCAGGCGGGCATCAGACGCCAACCGAGGGGAACGAGCCGGACTCGATCGTGGTGACCACCCTTCTCGACGTCGTCGATGACGCCGACGGCGTAACCTCTTTGCGCGAAGCGCTCGGCGGGGCAGAGGCGGGCGGCCGGGTCATATTCGACGCGGCGCTGGCGGGGGGAACAATCGTCCTCGGCGGCGCGCAGCTTGAAATTACCGAGGGAATCGCCGTCGACGCCGGTTCGGTCGGCGGGATCACGATCGACGCCGGCGGGAAGAGCCGCGTCATCAGCGTCACCGGCGGAGACGCCGACCGTCCCGCGGCGCTGATCGGCCTGACCGTCACCGGGGGGAACGTCGAAGACAACGGCGACGAAGATATCCACGCGAGCGGGGGTGGCGGGATTTTCAACAACGGCACGCTCATCATTGTCAACACCGTCGTTTTCGGGAACACCGCCTGCGGTTTCGGCGGCGGAATCGATAACGACGGCGACATGACGGTCGTCAATTCGACCGTCGCGGGGAACGCCGCGCCCGGGTTCGGGGGCGGGATCGCCAACGTCGACGGCCGGCTGACGCTCGTCAACTCGATCGTCTCGTGTAACCGCGCCAACACCGACAGCGACCTGGGGGCGTATTACTTTTCCGGAAGGAACAACATCGTCGGCGCCGACCCCGGTTTTGCCGTCCCTCCTGTTTTTGAATCGGACGAGCTCGCGAATCGGGACGCCATCGACCTTACGCTCAAACCGGGAAGCTGGGCGATCGACCGCGGCGCGAACGACGCCGTCGAGACCGAAACCGATCTCGCCGGAAACCCGCGTGCGTTCGCGGCGGCGAAAGGCCCTGCGACGGTCGATATCGGCGCGTACGAATACCAAAGGTGCGTCGAAAGGGAGGCGCCTTCGACCGTCGTGACCACGCCGCTTGACAACCTCGACGCGGCCGACGGCCTTACCTCGCTGCGCGAGGCGATTCT
>JAGCAH010000054.1 GCA_017652805.1 Thermoguttaceae bacterium | reverse complement strand
CCTGATATGTCAGCTATGGCAGGCATGGGTGGTATGGGCGGCATGGGCGGAATGTATTGATCGCTGCGCCCCGCGTTTAACATGTAATACAAAAACAAAAACAAAAAAGAAAAGATATACAATTTGAAAGGGTTTCATCATGTCGAAAAAAGAACTCAGCATCTACCCCCTCGAAGATCGCGTCGTTGTTGAACCTCTGGCCGCCGAAGAGATGACCGCGGGCGGGATTTTCCTTCCCGACAGCGCCAAAGAGAAGCCGCAGCGCGGTACCGTTCTGGCGGTCGGCGCCGGCAAACTCCTTGATTGCGGCAAACGGGGCGAAATGGGCGTTGCCGTCGGCGACGAGGTCATCTACGGGAAGTATTCCGGCTCGGATATCGAAGTGGACGGTCGCGAAATCAAGATTCTGCGTGAATCCGACATTCTGGCGAAAGTCGTTAAGTGATAAAGCCGCAAACCGGTTCAAATCTGAAAGGAACAAGTTACCATGGCGAAACAATTAGTCTTTAACGACGAAGCGCGAAAAAAGATCCTAGACGGCGTGAACAAGCTCGCCGACGTCGTCGCTGTCACAATGGGCCCGACCGGGCGAAACGTCATTCTGAACAAATCGTACGGCGGCCCGACGGTCACCAAAGACGGTGTGACGGTCAGTAAAGATATCGAACTCGAAGATCCCTTCGAAAATATGGGCGCCAAACTGGTCAACGAAGTCGCGTCGAAGACCGCCGATCAGGCGGGGGACGGGACGACGACCGCGACGGTTCTGGCCCGCGAGATCTTCCGTGAAGGCCTGCGCAACATCGCCGCCGGGAGCAACCCGACCGCGATCCGCCGCGGGATCGACAAAGCCGTCGCGGCGGCGGTTGCCCAGCTTCAGGCGATGGCCAAACCGGTTACCACCAAAAAAGATATTGCCAACGTCGGCACGATCAGCGCCAACAATGACCCCGAGATCGGCGAACTCCTCGCCACCGCGATGGAAGCGGTCGGCAACGAAGGGGTGATCACCCTCGAAGACAGCAAAACTGCCGAGACCACCTACGAGGTTGTCGAGGGGATGCAGTTCGACAAGGGGTACCTCTCTCCGTATTTCATCTCCGACACCGAGACGATGTCGGCTCAGCTCGAAGACCCGTATATCCTGATTCACGAAAAGAAGATCACCAACATTCGTGAACTGGTTCCGATCCTCGAAAAAGTGAGCCAGAAGATGAAGCCGCTTCTGATCATTGCCGAGGATATCGACAACGAGGCGATGACGATGCTGGTCGTCAACAAACTGCGGGGCGTTCTGAACGTCTGCGCGGTGAAAGCGCCCGGGTTTGGCGACCGCCGTAAGGCGATGCTGCAAGACATCGCCATCCTGACCGGCGCCCAGGTGATTAGCGAAGACCTCGGCATCAAGCTCGAAAACGTCGAGATTTCGCAACTGGGACAGGCCAAGCAGGTTACGGTCGACAAAGACTCGACGGTTATCGTCGACGGCAAGGGGAAGAAGGCCGACATCAAAGCGCGTGCCGAACTCCTCCGCAAGCTGATCGCCGAAAGCGAGAGCGACTACGACCGCGAAAAGTATCAGGAACGTCTGGCCAAGATCGGCAGCGGCGTCGCGATCATTCAGGTCGGCGCTCATACCGAAGCGGAACAGAAGCAGAAGAAAGCGCGTGTGGAGGACGCCCTCCAGGCGACCCGGGCCGCGGCGCAGGAAGGAATTCTTCCCGGCGGCGGCGTGGCGCTGATCCGCTGTAAGGAAGCCGTTGAAAAAGCGCGCTCGACCGCGCGCGGCGACGAGAAAATCGGAGTGGATATCATCGCCGGTATTCTGTCCAAGCCGCTGGAAATGATCGCCAACAACTGCGGTCTCGACGGAAGCGTGATTGCCGACGAAGTCGCCCAGCGTCCGACCAACGTCGGCTACGACGCTCACAATCGCGAATACGTCGATATGTTCAAAGCGGGGATCATCGATCCGCTCAAAGTCGTCCGGGTCGAGCTGGTCAACGCCGCCAGTATTGCCGGTCTGATGCTGACCACCGAAACGCTCGTGACCGACATCAAAAAGGACGAGAAGGAAAAGCCGGCAGGCGCCGTGCGTTGAAAACTGAAAAATGCCCGAACTCGATTATTACCAAATACTCGAAGTTGACCGCACCGCGACTCAGGAAGAGATCGCGGTGAGTTACCGTAAAGCCGCGATGAAGTATCATCCCGACCGCAACGCCGGTGATGAGGAAGCCGTGGCCAAGTTCAAACTCGCCGCCGAAGCCTACGAGGTTCTGAAAGACCCCGAAAAGCGCGCCATCTACGACCGCTACGGGAAAGAAGGCCTCAACCATAACGGCGCCGGCCCCGGCGGGTTTCAGGATGCGACCGACATCTTCGGGGCGTTTGGCGACATGTTCGGGGACACCATTTTCGGTTCCTTCTTCGGCGGAGGACGGGGGGGCCGCGCGCATCGCGGCGCCGATATCCGCTGCTCCGTCACCCTTGACCTGCACGAAGTGGCCAAGGGCGCCACGCGCGAGATCCGCTACCGGCGGAACGAACTGTGTGACAGCTGTCACGGCAGCGGAGCCAAGCCGGGCACCCAGCCCGAGACCTGCCGTTACTGCGGCGGGCGCGGCCGGATTCAGAAGTCGAACGGCATCTTTTCGATGCAGACCACCTGCCCGAAATGCGGCGGGCGCGGGAAGATCATTCATACCCCCTGCCCGTCGTGTCACGGCGCCGGGATGGTCGAAAAGGACGTTGTTCGCGAGATCCGCGTTCCCGCCGGGATTGACAGCGGCGTCCGCCTCCGGATGCAGGGGGAGGGACACCGGAGCCCCGACGGCGGACCGGCGGGGGACTGCTACGTCTTCATTCAGGTCAAACAGCATCCCTTCTTCCATCGGGACGGGCAGGATCTGGTCGTTCAGGTTCCGATCAAATACACCCAGGCGGTTCTGGGCGCCGAAGTCGAAGTGCCGACCTTAGAGGGTGTCGACAAGGTCAAGATTCCCGCCGGCACGCAGAACGGCGACGTGATCCGGATGAAGGGGCGCGGAATGCCGCTTCCTCGACGGAACCTGAAAGGGGATCTCCTGGTTCAGGTCTTTATCGAGGTGCCGCGAAGCATTTCGCCGAAACATCAGTCCGAGCTGAAAAAGCTTGCCGAAAGTGAAGGCGAGACGGGATACAGCCAGCGGAAGACCTACTTCAATACTCTCCGAAAGTTTATGAAAGACTATTTCGGGAAAGAGGACGCCTCCTTCCCGGAATCGAAGACCGAAGACGTGAAATCGTCGGATCGAAAAAAAAAAAGAAAGTCTTCTGAAAAGAATTCTTGATTTTTTGGGCCGTTGTTTTTCCGCGATAGGACGGCTCCTCAGCAGATAAAGGTTTGAGAGATGGCAAGAAGCGAAAAAAAGACCCCGCGCGATGAGTTCGCGCCCGAAAATGATCCCGAGAACGCCTCGGAAGGGGAGGCTCAGGACGATTTCGACGAGCTCCTGAAAAAAGCCGGGGATGAAGTTCTCGGGGGTTCCCGAAAAGAGCGCGACCGGCGCACCGCGGCGGTCAAGGAAGTCGACGCGCTCAAAGAGAAACTTGCCGAAGCCGAAGATCAGCGTCTGCGCGCGATGGCCGAACTGGAGAATTTCCGCCAGCGGAAAAACAAAGAGCTGGCCGACCAGGAGAAATACGCGCCGATGAAACTGGCGCGCGACATTCTCCCCGTCTGGGACAACCTGGGCCGCGCGCTCGAAGCCGCGCCCGCCGACGAGTCGGTGCAGGGGTTCGTCGAGGGGGTCCGGATGGTCTACGACCAGCTGCTGGACGTTCTGTCGAAGAATCATGTGGTGCGGATTCCGACCGAAGGGGAAAAGTTCGACCCGAACGTTCACGAGTCGATCGCGATGTTCCCGAGCGAT
>JAGCAH010000053.1 GCA_017652805.1 Thermoguttaceae bacterium | reverse complement strand
GTCATACACAACCTTTTGATTCGTATAATTCAGATCTTTCAGCGTCGTCTTGGTGATCGTCAGATACGCGGTGCCGGTCCAGTCCTTGCAATTCTCACGCGAGACCCGCGCCTTGATCTTATAGGTTCCCGCATCGGCGAACTCGGGGCATTCGTCGTAGGTCTGACCGTTGTATGTGTACGTCACCGTATCGCCCGATTTCAGGCCGGAGACCGATATCGAATGGTACTCCGTGTCGTACTTGAGAGCTTTGCCCGCAAAATAGACGCCGGTCAGCGCCTTGCCTTTGATCTTCAGCCGAGCGGTCTTGGTCCAGTCCTTGCAGTTGTCCCGCGAAACCGTCACGGTGACGTTATAGACCCCCGCCTCGGTAAAAGTCGGGCTGGAATCGAACGTCTCACCGTTGTATTCGTACGTCACCGAATCCGAAGACCGCGTGCCGTAGAGTTTCAGCGAACGCTCCTTCCCGTTGTAGGTATAGGTCAGGTTGTTGAAGCTAAGGCCGTAGATCGGTTTCTCCTCGATCGTCAGAGTCGCGCTTCCGACCCAGTCCTCGTAGTTCGCGCGCGAGACCGTCGCGGTAACGACATAGGTTCCCGCTTCGGTGAACTTCGGACAGGAGGAATATTCCTTTCCGTCATATTCATAGGTGACTTTGTCCGAGCTCTTCTTGCCGGTAAGGGTTAACGTTCGGTTCGCGCCGGAATAGACATACTTCTGGTCTTTGAAACTGATCCCGGTGATGATTCCTTCCTGAATCGTCATGACCGCGGTTTTGCTCCAGTCTTCGCAGTTCGCCCGCGAAACCGTCGCGGTGACTTCGTAATCTCCCTTTTGAGTAAACGACGGGGCGGAAGAATAGGTCTTCCCGTTGTATTGGTACGTCACCTTATCCGTCGACTTTGCGCCGCTCACTTTAAACGTGTGCGCTTTCCCGTCATACCCAACCTTCTGATCATTGAAACTGACATCGGTGATGATTCCCTCCTGAATCGTCATGACCGCAGTTTTGGTCCAGTCGGCATAGTTCGCCCGCGTTACCGTCGCGGTGACTTCGTAATCTCCCTTTTGAGTGAACGACGGGGCGGAGGTATAGGTTTTCCCGTTGTATTGATACGTCACCTTGTCCGCCGTCTTTGCGCCGTTCACTTTAAACGTATGCGCTTTCCCGTCATACCCGATCGTCTGGTTATCGAAAGTGACATCGGTGATCGGCGCCTTTTCGATCGTCAGGGTCGCGGAACCGGTCCAGATGTTTGTGTTGTCCCGCGAAACCGTCGCGGTGACCTCGTAGATGCCCGCGTTGGAGAACGACGGGGAAACGGTCGTGCTTGTCCCTTTGTAATCGTAAGTCACCTTATCCGTGGTCTCTAATCCGCTAACCGTAAGCTTGTGCGGATTTCCGTCGTATGTGACCTTCTCGTCGGAAAAAGTGAAAGAAGCATAAGACGACTCGTATGCGCCGATGTCGACAGTTCCGCCGGCGATACGCGGATTCCCGGCAATATCGGTATCGGTTTGGACGGCGTCATTCGTTCCGGCGTTGATCGCGGCGCTTCCTTTCGCGAGCGAGAGATCAAGAGTGTCCGCGTTTGAAAGTCTTCCTGATTCAAAGATTGGCGCGACGACGAAACCGGGATCGGTGTCGACGAGATCGTTGCTGCCGGAATACGTGGGAACTGAAGCATCCTCTGGGTAGTTATGAATGTTGCTGTCGCTTGAAGCGTAGTTGAGCGAAACGATAGCATTGGTCAGTGTTAGCAGGCTATTGTTGACAATCCCGCCGCCTTCACCCTCTTCGCCGGTTACATAATTTCCGGAAATGGTCGAGTTTATAATCGTGAGCGTCGATGAGTCGCCGTGGTTCACGTAATTGTCAATTCCTCCGGCACAGTCTTTCGCAGAGTTTCCGGAGATGACCGAATTTGTGATAGTTACTGTTCCCTGGTAATTCTCAATTCCTCCGGCATCCCCATACGCAGAATTTCCGGAGATCTTCGAGTTTGTAATATTCAGAATCGTATAGTTGTAAATCCCACCGCCTATGTATGCAGAATTGCCTGAGATGGTCACGTCTGTGAGGTTCAATGTTCCGGAGTTATGAATTCCGCCACCGTAATCGGCGTTTCCGCCCGAAATGGTCAAGCCAATCAGCCCTACGGTGACATCGGTGAGCCCAATGAAAGTGCCAATACTAAACACGCGGCTTTTTCCGTTTCCGTCAATCGTAATTCTGCCGACGTTTGAGGCATCAATGGTTAAGTTTTTAACAATAAACAGTTCCCTGCCGTTCAGAGTAATCGTCTTATCGGCAAGCGTTTCGTCAAACGTTACCGTGTCTCCCGCCTCAGCGTATGAAATCGCCTCACGCAGTGAAATCAGGCCATCGGTTTCGTCGAGAACGTCGAGTAAAGTCGTAACAACGGTCGAAGGCGTTTCAATGTTGCCTTTTTCAACGTGTTGTTGATATTCATATGCACCGATATCGACCGTAGGGGTTTCTTTCCAAGCGGCGAAAATACGCTTGTTTCCCACGAGATCGGTCTCCGTCTCGACGGCATCATTCATTCCATGGTCGATTGCGTAACTTGACGCCGTGAGTGAGAGGTCCAGTTTATCCGGGTTAACAAGTTTTCCTGAATCGTCAAAGATCGGCGAGACAGCAAAACCGGGATCCAGACCAATGATGTTATTAGTGCTGAGAAGCCATGCCGACGAATAGGAATTGTCGCAAATATCATGGTAGCCAAAGCCGGCGGCATGGTTGAGCGAGATGATCGAGTTAACAATCGTCGGCTCGGTATGACCGACATAATCATCATGGAAGATCCCGCCACCATAGCTGTCTTCGCCGGTTAAATAATTCCCCGAGACAGTCGTGTTTATAAGTGTCAACGCGCCATAGTCAATGACCCCGCCACCATACAAGCCAGCGGAATTTCCTGAGATGACTGAATTTGTAATTGACAACTCGCCCAAACCATAAATTCCGCCACCTTCCCGACCCGCAGAATTACCTGAGATAACTGAATTTGTAATCGATAGCGTGTCCTCGCTGTAAATCCCGCCGCCCTCGCCGTATTCCTTCGTTTCACCCTCGTATTCCTCAACATAGGTTGATGAGTTTCCGGAGATGGTCGAGTTTGTAATTGTTGTTGTGCCTGCGGCATAGATCCCGCCGCCGCCCTTCGCAATATTTTCCGTGACCTTCGAGTCTGTGATTGTCATCGCGCCCAGGTTACAAATCCCGCCGCCATAATTCTGTTCAGATGAATTTGCGGTGATGGTCGAGCCGATAATTGTCAACGAACCCTCATCGGTGCAGATTCCACCTCCCACACCCTGGTTCGTAGAGTTTCCCTTAACGGTCGAGTTAGTGATCACAAGCGTAGCGTCTCGGCTGTAAATCCCGCCGCCGTTTTCATCCGAGAAGTTTCCCGTAATCGTCGAGCCGACGATCTCAAGAGAGCCACCGGAGTTGTAAATCCCGCCGCCACGGGAATTCTCGCTGTTCACACCCGCATTCCCCCCCGTAACGGTCAGGCTGACCAGCTTGACCGGATTCGTTTCGTTTCCGCCGGTGATGGAGAAGACCCGGCTCTTTTGATTGGCGTTGATCGTGATTCCGACGGCGGAAGACGCGTCGATGGTGATCCCTCTGGTGATTTCCAGCTCCGTTCCGGCGAGCATGATCGTTTTTCCGGCCAATGAGGCGTCGAACGTAACGGTCTCACCGACAGCCGCGTACGAAATCGCTTCTCGAAGAGAGATAAGATGGTCGGTTGCGTCAACGATATCCTGCTCCGTTGTTACGACGGTCGACGGAGTTTCATTGGTTTTCCGGTACTCATACGCACCGATATCAACGATGCCGTCGGCGATACGCGGATTCCCGGCAATATCGGTATCGGTTTGGACGGCGCCATTTGTTCCGGCGTTGATCGCGTCACTTCCCGTCCTGAGCGAAAGGTCGAGGGATTCAGCGTTCGTAAGGACGCCGGCTTCAAAGACCGGTTTGACGACGAAACCGGGATCGATGTATTCGTCGCTGCCCCCGTTGTCGTTATCGTTGACGATGCTGTTGGTACGGACAGGCGAGTTACCCGGAGTATAAACATTGTTGTGATCAACGGCGTAGTTGAACGAAACAATCGTGTTCGTGAGTGTCACGTCGCCCAAGCTGTTTATTCCGCCCCCCGAAGAATCTTCACCGCTCGCGGAGTTACCCGAAATCGTTGAATTGATGACAGTTAGAGAACTGGACGATTCGATCCCGCCGCCGGACACCTCCGCAACGTTTCCGTAGATAACCGAGTTAACGATCGTAAGCGAACTAGACGATTCGATCCCGCCGCCGGACATCTCCGCAACGTTTCCGTAGATAACCGAGTTAACGATCGTAAGCTCGGCGTTCTCGTTCCAAATCCCGCCGCCTTCCTCGTCTGTGTTTCCGCCCGTAATTTTCAGACTGACCAGTTTCACCGTATTGTCGGCACCCTCGTCGGAAATGTTAATGTGGAAAACCCGGCTCTTTTGATTGGCGTTAATCGTGATCCCGACGGCGGAAGACGCGTCGATGGTGATCCCGTTGCTGATTTCCAGCTCCGTCCCGGCGAGCGTGATCGTTTTTCCGGCTAATGAGGTGTCGAACGTGATCGTGTCGCCCGTCTTCGCCGCGGCGATTGCTTCCCGAAGCGAAAGAATATCATCTGTCGAATCCCAATCTGCCGGATCGTCGGTTGTGTTGACAACCCAGGATGCCGACGAGGTTGGTGCGGCGAGTTCCGCCGCCTGCTCGAATACGGCCGACGTTACGGCGAGAAGGGCGCGTTCTTCAAGGGATTCAAGACGAAGTTTTCGGGTCTTAAAATGGGATTTCATACCATCTCCTCAAAACGGAATTCGATAATAAAGGAAGGATTTTCGTTCGGCTCTGTCGAAACCACTCTCGCTGACACTGATGCCCCGCTGCGGAAGTTTCCGAAAGGGATGGGAAAAACGGATCTTGCCAAGCGCGGGGGGTGTTAAAACGACAGGTTGTTTCATCAATGCGTCGGATTATGGGAATAACCCTTCATGTCGAGTATGCTTACCTATTTATACTTACCTTGCCCCATTTGTCAATCCGCACGTCTATTTCCGCCCGAAAAAGCTGAAAATCTCTTTGCCACAAAATCAAAAAAGAGCACCTTCAACAAGATAGGTAAAACGTACAGAACAAATTAAAAAATTTCGGCTTTTCGTCGTTGGGATTCCCGTGAAAACAGTGGTTCAGGAGAGATCCGAATTCGGGTCGGGATCCGCCGAGCCGTATTCGGTGAAGACTGAATCGACGGCGGCCGCCGCCGAGGATCGGTCAGGCTGTTGTTGCCCGTCTCGCCAAGCCCGTTATTGCTCAAAAAGGCACGGTCTCCCATTTCAACATCCCCGTCTCCGCTAATGTCCTTCGGGCAGACATTATAATGCCGCCTGACTCCGCGGAGAACCGGTCGGTAGACCCGCGGCGATCGCGCGGACGCGGTAGGTTGCTTCGCCGCCGTTTTCCCCCTTCGGCGCCGCGCCGTTTTTTTCAGAAAAGTTCCCTTTTTTTCTCGCGGTATTCCCTTATAATAGCGTAATATCCGTAAACGAAAGGAACGACGATGATACTTTCAGGTTTGAAGATTCGCGAGGAGATCAAAAACGGAACGATCGAGATTAACCCGTACGACGAGTCGCGGCTGAATCCGAACAGCTATAATCTCAGGCTTCATAACGAGCTTCTCGTTTATACCGGCGAGATCCTCGACGTCAAAAAGCCGAACCCCTACGAAACGCTCGTCATCCCACCCGAAGGGCTCATCCTCGAGCCGGGTCGGCTCTATCTGGGACGGACGGTCGAATATACCCGTACCGAAAAATACGTTCCTATGCTCGAAGGGCGCTCGTCGATCGGCCGGCTCGGGCTCTGTGTCCATGTAACCGCCGGGTTCGGCGATATCGGCTTTTCGGGATACTGGACCCTTGAAATTCACGCGGTCTCGCCGATTCGCGTCTACCCCGAAATCGAGATCTGCCAGATTTACTATCATACCGTCGACGGAGATTTCGTTCCTTACCGCAGCGGAAAATATCAAAACAACCAGGGAATCCAGCCGAGCCTTTCCTGGCGGGATTTTGAAAAATGAAAAGCCTCTCCCGGCGTGTCTGGTTTCAACTATTTGTCGCGGGGATTCTCTCCCTTCTCCTTGTTCCGACGGGCTGTCGAAACAACGCCGCGCTGTCCGAAAAGGCCGCCGAAACAACGCCGACTCGGATCGTTTCGGTTACCCCGAGCGTGACCGAGACCCTTTTCGCCCTGGGTCTGGGAGATCGAGTGGTCGGCGTTTCCGATTACTGTAAATACCCTCCCGAAGTCGGCGAGTTGCCGAAACTCGGCGGGCTCTATAATCCGAATGTCGAACGGATCGTCGAACTTCATGCCGATCTGGCGGTTCTTTTGCGCGAGCATCACGACCTGGCCGAAAAGCTCGCCCGCGCGGGAATAGAGACCCTTTCGGTCGACCACGCCTCGGTGCCGGGAATCCTCGACTCGTTCGAAGAAATCGCCCGGCGGTGCGGCGTTCCCGAGGCGGGAAAGGCGCTCCGCACCCGATCCGAGGAGCGTCTCGAAAAGATGCGCGTAACTCAGGGGGGGGAACCGGTCTCGGTTCTGATGGTACTCGACCGCGACCTGGGGGAACGGAACGTCCGCGAAATCTACGCGGCGGGGAAGAACCGCTACTTTAACGATCTCCTCCGCCTGGCCGGAGCGTCGAACGTCCTGGCCGACGCCGCTTCGGCGGTACCGACCCTCTCGCGCGAGGGGATTCTCGAGGCGAATCCCGACGTTATCATCGACCTTTCGTCTCTGGGCGCGGTTCCGGCCGCTGAAGCCGCCGAGCTTGAAGAGCTCTATCGGCATGACTGGGATTCGTTTGCCGATTCTCTGACCGCGGTTCGCGACGGCCGCGTCTATCCGATCCTGGTCGATTACGCGACGATTCCCGGTCCGCGGTTCGTCGAGTTCGCCGAACTCCTTTCCGAAATTCTTCATCCGCGTCCGTCGCCGGAATCTGGTCATTCCGAATCAAATTGATATAATGGTACGAACGGAAAAACCCGGTTTTTTGAACCGGATCGCAGGAGCGTCTATGTTTTATCAGCAGTTTTGCCGCGAAGAATTTGACGACCAGGGGCGTCTGGTCCGTTTCGATCTCACGTATCCCGAAGATTATAATTTCGGTTACGACGTGGTCGATCGGATTGCCGAGGTGACTCCCGAAAAGCTCGCGCTTCTCTGGATCGATGCCGAGAAGAACGAACGGCGGTTCACGTTCGACCAGATCCGTCGGCTCAGCAACCAGACGGTTCACGCCCTCCGTGCGCGAGGGGTGAAACGGGGCGACCGGGTCATGCTGATGATGAAACGCTGTTACGCCTACTGGTTCGTGATCGTCGCCCTTCACAAGATCGGCGCGATCGCGGTGCCCGTCTCGCACATGCTCCGGCTGGAAGATGTCGTCTACCGTGTCCATAAAATCGGAATCAGTTACGTCATCGCCCTGGCCGACGACGGGATCGCTGGAATTCTTCAGGAAGTGAAAGAAGAACTTTCCGGCCTGAAAGAGATCTGGACCTACGGCCCGAACAAGTACGGACTCCGGAACCTCGAAGAGGATATCGCCTATATGCCCGAGACGCTCGAGCGGATTCCGACCAGCGTTTCGGATATCATGATCGTCTATTTTACCTCCGGCACCACCGATTACCCGAAAGCGGTCGCGCACAATCACACCTATTCCCTGGCGCACATTCTGACCGCCAAATACTGGCAGCGGGTTGAGGAAAACGGCCTGCACATGACCGTCGCCGATACTGGCTGGGGAAAAGCTTCCTGGGGGAAGATCTACGGGCAGTGGCTGATGGGCGCGGTGGTGATCGTCTACGATTTCGAGTCGTTCGACTCGCGCCAGCTGGTTACCATTCTAAACCGCTATAAGGTCAACACCTTCTGCGCCCCTCCGACGGTCTACCGTTATATGGTGAAGCGGGGGAACATCGAGTTGCCGTGGCTGCACCACGCCGTCTCGGCGGGGGAATTCCTTTCGCCCGAAATCTCGGCGAAGTTCGAGGAGCAGACAGGGCTGGCCATCGCCGAGGGGTTCGGGCAGACCGAAACGACTCTCCAGATCGCCAACATCGCCGGCTACGAAACACGACGCGGCTCGATGGGGAGGCCGACCCCCCTCTACGATATCGAGGTGGTCAAGGAAGACGGCACCCCCGTCTCGCCGGGGGAACCGGGAGAGATCGTGATCCGTCTTCGCGAGAATCAATCCGGCTTGATGATGGGGTACCTCAACGAGCAGACGGTCACCAGTAAGTCGTTCAGCGACGGGGTCTATCATACCGGCGACTTGGCGTGGGTCGATCCGGACGGGTATTTCTGGTACAACGGCCGAAAAGACGACGTGATCAAATCGGGCGGGTTCCGGGTCGGTCCGGTCGAAATCGAAAACATCGTGATCGAGCACCCCCTGGTTCTGGAATGTTCGGTGGTCGGGGTTCCCGACGCGCTCCGCGGCCAGGCGATCAAAGCCGTCATCGTCCTTCTGCCGAAAGCGGTTCCTTCGGACGAGCTGAAAAAAGAGATCCGCCAGTTCGCCAACGCGCGTCTGGCCGTCTTTAAGCATATTCGGCATATCGAGTTTGTCGACGAGCTCCCGAAGACGCACAACGGCAAGATCCGCAAACGCGTCTTCGGCTGATCGAAACGACTGCGTATCGCAAATAAAAAGAGCCGGCGCTTGCCGGCTCTTTTTTGATCATTCGGCTTGTTGCTTGGCCGCGGCGCGTTTCCTCTGCCGCTCGGAACGCTTGACGAAACAGTTCCCCAGAGGGCTGGTCAGCAGAGAGGCGAGGAAGACCAAGTCGCCGATCTCCGCCACAAAGAGGATCGTCAGCATCAAAAGGCCGAATCGCTGGGTCGGAACGAACGTGCTGAACATAAACGCCGAAAGACCGAGCCCGGCGATTAAGGACGATTCGGTCATCGCCGGCGCGCATCGCTTGTACGCCTCGACCGCCGACTGTTTTCGGGTCAGGCCGTTGTCGACGCCGTCCGAGAACCAGGTGAGGTAGTGCATCGTATCGTCGACCGCGACCCCCAGCGCGACGCTGGCGGTCATCATCGTGCCGACGTCGACCACAATTCCCGCCCACGCCATGAAGCCGAAGACAATGATCACCGGGAAGATATTCGGAATCATCGCGACCAGCGCGCAGGAGGGGCTTCTCAGATAGAAGACAAAGACGACTGCAATGATCAAAAACGCCATGATGATACTCTTGACCAGGCCGTTGATCAGCGCGTGCTGCGTCTTGTAGACAAGCGGAACCATTCCGGTGTATTTCGCCGAAATTCCGGCGGGGAAGATGACGTCGTCGCTGTGCGCCCCGGCATCTCCTTCGACGGACGCGTCTTCACAGCAGGCTTTGAAATCGCCGCGGACTTTTTGAAGAAGCGGGTCTTCGGTCTTCAGATAGGAGTAGTCGGTCGCCTTTTCCATGAGACCGCCCAGCACGTTCTGCGGCGGGGCGATTTCGCCCAGCCCGGCGTTTGTCAGGTAGTCGTATTTGTCGGTGTCGATGTGAAACACGTCGACCATCAGCTCCTGGGACTCTTCTCCCAGGAGCGGCTGAACGACCTTCTTGACCTGGTTGATCAGGTCCGAGTAGTCGACGTCTTTTTTCAGGGACCAGACCCGAATGCTGATCCGCCACAATTCGATTCCCCGCTTCTCCTGCCAGAGGCGGCACGCCCGGTAGAGTTCACTCGATTCGGTGCCGGTGGTGATCGAACGGTACGGTTTTCCCGCGGTGATCTTGCTCATGATTCCGGAAAGGTCGGTGATCCCCGCTTCTTCGAGTTCCGGACGTTTCTTTTCGAGGAGCGCGTGAAGACGGAGTGCCGAAAGGAGTTTCTCTTCGGCTTTGCGGAAATCCTCGACGTCGGCCCGGTTCGAAGTGTCGGCGATATTGCCGGCGTCTTCATAGACCGGCGGCGTCGCGGGATCATAGCCGTCGGCGGCGATATCCGCGCCGAGATAGGCCTGCTGTTCCTTTGAGGAAAGCGACCCCATCAGGAGAACGCGCTTCTGCGAATAGGCTTCTTTGGCGGGAGCAATCTCTTCGTCGGCGACCGCGATGATCTCCGCGATCGACGGATTCCCCTCGATGGTGAGATAGTCTTTGAGCGCCCCGCGGTTCTCGTCGATATTATTGCCGAGCGCCGAGCCGACAATCCGCCAGGCGGTCGTGTCGGGCTCGCAGAGCGTCGCCAGGTCGGGGGTAAAGGTCGCCACCGAAAGCGCCCCGCCGATCAGCGGCGTGTCGTCCTCCTTGTCGCGGATATTCTCTTTCAGTTCGCTGCAGATCCGGTTGACCAGGTCCAGGCGCGCGGCGGTTCCGTAGCGTTCGGGACTGAGCTGGGCGTTGTCGAAGCAGAGAACCACTTCCATCGGAACCAGAGGACCGAGCTTCTCTTCGAGCCACGTGTAGTGCGCGATGATGTCGGCGTCGGGTGAGAAGAAGTTCATCATCTTGACCGAAGGCTTGAGTTTCGGCAGGTTGGCGCCGAAAAAGAGCATTGCGGCGAAACAGAGGGCAGCCAGCAGAACGTGATAGTGAACCACGAATCGGCCGTATTTCAGCCAGAAGTTGGCCAGAATGCCGGAATGGTTTTCGAGACCCTCGTTCGCGTATTTCTTGGCGAACTTCTTGCGCGGGAACGCCGTCAGAAGCGCCGGCAGATAGAGGAAGAGGAGCAGAAGCGTCATCAGAACGCCGACCGCCGAGTAGAACCCGAACTTCACGATCGGGATCAGCTGGCTGGTAAAGAGGGATCCGAGCCCGATCGCCGTGGTCAGCTGCGCGAAGAACGACGGGGGAAACGCGTGTTTGACCGCCCGCTCGACCGCGCCGTCGAGCCCCTTGTCGCGGATCGCGTCGTGGTAGTAGTTGATCAGGTGGATCGAACCGGACATGGCCAGAACGTAGACCAGGGCGGGCATGCTCAAAAGAATCGAGTCGCACTTGCTCCCGGTGAACGAGACCATCGCCATCGCCAAACCCGCCGACAGGATCGCGACCCAGAACGTGTACATCGTCAGCATGAAGTCGTGCAGACAGATGAGCGCCAGGAGCAGACTGATAATGGCGCAGATCCCCGCCAGGCGGTAAAGGGTGCGCGTTCCCTCCTGGTCGAGTGCGGCGTTGTCGACCGGCGGACCGCCCATGATCAGTCCGTCGACGCGCGGAGTCCGACCGTAGACGATCTCATGAACCGTGTCGGCGACCGCCGACCACGCGCGGTAAGCGACGCTGCCGGTCTTGACGTTCATCGTGTCGGGGAGTCCGCATTCGACCGAGATCGCCTTGACCCGGTTGATCAGCTCCTGCATCTTTTTGCCGCCCCCCTTGAAACCGGTGTTCAGGGTGATGAGCATCGCGGTACTCTTATGGTCCGGACCGACCAGAACGCCGGTCAGCCGCTCCATGACCAGGTGGTGAAGCTCTTCGGGATTTCCGCGTAACCGGCGCGAGGCCTTGGAATACGAGTCTTCGAGCAGACGCGCCAGACGGGGACCGGTCATGACCGATCGGAAATAGTTTTCTGAATTCTGAAGGTTGGCGGCGGCGGCCAGTTTGGGGGATGCCGGACCGGGACCGTTTGTTTCGCCTTCCGTCGCTTCCGCGGTTTTGTGCGACGAACGAACGGCGAGTTCCGGATCGAGCCGATCGTCAATTTCTTCAACGTCGAGGTCGGCCAAAAGCTCCGCCTCCGGCGCGGTCAGCGCGAAGTTGTCGATCGTCTGGCTCGGAACGAGTTTCTGCGCGAACAGCTCGATCTGGTCTTCGTGGATTTTGCTCTCTCCCGCCTCGTCGAACTGACAGCCGTCCCAGCTGACGACGATGTAACTTTCGAAGGGGAACTTTTTCAGAAACCATTTGTAGTCTTTTGTTTCCTGAAAATTCGAGGGGAGCCAGTCTTCAACGGCGTTCGAGTTGCTTTCCAGGGTCCGGCGCGACCCCATCAGAATGAAGCTCAGAAGAAATACAACGACAAAGATAATTCGAAAACCGTATGTCTTATAGAAATCTTTTCTCATCGTCCTGTTCCGGGAAAGGATGGCTTTCGCACGGCGAAAAAAACCGGTGTTTCATGGATCCTTCCCACAAAACACCGATTTAAAGATACCCTTTTTCCGTGAAACTGTCTATACGTTTTCTATAAGATAATGGGGAAAATCGCCACGGGCCGCCGTTAAAACTCCCCCTGTTTGCCGCAACTGTGTATATCGCCGATTTTAACGGCGTTTCCTGTGCGACGGCACGGTCGGATGAGACGTCGGCTAGTTGGTTGTCGCGGGGGGAGCCGCGGCGGCAGCAAGGTTCTCAGCCAGGTCCTGGTAGAAATCGGTTTCATCGGCAAGGAAGTAGCGAACCATTGTCGAATTGACCATGAAGGTCAGTTCCGCTCCCTTAACGGGTTTGGGACGCCTGATCTTTTTCGGGTCGAAATCGTCGGCGATCCCCTGTTCCCCGAAATCCAGGAAATTGTTCGTTCGGTCGATCCGGCTCAGGAGCGATTCGAGCGCTTCTTTCAGCGGCGCCTGGCTCTCTTTGGAGAGTTGAGGCAGAACCCCTCCTTTGCCGTTCCCCCCGTCAATCGCCGCTCGAAGCGATTCGGCATCGTACTTCACACGTGAGACAACCGTCTCGGTGTTCACCGAGTTCCCCCCTGCCGCAGTCATGACGCCGCCGGTTCGTCCTGCCCCGCCCTGGGTGCTCTCGACCTGCGAGCGGATATTCTCCTCGTCGATAAAGGCAATCTCTTTTTGGTTTAGTGAGAGGGCCGCGCGCGCGATCGCGCTGACGAGAGGTTCGAAATCAAAGTCGTCTTTTCCGTTGAATTTCATCGTGCCGATCCCCCGCAATACGGCGCACTGAACCGTGCTGTCGATCGCCTTATCCCGCAATAGGCGGATAAAGGTATCGAGGATGACGGTATCGCCCTCCCCTTGCGAGGGGGATTCGAAGGCCGCCAGACCGTCGACCGCCTTCTTCTGGAACCAGGCGGTGGTCTCGGCGGAATAGTTGTGTTTCTTCCCGAAAGCGGGATCGAGGGTCTTGAGGAAGACGTCGGTGACGGCTTTCCGGTCGGCCGGGTCGGAGACGCCCAACGCGGCGTATCGGTCAAGGTTGATCAGGATCGCCAGGATAACGTAGTCGGGAATCTTGTTTCCCTTCTCCGCGTTTTCCGCGGAGTTAAAAACTTCGGCCATCACGCCGATTGCCGGCGCGTAGGGGACTCCCGCGTCCCCGCCGCCCCCGGTGCCCGATTCCCGTTCATTGAACATTCCCATCGCCAGGGCGGCGTTGTAACGAACCGCCGGAATCAGGTCTTCGGCCTGAGCCATTTCGGCGAAGAGTCCGGTTAAAACCTGCTGACACGTCTTTTTGCTTTCGGAACGGAGCGCGGCGACGTCGGCGGCCGTCTCGCGTCGAAACGTGTGGAGTTTCGAGAGATTCTCTCGGCGGGTCCAGCGGGCGAGATAGTATCCGTTGGCGAATTCGGTGATTTTCGCTTCGTCCCCCGAACCTAAATCGGATTTACGCCGTTCAAGTTCTTTGTCGACGGGGTCTTCACGGTATTGCGCCATGACGCCGGCGGCGGTACAGACTGAAAACAGGAGTGCGCCGAAGATGACGGCGGTTAGGAATTTCACTCTCCGCACGCCGCGATCCGTTTCTGAACATAACAGGTACTTTTTCATAATTTCCTCGCTTGGCCGGTGTTGCGGTCTGGTTTATTGTAGCCCTTTCCGCCCGGAGATTCAAGGATTTTTTCCGAAACTTTTTGAAAAGGGCGTGCGTCTTCCTATCTTCCCTTCTTTGCGCTCCTTTTTGCGGCAGATTGGGTAATTTCGGCGATCTTTTTCGGCTGGGATATTTTTCGAAGCGGTCTCACTCGGCATGGCACCCCTTTTTTCTGTTTTTTTCAACGGCAAATAACGATTTTGCCGATGAAAATAATAGACTCCGTTTCAGTTTTGTGATAACATAGAACCGCGGCGGGCGGTGATGTCCGCGCCATGCAAAGGAGCCTGACGAGATAAGAGAACGCCGAAAACGACGCCGATTTGATTATGAATATACGCGGTAAGTTATTACTCTTTGTCGCGCTGGTCGCGGGTACTCTTTGCGCTCTGTTGACCAAGACGATCCTTAACCAGATTCCGGACTCGGAAGAAGCAGTCAGCCAGGTTCAGGAAAAGATGATCCCGACGATGGTCGCCAAACG